>JAFXGP010000088.1 GCA_017521195.1 Lachnospiraceae bacterium
GTAAGTACATCTACGTTGATAATACGGATGTCGTTATCATATTTTTTAAACATATAATGAATGTAATTAGAACCGATAAATCCGGCTCCACCTGTTACTAAATAAGTTCTCATGGCATAATCCTCCAATTTCTCATAATTAATTGTATTGTAGCATATTTTTATGTTTTTGAATACCACGGTTGTAATAACTACCCTGCCGCATATGATATGTTCCTTGTCAAGTCAATGTCATTAAGTTAATGATTTTAATCTGAAAAGAAAAAGGAAAATGACGTAAGCAGCTGACAAAGTCGCATACATTTCAAAGGGCTAATCATACATATTTTTATAGATTTGTCGTAAACGCTAAATTATGAACCGAACCCCCAAGTTTGAACTTTTAAGCCACCTGATATAATGGAATTGTTAACTTTTTTAGACACATAGTTAAGCGGATTTTATGAATTTAGTTTTTAGAAATCAAATGGATAAACATATTCAAGAGATAAATGCATACGCTTCGTGTTATAATACAATTCAATATATTTAAATATTTCTTTTTGAGCTTGTTCAGGTGCTTCAAAATGTGCCTCCTGAACAAGCTCTCTTTTTAATGTCTTGTAAAATGATTCCATAAGGGCATTATCATAAGGATTGCCTTTTCGACTTTCGCTATGAATGGCTTTTCTCGCTTTTAATAACATTTGAAAATTTCCACCAGTAAACTGTGCTCCTTAATCAGTGTGTACAATTAAACCAGAGTCAGGATGTTCCTTACCGTAAGCCTAATTAAAAGTTGCTATTACTAATTTATCTTTCATTCTGGTATCCATAGAGCAGCCAACAACTTTATGCAAAAAAATATCTATAAAAACTGCAAGATATAATATTTTCTTTTGAGTTGGAATATAAGTAATATCGCCAACCCAAATCTTATTTCTATCATTAGCTTTAAACATTTGATTAAGAAGATTTGCATGTTCTTCTTTGATATTGTTTTGATGATATCTTTTATATTTATAGTTTGTAACTTTCGGACATAAATTCATTATTCGCATAAATCTGACAACTCGTTTTCGATTAACTTTTATTCCGTTTTGTTCAAGAACTTCTGTCATACGAAGAGAGCGATAACGTCCCTTATGTTCATCAAATTTTTTTGATTTCAGTACTTAAAACACTATTTTCAATACCGTGAGCAGACAGTTTCCTTTCCAAATATTTATAATAGCCTGAACAGGAAACATTTAGGAGTTTGCATGCTTTCTTGATATTTAAAGAATCAGCATGTTCTTTTATATAACGAAATCTTATGTATTCTTTTTCTTCAAGAAGGCCTAGAATTTTTTTAATAATTCTAATTCCTTTCACAGTTCCATATTTGCAACCTTTAGTTTCTTTATTTCGTATTGATATGAATAAAGTGCGGTCCCATGACCCGGGAACGCACTTTCACCATATTCTTCATATTCACTAATCCATTTATACATACCGTCATAATGAATACCTAATTCTTTTGCCACTTCTGAAACCGGCATACTATCTTCTAATACGAGTTTTACAGCAACCATTTTAAATTGTTTATCATAGCTTCTTCTTGGCATAAAGCAGACTCCTTTCACTAAATTTTCTTAACTTTGTGTCTACTTTATTATACCATTTCCAAGTTTTTTATTATTTCACTTGTCTACTGTCTACCTAAAAGGTAGCATATCAAACCTTCAAAAACTTTGTCAAACCCTCATTACGTTTGATTATCCTACACATCTAGTTTACATAAAATTTGCTACAGTCTCATGTTTCCAAACAATCGACTAAAAATCGGAAGTTTCTCATAATACTCTGAAACTCCCCATATTTATAAAAATAATCAATTAGTTTCACACTACCCAATCACAGCTAGCATATTCCTAACTTTCTCCACAGAATCAAAAAAAGCTCGATACTCTTCCGGCGCCCATTTTTCTCTTATCCTCTGTTGTACACCAGACGGTCCAATAACAGACGGAACCGAAAGTGCTACATCCCTACATCCATGTTCTCCAAGAAGAACAGAACTAACAGATGCAATAGTCGGTCTCATATTCATTATTGAATCTGCAATCTGACACACACAAGTTGCTATGCCATAATGTGTTCTCCCCTTTGCTGAAATAATCTCAGAGCCCATCGTTTTTGTTTTTTCAGCTATTTCCAAACGTATTTGTTCATCCCAAGCCAAACCAATATCATTGCAATACTCAGAAATCGGTATTCCACCTACAGTAACATGACTCCATATAGGTACCTGTCCATCTCCATGTTCCCCAACAACATACCCATTGATTACACCTGTACTTAGCCCCACATAATCAGCAATAGTTCTTACAAATCGTGATGTATCTAAAATACAACCCGATCCAAACACCATTCCATCCGGCAATCCCATCCATTCTGATGCCTTATATGTTAATATATCAACCGGATTCGAAATAACAAGTATTACTCCTCTTGTGTAATACCGCTGAATACTTTCAATCACAGATTTCATGATCTTCACATTCTCGTTTGTAAGGTCAAGCCTTGACTCTCCAGGTTTTCTTCCCCGACCAGCAGTAATTATGATGAGATCACAATCCTCACAATCACTATAATTACCTGCATATAAATCAGCTGTTCCTATCCCAGGTAGACCATGACGAATATCTTTCGCTTCTCCTACTGTTTTCCCTTCATTTGTATCGATAAGGACTATCTCTCTTGCCACATCTCTTAATGCAAGTGCGTATGCAATAGAAGATCCTACATATCCAGCCCCTACAATGGCAACCTTCCTATTCCCTAAACTGTAACTATTCTTTTTCATCTACTCCAATACAACGCTCCTTGTAAGCTGATATGGCAAATTGTAACCGTCCCATATCAAGTCAAAATTCATTGTCTTTCCCATCGGGACAACCCGATCTATCCCCTTCACACCTGCCTGTAAAAGTGGAATAATTGTTTTTTTGTCACCTATATAAGCTATGGTCTGACATCTCTTATCATTACAAATTGGCTTAATAAGGCGGATATCTTCACAATCAAACTCATAAAAGAATCCACTGTTGTCACGATAATCCATAAGCGTATCCGATATCTCTGAAACGGCAATTCTCACAATTAAATTGTCTTTGTGTGGTATTATCTTTATGCTCTCCAATGCTGTCGAAGCAATAAAACACTGAGTTAATTTATTAACTCCTTGAATCGGTTGAAAAGAATACTTTCTCTCCACAAGGTCGTGCTCTGCTTCCCAAAATTCTTTTTTCGCTGCCTCTATCTGCTTTCCTGTCCATACTATTATTCGAGGACTAGTACATGCATTCTGATCCGAAAAGAATGTATCATTATAAAAATCCTCAGCCACTCTTTTTTTATCCTCAATGCATAAATAGCTGTCAGCATCAATAACAGCGATAGAATACCTATCAGCAAACGTTATCTCACCGGAACGTGGCGGCAAAGGTGACTTGCGCAACTCTTCAATCGTCTTATCTCCGCCCCATACAATCCTGACATCGGAAATAGAACTGAACAAATCGTTTATTTCTTTATCACGATTGTAACGGGCACAAATTACATACGATTTCATATTCGGATGTTGTTCTAATGCATTATTGAAGGCATCCACAAGAATTGTAACTTGCGGAAAATCCTTGCTCGGAACTCTTACAATATTTGCATTACCATATAACAATCCAGACACCAAAGAATACGCAAAATTAACGGGAACATTTGATGGTGCTATATGAAACACAATCCCCTTCCCCATATGAAAAGCATCATCTTTAATTTCATATTTTTCTTTCAATTTTATAATCGAGCTCTTACGAATCCAGAATCCAAATGTTATGACATCTGAATAAGCCCTGCCTCTTGGGTCATTCATTATTTCCCTGGATACATCATTAAGAAATTCAATGATGTCATTATCAAACGGAATCATTGCCGGTGCAGAGAGTAAATCTTCAGTGATATCCGCCGAACCAGTAAGATATGTCACTCTATCAAGTACTTCTTTATCTAAACTTGTCTGCATAAGTATCACTACACCCCCTTATCTCTGCATTCTTAAGTCTGCCATTTATCTTAAAATATTTTCCTTTTCGTCCACAAGGACAATCGTCTACTCCTAAGATTTCACCCTCATCCTCAGTAAGAAGACTATGCCCAGGATATGATTCAGGTATTGTTGAAACCACCTGGATAATACCTGTTTCTCCTATAGCTGCTTCTGAAAAATCTATAGGACGACGTATTATAACATCTGAGAAATTACTGGCATGAAGATGCCCACATTCACACTCCATATATATGCACCCAGTCTGTTCAACCATTCCATAATAATCATGGATATCTTTAAGACCACAGATGTCTTCCAATCTCTTATGGAACTCATCATGGCTTACAGCCTCAGATATCAGTTTTTTCCATCCACCGCCATGAATCAAAACACCATCAGATAAATCAAAAGTAATTCCTTCTTCCTTTAACCTTAAAAGCTCCTTGTAAAAATGCTGCCATATCATAAAAGTAAAACCAAAAAGAAGAATTTTTTGTCCTTTATTCTCTTCAAGGAAACTCTTCAATGCTCCAACATCCAAACGCATTTCATCATCCAGTGCATATATCTTTTTTGCACCAAATATAGAAAATCCCAAAATTCCGGCACCTCTTGCCGAAAACATAGCTCTATTCTTTACTACGTTCGGACAATCAATGATAATCATTGGCATACGCGCTGACCCAGTAAATTCTTGTACAATCTTTACCATTGTCTTTTGCTGGTTTGCCGACGTATTTCTATCAAGATAAATCTTACTCACAGCCTGTCCAGTCGTCCCTGAAGATGTCATCGTTTTTACAATGTCTTCCTGAGGGATAGATTTCAAAACTAATTCTTTGAAGAGACGAACTGGCAAAAAAGGAAGTTCCTTATAACTTTCTATACTCTCTATATCAAACCCTATAGAATTTAACATTCTTTGATACTCAGGACATGCTTTTGCATGATGCTTTGTCAGTTCTGAAAGTCTTTTAGTCAAAAGCTTAGTTTTTTCTTTTTCATTTAATGAATATGGTGGAATACTCATTATTTCATCGAATGTCATATGTTTCACCTCATTCTACCAGCATAAGGTTTCGTTTATTACCTTTGCCATTTCTTTATAATACTGATTTATGAAAAAATGATTTGTCCCGTATTCATAAAATTGATTTTTTCCACCAATCAATTCGCGCCATTTCTCGACGTCTTCTTTCGGAGTATCATTTTTACAATAAAAAAAAGTTGTATCGGTTCTAATTTTCTCTCTGCTCTCCACATATCGATACCCAAAGAAATTTCTGTAATCAGAGAGCATCGGCGTGATATAAATATCTACAAACCTTTTGTTTAAAAGAATTCTTTCGTCTAATCCACCAAGTCTTCGTGCCCTGTCCAATATTCCCTCATCTGTAAGATCGTCTATCTTACTCAATTCTAACGAACGATATTTTGGTGAAATCTCGGCAGAAATAAATATATGCTTTAATTCGCCTTCTATCATATTGTGCTTAATAATCTCATAGGCAAGAATACTCCCCATGCTGTATCCCATAATTGCAAATGGTATTTGGGGATTTCTTCTTTCCTGACAATATGAAATTGCATCATCCAGCAAGTCATTTATACTCTGTTTCAACGGTTCCTGAGCGCGTGTTCCCCGTCCTGGGTATTCCACAGTTATCGTCTCTACTCGATTATCAATAAAATCTGTTAACTTCTTAAAAGCGGCAATACTCCCGCCAGCATACGGGAGTATAAAAAGTTGCATTTGTACATTAGACATAAATCACCATCTTAATTTTGTAATAATTATATATAAGCAAAACTACACTACTATCTTTTATTTGATATAATACTTCGTCAACTCTCTATATAACGTTTTCCCTGAATCATTCTTAGGTATTTCATCAATTACAATTACCTTAAAAGCAACCGGATTAAGCTTAGTCTTGCCAATAACATAATTTCTAACAGAATCCGCCTTATCTGATTCTGTTACAAATATATACATACAATCATCTATTCCAGAACTGGCAACCTCTATGTTGTATTCAGCTTTTATCATACGATCTATTTCATCCAGATTCACTCTGTTTCCATAAATTTTAAGAAAGCGTTTTTTCCTACCTACTATATAATAAAACCCTTCATCATCGAATTGAGCCATATCCCCTGTAATAAGCACGCCATTCCGTTCATCACCTTTAACTAAATCATTACCATTCTCAGCATACCCGAGTGTAACATTTGCACCTTTATACACAAGCTCTCCCGGAGTATTAGGATTTGTGATTTCATTTCCATCAATATCAATAAGAGAAAAACTGCCACCTAGAATAGCTATTCCCATTGAACCTTTCTTCTGCACAGCAGACTCTGGCGGTAAGTATCCCATTCTAGCTGTTGCTTCGCATTGACCGTACATAACAATAAATTTTTTATTATTTTCAAATGCAAATTGAGCAAATTTTTCGTGCAGTTCTGGTGTTATTTTTCCTCCCGCTTGTGTCATTGTACGAAGTGTCGGTAAATCCATTCGCATAAATCGAAGCTTGTCCAACATTTCGTATGTGTAAGGCACTCCACCAAAAGAAGTTGCTTTTTGTTCCTTAAAAAAAGTCCAAAACTCTTTTTGCATTAGTGTCTTATCGGTAAGAAGTATTGTTGCACCTACTGCCAAATGTGTATTTATTATTGATAATCCATAGGTATAATTCATTGGAAGCGTAGTTATTGGCCTTTCCGATGAATCCAATTCCAAATACTGAATTATAGAATTCGTATTTGCTTTTATATTAGTATAAGATTGGCGTACAAATTTTGGACTTCCTGTTGATCCAGAAGTAGTAAGTAACAATGCCAACTCCGAATAAAGAGAATACTTCTTTTCGTAGTTAGTTCTCATTAGAGCATATCCATATGAGCGCAATACAACAGAAAACTGAGCATACTTCTCTATCTGATCATCCGGCAACCAAATGAATGATGGTGCATATATATCAAATAAGCTATTAAGTAAATCTTCATCAAGGTGTGTACTCAATAATGCAGGAACAATTCCATTATTAACAAACCCTACATAACCTATAATAGAGCCTATCTCGTTATTACACAGCGAGAAAACAAGGCATCGTTCATCTATGGCATCAGCCACCAAATCCGACGCTTCTTTCAATGTTTTATACGATATTGATTGTTCCTCATCGCTTATAAGTGCGCATCTGTCTCCATATTTATCAAAATCCCATATTTTTTCTATTTCAAATCTATGCATTGAAATCTATTCCGTATTCTTCTTTTGAAAGAATCTCCTTTCCTTTTTCATATGAACTGAAATCTATAACGTCCATAGTATCAAACATGATATCGAATGCATTCTCCAATGATGAAATCAGAGACATATGTCCAACAGAATCCCATGCAGAAATCCCCTGATAATTTAATCCCTCAAGCTCCTCTGCCTTAATTTCAAATGTACTAATAAAAATCTTGTTATACTTTTCTAAGTTACTCATTTTTGTCTCCTTTCTGACAATTGCATTTTTATTAAACCATAGCGCCACCGTTTACGCCAATAATCTCTCCTGTTATATATCGTGATAAATCCGATGCTAAAAATAGGATTACATCTGCCACCTCTTCAGGAGTTCCAAGCCGTCCCATTCTTATGTTAGCAAGATGCTCTTTTATTTTTTCATCACCAATACTCCTAAACATATCTGTATCAATCATTCCTGGCGCAACAGCATTAACTCGAATTCCCTGAGGAGCAAGTTCTTTTGATGCTGTCTTAGTCATTGTAGCAACCGCACCTTTTGTTGCTGAATATACTAACTGCCCAGGATTTCCTTCTAAACCTACAATTGAAGCAAGATTTATAATGCTTCCATTCTTTTGGAACATCATAACTTTGCTTGCAAGCTGTATCATGTTCATTACTCCGAAAACATTAGTATCGTATATTTCCTGCATCAAATCTCTAGAAATCATCCCTATAAGAGCATCCTTCATTATACCTGCATTGTTCACAAGAACATCCAGTTTCCCTGTCTCCTTTCTAATCTGAATAACTGCCTTTTTCGACGCAATTTCATCCCTCACATCAAAATACAAAGCTTTTACTGTAGTATTATGTGTTTCACTTAGTTCTAAACATAAATCGTCAAGAATATTTGGAGTACGTGCATTTGCATATACTATTGCACCTTCTTCTGCAAATCTCTTCACCGTTGCAGCACCTATTCCTCTACTTGCTCCAGTTATTAGACAGACCTTTCCATCAAGTAAACCCATATTTATTCCTCCATTCCGCTAGTATCTAAAGAATATTTCCGCCAGTATTTCTGGCCATTGGTCTTGCAGGACTTCCTAATGCCACCATCTCGTCAGGAACATCTTTATACACAACAGATCCCATTCCTATGACAGCTTTATTTCCGATATTAACATCTTCTTTAATAACTGCACTAAGTCCTAAATAAGTATATTTCCCTATCGAAACCCTTCCAGCGATATTACCGAATCCAGCGATCATGCACCCTTCAGCAAGTTTATCGTCATGACCAATATTGCATTGAGGCTGTATATAAACATAATCACCTATGGTAACATTGCACGAAATAAAACACCCGTACTGAATAATGGTCCCCTGACCTACCTTCGTCGTATCAGGAATATATACATCAGGATGGATCAATGAAGGCGTATTAACGCCATCCTCCTTGAGCAAATTAAACTTTTTCTCACGAACGGTTGGCTCGCCAATCCCCATTGCCACTTCAAGTCCAACATATTTTTTCTTCGCAGACTCATACTCCATTACCTGAATCCCATTAACTTCAGTATTCGAACTTCCATCAACGATAAAAACAAAGTCGTCCCAGCGTTTGCTTTTGTTGTTAATTATCCTTGCTAATTCCAAAACCTCTCTGCCAAGTCCACCTGCACCCCAAATACCTAGTACTTTCTCGCTCACGCTTTATCCTCCTTGTTATAAAATTCTTCCATCATTGCTGACATTCATGAATTAATTCCTTCTCGTCTAACTACAGACATTACTGTTTTATCATATTTGTTATCAAAATAATATAATCCACATACCATAAGTCCATATCAAATTTTTCTTCTCATGATAGATAATTTCTACCGTTGACCTATGCATATCTAGTCAGTTCAGCCTTCACATTACGTCTATGATACTTCTTTATCTATTTTGAACATTATTTCTTTTGCGTCAAAAGTCATGTTTCTCTCCTATGATTTTGCAAAATGTACAACTCTATGACTTGGAGTTTTTCCAAAAACGATAATTATTATGGTACATGATGGCACACTATTTGTCAATGGCTTAACGAAATTAAAAACATAAACACATTAAAATAACAGTACAATCATGTTATTTTAAATTCCAAACTCCACTTTTTTAAAGTATTTTTCTAGAATTTAGTTTTTCATTCAAACAGACTATTTAAATCTATGCTTATTCCCTTTTTTAAACATAATTTTAATTTCCATGGCAATCTCAGCTTACTAGATAAATAAAATAGTTAATAATATTTCCTAAACAAATTAAGTATTTTATATCTAATTGTTATCATAGGTTTTTCAATTAAAATATATCCTGCAATTGAAACTAATAATGTTCCTAAACCAGATAATACAAAAATTATTTTCGGTTCTAAATTCATTCCATTTATAATAAATAAATAAATTATACTTTGCTGTATTGGCCATGCATACATATACAATCCATATGATAAATCAATTCTTAAATATATTTTTATAACAAAATACTTCCCTATATATATTAATGCAAATGGTAAACAAATCAAATAAACATAATAATTAATTTCTTCCAAATTCGGACCATAAATTAATGGTAATCTCTTTATAATAAACACGAACAAATCAGGAGTGTAGTTTTCAATCAAAAGTAAAAAAATCGACACGATTCCGCACATTTCCATGTTAATCTTTTTTTCAATCGAACATATGTACCCCCCCCCTAAAAATAAAAATAATAGTGGTGCAACTACACTATATTCAGCGCTAGTATTAGTTTGAAATACAATTATTAAAATAAATGAAATTAAATATGTACTACCAACTATCACTTCATTGTTAAGTTTTAAAGTGCCAATAACTAAAATGACAACATATAGCAATATTTCATAATATAATGTCCAAACAACTCCATTTTTTATATATGGTGTTGGACATATTATATAATTTTGACACAATGCTGCTAAAATTTCTGACAACAATATTCCTACTATAAATTCTGGTATAATTCTTAAAAATCTCTTTAACAAATACTCTATTCCATTTTGAGAATTATTCCAACTATGCATAATAAAATAGCCACTCATTACAAAGAAGCAATGTACAGCAAAATTTCCCAATGATCTGTTAAAAACTTTAGGTGCTTCAAGTCCTATTAATTCAAATGAATGCGAAAAAATTACAAACGCAGCGAAGCAAACTCGAAAAAAATTAAAACTATTTATTTTATTTGAATCCTTTGGATTAATATTTGTTTTTTCACCCGGATTTGATACTAATTCAATAATCTTCATATATGTTTCTTCCCTCTCAAAATCCTTTTATCTTTTCTAACTTTATCCTCTTTTCCGCTGTACATATCTTCGTAGCATTTCTGATAGTCACCGCTGGTTACATTTTTCATCCAATCTTCATTTTCAAAGAACCATTTGATAGTAAGTTTGGTACCTTCTTTGAACATAGTTTTCGGTTCCCAGCCAATTTCTACTTTGATCTTATCAAGAGCAATTATATAACGTCTGTGATGACCTTTTCTGCCTTTTACATAGGTAATTAAATCTGTAGAAACTAATTCTTTTCTTAGATTACCTTCCAGCAGCATTTCCTGTAATATTCCAATATTCTGTTTTTCTTCATGTTCACCAGCATTGTAAATTTCAAATAATCTTCCCAGTTCCAGAACCATATCGATGGCTTTGCATGGCCGTCTACATGTAACCAGTCACCAACGTTTTTCCATCTTTTGCCCTGTAATGCGTTGTTAACGATAAGTGGAATAATTCCCTCAGGAACTGGTATGGTCCGTAGTTATTGGAACAGTTAGTAATGTTTGCGGGAATTTATAAGTATCCATATAAGCCGTAATCAACATATCAGAAGATGCATTACTTTCTGAATATGGGCTGTGCGGATTATAGGCGCAAGTTTCATAAAAGAATGCTTTTTATCATCCGGCAGAAAACCATATACTTCGTCCGCGGAAACGTGAAGGAATTTCTTACCGTCTTTAAATGTTCCGTCAGGAAGTTTCCATTCTGCTTTTGCACAGTTAAGTCTTATAGCTGTACCAAGTACGTCGGTCTGCACGAATACTTCTGGATTCTTAGTACTTCTGTCTGCATGGCTTTCTGCTGCAAAATGTACCACTCTGTCAATATGACTTTATTTCCTATTATCTATTTTTTCTCAAATTCCCATTATTGTTTTACTTCTACATTGCCTAACAATCTCACATATTTTATCAACTTCCGCTAATTCTAAGTCAGCATATAATGGAAGAGTTAATACTCTCTTACTCACATGCAAGGCAACCGGTGTTTCATAAACATTATAACGCCCTTTAAAACAATCAAATGAATTAGTTAAAGGATAAAAATATTTTCGCGCCCCAATCCCCTCTTTTGCCAAAGCTTCTTTCACTTCATTTCTACTACTTCCAAATATTTTTTCATCAAAAACTACTGGAAAATAAGCATAATTACTCTTTACTCCTTTTTGAACAGGATTGAGTTGTATACCGTCCACACCTTCCAATTGTTCTCGATATCGTTCTACTACTTTTCTTCTTTTCTCAATCTCATTATCAACATGTCTAAGATTACATAGCCCCATTGCCGCACAAAACTCATTCATCTTAGCATTTGCGCCTACACCATCTATAACTTCTTCATTTTTAATACCAAAATTTTTTAATTGATACATTGCTTTTCCAAAATCCAAATCATTAAAACAAACTGCACCGCCTTCAATACTATTAAAAACCTTTGTTGCATGAAAACTAAAACAACTTACATCTCCATATGTACCTATCCCTTTTCCATTATATATTTCACCAAACGTATGCGCCGCATCATAAATAACCTTTAAATTATACTTATTTGCTAATCTCTGTATTTCCTCTATATTACAGATATTTCCATATACATGTACCGGAAGAATTGCAACAGTTTTATCTGTAATTAATTCTTCTATTTTTGATACATCCATTGTAAATGTTATCGGATCAATATCGCAAAAAACAGGCTCCATTCCATTACGTACAATTGCATGTGTCGTTGATGCAAATGTGAATGGTGTTGTAATCACCTCTCCTTTAGCAATCCCCAATGCTTGCAAAGAGAGTTCTATAGCCATATGTCCGTTAGTTAGCAAGTCGATATTACTTACTCCCAAATATCTTTTCAACTCTGTCTGTAATTGTTGGTGTTTTATTCCCATATTTGTTAGCCATCGACTCTCCCATATATCACGAATTTCATCCACATATTCTTCAAACTTAGGCATCGATGATTGTGTTACTAATACAGTTGACATAATATTTACCTCTAAATAATAAATTATCTCTATTTAAAATATCTTAATAGCTTACCAAACGTAGATTCAAACATACTCTTTTTATTGCTTATTTTTTCATTTTTCCCACGAATATCATACAAATCAATAGTCGAACCAAATTCATAGAAATCTCTTAAATTAAATTTATAACAATCTACTAATAAATCATACACTTTAGGGACATCACATATTTCCAAAAAAAATGAATGTGCTACTTGTTTGCCAACTTCTTTCATATAATATTTATCATCATATAACAGAAAGAATTTTTCACACAACAATTCCTCATGTGTCTTTGCCTTATTATTTCGAAACTCCTTATTAAAAGCTTTGCAGAAAAAATCATCTTCCATATCTCGAAAATAATTCCTTAATATATATATCGATTCATTAATATCTCTAATCGAATTCTCCGCAATAGGAGCACTGGTATTTATTAGTGTGTTTATATGTCGCCGATGTTTTACTAATGTCTCAGTAAAAATGTGTATCTCATATTTCTTAACTAGCTTTGTCCACAAATAAAAATCCGGTAACTGCCGCATTCCCAAGTTATAAAATCCTATCTCCTCATATACCGATTTTCGTATGACAACGCTAGGATGACACAAGCAATTTCCATTCATAAAAAGGTATTTAACCCATTCTTCTTTTGTTCGATTTTCCTTTCTAAAGGCATCGCAACACTTTTCTATAGTTCTTCCATTTTCATCAATTGTTTCTGCCCATGAAAAAACTGCTCCACATTCTGGATGTGAATCTAAATAATCCACTCCCTTCTCTAAATGTTCTGGCATCCATACATCATCCGAATTGCATAATGCAAGATATCTCCCTTTACATTTTGAATAAATATATTTTGTATTAATATTAGCTCCTTGATTACTTGTAAATTGATTAATTACAAATCTATCATCTGCATATTTCTTTACAATTTCCATAGTATTATCTGTAGAAGCATCATCTGAAAAAATAACCTCATAATCATCAAATGTCTGATTCAAAACACTTTGAATAGCTTCTGCCACAAACTCCCCATGGTTATATGAAGGAAACATTATACTAACCTTTGGATTATTACTCATTCTTTTTCTCCTAACCTATTTTACTCACAATTTTATTTACTAAATATGGAGGTATTAATGCTTTAATTATATACACTAAAATCGGTGGTGTAAAACTATATAATTTGGATAAAACAGTTCTCATACTTATTCTCCCTTTCAGCGCTAGTTCTAAACGCTTTTGATGCGCTTGAAAACCTTCGTGGAATTCATATTCAGTAAATTTATCATACACATCAATAACGCTTATTAAATCCTTTAATTGATTTTTGTGATTCATTCCACTCCACACTCCTTTATCATGTATACGATATGTACTCATTACGTCAGTTAAACAACCTATGCTTCCCATTCGCGATAAAACTATATGTGTCAACCAATCATAGCAAGGTATTGTAAACATCGCTTCCGGCAAATTCTGAATACATGATTTTCTATACATGCAAGTTGAAAAGTTTCCAATTAAATTATCATAAGCCAAATCATGACCTGTATAAATTATATTTTCTTGTTTTTCCATTTCAGGAGTTATTCTGGGTTGTACATGAGTGGTACCCTTATCAAAATTTGTAACATTATAACGATTAAATACCATTGAGCACTCAACATGTTCATCCATGAAATCAACCATTTTTTGCAATTTATATTCATCTGTCCAAAAATCATCTCCTTCAAGAATTGCTATATACTGTGCTTCACATTCAGCAAATGCCCTTCGATAATTATTCATAATGCCAAGATTTCGCGAATTATCTAAAAATACAAACTCTAATTTTGTATTTAAACTTAATTCTTTAATAAATTTCTGAGTATTATCTGTTGATGAATCATCTGCTACAATTATATTGAATTTAAAATTTGTTTTTTGCATAATTATAGATTCAATTGCTTGCTTTATATATTTTTCATGATTATATGTTATTAATATAACATTTACTCTATTTTTATCTGTTTCTAAATTTCTTTTCACAGGCATCTTAAATATCTTTTCGCCTACTCCTATTAATCTAGTATTCCGGATTTTTTTCTGTTCTTCTTTTATTCTAGCCAAAAACTCTTTATATTCACATGAATTATTATTTGCAAGAAAATCTATTTCTCCTTTTAAATCATTGGTTTTACTTACATATATGTATACCTTTGTCTTATCTTCTCCATTCAAATCAAAGTCATGCTTAAGCACATTATCTATATAATACTGATTTATATAGTCAAAAAAGAATTTCCAACCTTCATCATTCGCTGCCAAACTTTCTAAATACATCATTTCATGCATTAATTCACTGTCAGAACCATATATACATACATATTTCTTTTCATCTATTCCTTCATTTTCTAACATTTTTAATACTTCTTCAACTCGTGGAAGTTCTATATCTAAATGTTCACCTAACCACTCTGGTGGTTCTAATCCCATTTGCCTATAATATATTTCCAGCATCCTTTCATCCCATTCAACTCGCTGTTTTCCTATTGGAAACGAAATTAAAACACCTTTTCGCGAAACTCTGACTAAATTTTTAATAACATCATTTCTACTATCTACTGGAACATGTTCCAAAACATCCAGTCCAATAGAAAAATCAAATGAATTATTTTCATATTCTAATTTAGAGGCATCTCCCTTTACGCAATGTACACCATCTACTAATTCTTCCGGCATATTTAAATCTAAAAAAGTTATTTCATCTTGAGGAAATACATCTAATAAATTAAAATGGCAACCGGAACCAATTTCCAGTATTCTATTTTTTTCTTTCCCCTTAACTCTATCTATACATTTTTTTACTATATAGTATCTTGAAGCTTGATGAAAAATCATATAATTTATCTCCTGTCATTACTATTTTATTTAACATTTGACCAAAATGCCCATTTTTCTAACACTTCTCCTTCTTTGTGGAAAATAACATGGCTTCTTTTTAGTCAAAAAGTCACTATTATTATAATTAACACTTTAAACTAATCTACATATTTTCGTACTTTAACCTCATTTGGCAATTGTAATGTATTCCATATTCTATATGGTTTTGCTTGCTCTACATCAAAATAATATCCATCTTTTGTAATATCTACAAAAGATGAGGTTAAATTTATATGTTCCACACTAGACAACACTGTCATTATGTTATATCTTCCTTCACGCAAAGGTACTCTAAATTTAAATTCTACAATCAACTTATCTCCCTTGTTTCCTGCAAATTCTTCAATACCTTCATAAGTTGTATTCGTTCCTAACACAGGAATATTTTTTTCATCTCTTATATGATAGCCAATACATACGTTACACTTCTCACAAAAAATAATATACATCTTTAATATGCATTCCTGGTTGAATTCTGCTTGTATTATTTCTTTTTTTTGTAGGTTTAAAAGTTTTAGACCTACAACTTTTGCTAGCCCGTTTCCTTCTCTTGAATTTTCTATTCTATCACAATATACTTTATCTTCTATAAACATTTCTGTTGTACTTTTTAAATCATCAACTGATTTTCCATCTTTTTTCCCCTCCTCATCAACTTTTTCAGTCGCTGCAGACATAACTTTTCTAACTTTTGTTTCATACATATCTGCAATTTCTTTTACATTACCCTGTGCAACTATCTCTCCATTCTCTAAATAAATAGCTCTTGTACACAAACTCTTCACCGAACCAATATCATGCGAAACTAAAAAAACTGTTTTTCCCTTTTTAAATAATTCCTGCATCTTTGACATTGATTTTAATTGGAAATATGCATCCCCTACCGCTAATGCTTCATCAACAATCAATATATCTGGTTCTATACTGACTGCTATTGAATATGCCAATCGAACATACATTCCACTGGAATATGTCCTGACCGGTTGATAAATATATTCCCCTATATCTGCAAATTCAACAATTTCCTGTAATTTTTCATCCATCTCCTTACGCGAAAAACCCATAAGCATACCATTAAAATAAATATTTTCAATCCCTGTATATTCAGGATTAAAACCTGCCCCCAATTCCAATAACGAAGAAATTTTACCATTTACCTCCACACTTCCATTAGTAGGTTGTAATACACCCGTTATTATTTTTAGCAACGTGGATTTTCCACTTCCATTTACGCCTATAATACCCACGATTTCGCCTTCTTGAACCTCTAAACTAATATCTTTTAACGCATACTTATCCTTACCATACACTTTACGTCCATTACTAATAATTTCTTTAAAACGTTCTGATGAATCATTATAGATTCTATATATTTTAGATACATTTTTTACCACAACACTCTTTTTCATACTTAATTTTTAATCCTCTTATCTTCCTATATTTATAATAGATCAGCTAAATGTGGAACCATTTTCTTATATAATTTCATACAAGCAAACCAAAGAGCAACAACTACTCCCCAAAAAAACACTGTATACAATATAGAACTCCTGTACTCACCACCATAAACAAGTGCATCCCTAAACCCATTAATAATATAATACATTGGATTAATCTTAAATATCCATTTGATACTTTCTGGAACAACATCAATATTCCAAACAATTGGAGTTGCCCACATTGCCGCATTAAGAACAATGGAAACTATCTGAGGAAAATCTTTCAAAAAAACACAAATTGTAGATAACGCAAATGTAAGTGGAAGAACTAACATTACTAATGCCCCAAAATAATATAATACCCACATTGTGTATGTTCCTTGAAATACTCCATATCCTATCGTTACTGCAATACATACCAAAAGAAAAAATGAATGGACAAAAAGACATACTAAGGTTTTAGATAAAGGTATTATATCAATATCAAAAACTATTTTTTTTACTATGTAATTATATTCAAACATACAGTTACTCGAGTTATTTATGATATCCGAAAACATCAACCAAGGCATAAGCCCAGAAATAAACCATGGCAAAAAAGGGATTCCCTCAACGCTACCATTTTTCAAACCAAATTCAAAAACTAACCAATATATCAAAACCATAACAATAGTTTGAATATATGCCCAAACTCCCCCTAACAATGATCCTGCATATCTCTTCTTAAAATCATTTATTGAGAATTCAATACATTTTACTATAAAGTCCTTATTAATTTTTTTTAACATTGTTTATATTTCTCCTATTATTTTATTTGTCTTTTTTATCATCTATAGCCAAAACTTTTCACCATGTCATGTTTTAGTTGTTTTTATAAATAATATTATATATCCATATCTTTATTTGAGCTTTTAATACAAATATTTTTTTTGTTTGATAAATACCTTTATCTTTATATTGGGTATTTCGGCGTATTTCGTCAATATTATATATATATTTACAATTGAATTTTTCACTCGTATCCAATTCCCATATCATACAGGGATCTATATTTTTCCTTTTTATATTTACTCCACTGCCATCAAATCCATGATTGCACACTTTAGATACCTTAGGAGCCACAAAACATTTCCCCTCACATATCGCATAAATAGATCGAAGTGTATCACACCATAATGGTCGATTCCCTTCTCCCCAAAATATATTTTCTTTTCCCCACAGAACTCCTTCTCCAAATTGCTGAAAACATATTTTACTTGTCTTATATAATAACTTCATCTTATTTTTATCTTTTGGAATGTACTTTTTAAAATATTCTGCCTCTATTTTTTCTAATTTTCTCTCTTTTTCACGCCACATACCTAATCCATATGCAGGACACCACTGTTGAAACACAATTGTGTCTTCCTTATCTTTCCAAGGTCCGTCTTCTTGAATACCACAAATATTTAAAACATTTTCATCATGTTCAAACATCTTTAAACACTTATTCATATACTCTAAAAAACTATATGCAAACTCATTATCATCTTCTGATAATATATATCGATCAAACTTTCTAAAAATTATTTTTTTCAAAAACTCTGAATTCCCATTCACCCCCAAATTCTTTTCTTGAATAAAAATATGAACTTTTTTAAATCCATCAATTTCCTTTTTAAGGTACTCCCTTACACATAAATACCCTCTTTGATATGAATCATTCGGTGGAAAATCAACAGATATATATACTTCTGTCTCTTCTGCATACTTACATTTTTTCAAAGATTCAACACACCTACGCAAATGCTCATATCTATTTAGTGTAATTATTGCAACTGGTGCAAAAACAATATTATCCATACTAACTTCCCCCTCAAGAAAACATTCTAAACAAGCAACTTGCCCATCTTTTATTTTCTATATCATATTTTTCAAAAAATGTTAAATAAAGGGGATAATAACCAACACGCTCTTTCCATATAATGTTTTCTCACTTATCTTTACTTAAACTGCCCCAACACTCTTAACGTCCTAAAACCCGTAATCCAAAACGCAAAAGCGATCCCATTTATCTTAAGCGCCTTATACCCTTCTTTAAAAGATTCAATATAACTCATTAATCCAACAGTACTGGTTCCGCCATAAAACATTTCTATTACCGTTTCCGGTAAATAAGCAAGTTTATTTGCCTTATCTTTCAAAAAGCGAACCATAAATTCATAATCTGCTGCTATTTTAAAATCAGTCCTATACAAGCCATATTTCTCATAAATCTCTCTTTTTAAAAACATCGTTGGATGTCCCGGCATCCACCCCTGATAGATATTTCCTTCACCCATGTGCCATTTACGGATCACTTTATCACCATCTACATACACTAAATCCGCATGTGCTCCCACATACTCTTCCCCTGTATCAGGATTGATAGTCTCCATCTTTTTTATCATTTTACTAATCACATCTGGTGCCGCAAAAACATCGTTAAAGCATACAATAACATCGCCGCTACTTAATTCGTATCCCTGATTCATAGCATCATAGATACCTTTATCTGGTTTAGACACCGATATTATCGACAATTCACTCTTCTCTTGATATTCGCGAATGATATCTAATGTTCCATCCGTAGAGCCACCATCTTTTATGACCACTTCAATATTAGGATAATCTTGTATCTCAATACTGCTTAACGTTTTTTCCAAATTATCTTTGCTATTGTATGTAGTTAAAATCAAAGAAACTTTTTTCATTTTTTATGGTTCCTCTTCTAACTCTCTGATACGCTTTTCCATCTTAGATATGGTTTGTGTCAAGTTTTTAATTTTTTGTGCCTGCTTTGATACGATGGATGTAATGGACATTAAAATCATCATTAAAAATGCTATGCATAGTATGAACAATCCGTTCATATTATCTGTGATTCCAAGCAAATGAATAAACCAGGTCAAAGTATAGGGCCAGATTACCATAATTCCTAACACTGCACCTGCTGCCATCCAAAGCAATGTATATTTTAATTCCAGTTCTTTCTTTTTTAAGAACATAAACAGCATAACAAAGTAAGCTATTACTCCTATAGTCAAAACAACTTTTAATGTGGAAGGTAACATATTTTTGTCCTCTTCTATATTTCTCAAACTATTTTTCAGTTAGTGGGGTTTCTTCTTATAAAAAGATGGATCTCTTCTAACACCAAAACTGATTCTACATACAATAATTGCCAAAGTAACTTTTATCATATAGTAAATGGATTTCATAAAATTGATAGAACTTGTCCCTTTTTCACGATCACGCATAACCACAGGACATTCTTTCACAACTCCTCCATGCATCACTGCTGATACAATGGCCTCCGGTTCCGGATAATCCATAGGATAATTAACAGAATAAATATCAATAAATCTCTTGTTAACTGCTCTGAATCCGCTGGTAACATCTTTTACTTTACAACCGGTACACAACCATATCATAAAGCTCAGAATCTTAATCCCCGTTCTTCGTGTAGCAGACGACTGGAAACCTTCTTTTTCAATAAAACGAGAACCAATCACAACATCCGCTTCCCCACTTTCCAGATATGGCAACATTTTTTCAAGATATGCAATATCATGCTGTCCGTCTCCATCAATCTGTACTGCAATCTCATAACCTTTATCCTGAGCATACTTATAGCCTGTCTGAACAGCTCCGCCAATTCCCAAATTGATAGAAAGATTCAGGTACTGGTATCCTCTCTTTCTGCACACATTACGCGTTTCATCACTGGAACCATCATTTACCACGATATAATCGTACTGTGGAAAATTCTCTATAATATTATCTACAACCCGTTCTATATTCTCTGCCTCATTGTACGCTGGAATAATCAGTAATACTTTGTTCATATATTTATCCAATGTCCTTATTTATACACAACAACCCTATGTTACAATATTATTAGTAGTATATCATTTTTATCTTGCCTTGTCGATAGTGCAGGAAACTTATGTAAATTTACTTTAGTATTTGTATATGAAACGCAGAATAGGCAGAAAGAATATCTTTCCGCCTATTCTGCGTTTCATATACAAAAAACATATTACAACAATTACTTTTATTTTTTACTAACCTTATATTTTTCGATAACATCACATAATTGCTTTTTTCTTTCACTTCTATCACCGGAAATCTTAATGTAATTTATTTGAAACTGTTCCAAAAGAGATAGAATCAAAGCATCAATATCTCTCCTATACTTTTCATCTTCTGGTCTAACACCATCATATTGAAGAGCAAATTCTATTGGAAAGTAAACATACAAATCATATCTATCTTTCTCCAATAACCATATATTTTTCATCATTTCAATAAAATACTCAGAAATATATGGCCTTGGTAATTTACTATTCACCATAGCATATGCTACCGGATCCAGCAATGTACGATCACTTATAAAGATATCACATTCTTGCATCAACTTGTTTTCTTCATTTAATTGATCATTTATATAATGAATATATGACTCTACTGTGGCATCCATATTTAAAGGATATCCCTTTTCTATAATTTTTCTTGCAACCTCTGTTACACTGTGAATTTTTAATTTGTCTGCAAGTATTTCCTCTATATCTTTTAGCAATGTAGTCTTTCCTGTACAATGTGTTCCTGTAAATGCTATTTTCACCCCTCTGCACCATCCTTTTTTAAATATAAATCTTTCATCATTCTTGCACCTCTCTCCTGAGAATCTCGCGCTTCACAAATTATTACCGGTTGCACCCCTTTATATTTTATTGCTTCGACAAAGTGCTCTGCCAAAGGATAATATCTATTCTCTTTAACTTCACTAAATAATTCTAATTGTTGATTCTCAATTCTATCTTCAAATGCTCGATGTCTCTTCTCACCATTACGATCGATTTCCACCGGATACATATGAAAATGAGTCTCTTCTAAATATTGCCTTCCCAATTCTTTCTCTATGAGATTAAGTATTTCTATAATACTTTCCGATGTCGTTAATTTACCATTCTCAAATCCGTGCACATGGGCCACATCAATACAAGGACGAGTATACTCCACACGAGAACATATATATATAATATCGTTCACACTACCTATCTGGCTATGCTTACCTGCTGTTTCAGGATATAAATATATGCCCTTTGGAATTTTATTTTTAATACTATTTAATCCATCTACTATTCTTTTTAATGCATCCATCCTATCGGCTTCACTCTTCCCCGGAAAATGCCCTGGATGAAAGACAATTCTCTTAGAACCAATTCTAACTGCAAGTTCAAAACATTGTAATATCCTTTCCTTAGATCTCTGAACTATTGCATCATCAGCACTTGCCAATGTAATAAAATAAGGTGCATGTAAAGATATTCCTATTTTATATTTCTCAGCCAATTCCCTATACAAAACTGCCTGTTCTTCCTTCATCTTTACACCATAAGTATTTTGAAGCTCTATCCAATCCAAATTTAATTCATTCAACCACTCAAATATATTTTCTCTTTTCTTTTTATACCTGCTTTCGAAAAAAGCCGGCGGAAAACCCGCAACACCAAACCTTATTTCTTTTTGTTCTTTTATCATGCTCGCTTTTTCTCCTTTTGTACGATGCCTTTCAACTCTTCACTAATTCTATTGCCGGCACAATATCCAGACCACATTGATTGCACGAACCCTCTGGAAATTCCCACTGCATCTCCTATTACATAAATATTTTTACAATTCGTTTCAAAATGTTCATCTGTACTGACAATCGGATTGAGTCTATCTACCGAAGGAAGCCAAACAGGATATTTATCTAGGTTTTCCTCCAGTATCTGTTCCTTTTGCATCATACGTATAAAATGTATAATTGCTTCAAAAACCTCAACAAATAGGTTTGTTTCTTTTATTAGACTATCACCATTTTTCACAAAATCTTTTAAGGACCAATCTAAATTTATATATTCTTTCAGATAAGAACAATATAGTGCAGCTCCCTCAAAACCATATATATAAGGACTTCTAGCTAATATTCCCAAATTAACCTGTTTTGTAATAACATTTTCGAAATGACCATCATAATATTTCATTCCATTTAAGTTTACAATAGTCTTACTTCCACCAGAACACACACAAAATGTTCTCAAACCAATATCACCAATTTGAGCCTTAAGTTTAATGTCTTTTCCTATCTCTCTAAATATTTCTGTTCTATTATAGTCTATACCAAATCGTATTCCCAAATCGGGATTTTGCAATCTGACATTTTTTTGTTTTCCGAACCATTTCATAATTCGCTCAGAAGAAAGCCTTCCACTAGCAAATATTATATAATCAACTAACTCTTCGATAGTTTCTGTATTATTTTTTTTACACTGTATTATATACCCATCGTTTACTTTTTTATAATCGATGAACTCGCACGATGTAATAATATCTACACCATACTTTCTTACTTCCGCCAACAAACTTGAAACAAAGCAATTCATTTCCGTTTTTGTTAAAAGTATAGATTCATAATTCTTTTGAAAAAAATTATCTGTTTTTGATAGTATCATAGATATACCACCACTCTCAGGGAACTTTTTATTTTGTATAAAAAATTTCAAATATCTTTCACAAAAAACTGCAAACTCATCTGCATAAAATCCGGTTCGTTTCCATACTCCCGCACTAGCTGGGGGAAAACATAATTTCCCTCCATAAATAGTTCCTGCCCCTCCTTCTCCACAGACCATACCTGACTCATCTTCTACCACTCTTTCTGCATAATGTTTACCCTTTTCAATTATAATAATCTGTGCTTCAAAGTTTTGGGCTAATTGATAAGCCGCTGTAAGACCACTAAGACCTGCACCAACAATTAATATTTTTTTCATTTTTCTCTCCTAAATCACAACATCTATATACTTTTTTGACATTTTCTTACCTACTAAGCTTTTCTCCTATCCGTCTTACCAATTCCTGTATAAACTCATCTGACTTTGTCAATTGCTCCACTATTTTATCTTCTTTTATCTCTGCCAAAATAGTATCTTTTAATCCTAACAATCCACATTCCGCAGGTATTGTTCCTGAGAACGAAAATACCTAATATCTTTAATTCCGTTAGTATCACAATATGACTTTTGATACTTCTTTTTATTCATTTTCTTTAAATTTAATATAGTTTCATTGCGTACTTCTTCATCACCCAAACATGAAACATAAGAAAATTCAATAGTTGCTATTTTATCACCATGCTTTATATCAATTACTCTACTACTTAGATTATATATAAAGCAAAACAACTTCCCTCTATAATAAGGTTCAACCTGAGTTGCCTGCTGACTAATTATTCCTTTATGTACACTTCCTAATTTTAAATCAAATCTTCCTACAACAATTTTTTTATGTTTTTCTACCACACTATAAGTATCCACAGTTTCTCTCAATTGTATAAGTGCAGCACCATACGGGGGTATACTTAATGTTCTTATCTTTACATCATTCTGTCTTTTGTATTGATTGCTAGGTTGATGATTTTCATTCAACTTTTCCATTTCATCATCTTCCCCTATATAAAAAAGATTCCATTTCTTCGCCTTACCATCACCTTCTCCACTATAGACAAAATGGCCTTCGCCCATCGTCAAATCAAATGTAGTTGGTTTCAAGCGATCTGTTGGATTTTCATCAGGCGAATAATCAACTAATCCGTAACGAACTATCTCTTCTGAAGTTAATATCCCTGCCATTTTTTGAAAGCAGCTACTATTATGCTCACAATTCAAATCCATTTTAGAATTATCGCCTATGTCTATACTTTTTTCGCTTCCCATTACCACAACTTCTCCTAATTCATAATTTCAGAAAAATCACAATATCGTTTTACAATATCTAATTCCTTATATCTATCTATATTTCCATCTGTTCGTGGATAATATGGCATGTCATCTGCATTATATACATTAGCAAAATACCAAAAGACATCGCCATATATAGTACTCTTTAACTTTCCCTTTTCGTTTATACCTAACTTAACATAACCCTCAGCTTCTCTTTCCAACATCCTTAAATACTCAAACTTTTTAATTCCTAATTCTTTCTCTAACTCAGAATATTTTTCACGATTAATCAAGGCCAACTTATTCATATCTCCAAAGTTCCACATTTTTAACACTTCATACAGGATTTCAAACATTAAAACCGATTCATCTACCGGCTCTTTGCATACAATAGAATGCACAACATCTATCTTTTCAATTAATTTCTCTTGTATTCTGACATCAACTCCTGTAAACAGATCCGTAACAACTTTTTCTATCTTTTCTTGATTTTTTAATTTCCCATTAACTTGAAATTTTTTAAAATAACGTTCATATTTATGGATAAGATTATTATTAATTTTTCCTTTATCCAATATCAGTGAAAAATTAATAAATTTTTTTAAATACTTCTCAACACTCATCGAATTCTTACTTTGATTTCCTCCAAACATCTCTTCCACAGAATGTTCCAACTGCGTTCTATCAATAGCAAGAATCACAACGATATTCTCTAACCCTGAAAAAATATGATGAAGTCGTTCCAATACCTTAATTGTATACTGCGGAATACATCGATCCAATTCATCAACAACAAAAACTATTGTTCTTTCATCAGCAATTTCTCGTAATTTATCCTGCACCTGTTCTATAGTCTTATTAAAATTAAACATTTTATCAAAAGCATAACTTTCTTTTTCATTTTTATCTTTGTTATCTTTTATATCACTTACAACATTTACTATATTTACTCCTATTTTATTTTCTATATATAATCCTGCAATTTCTTGTAATTTATCCTGAGCCAATTGCCAACCAGCTTTTACTGTATCTACCATCTCCAAATTAGTAAGTGCTTCATCTTTCCGAATGGAGCTTAACATAGCCGAGATAATTGCCACAGCTGGTTCTTCATAATAGTCATATTTCCAACAATTATAATGAAACACAAAATATTTATCATTCGCAGTCTTTTCGCTCTGTATAATATTTAATTTCTTTTCTAATTGCTCAACAACAAATGTTTTTCCGATTCCCCATCCACCTTCAATGGCAAAACAACATCCCTGTTTGTTTTCTGATAATTGTTCTACTACTTTAATCACATTATCTACAAACTTATCACGATCTAATAAATCAACTTTCTCTCTTTCCATACTTGTCCACGTTACCTTTCTTTTTCATTAATAAAGATCTCTACTCTATGACAACACATTATTCAAAATGCTATACACGACCCCATCGCATATAGCACCTTCTTTTACTCTTATTTAATTAGAATCATCCTTCTCCTCACAAAACTCATTGATCAGTTTCATAATTTTCCCTAATCTCTTCATTTGTGCCGGACTCATGTTATCAAATTTGCCATTCCGATTTTTACCTTCTCCGGTCAACAAATAATCACAACTTGAAGATAGGGCTCTGCTAATCTTCAATAATGTCTCGGCTGAAATTCCTTTTTTACCCATTTCCACTTCATACAAAAACTTGGTTGAAATCTCTGCTTTCTCCGCCAGTTCCTCTCTGGTCATGTTTCTTTCTTTTCTTAATTCTTGTATTCTTATCCCCATTTTGTCATTCGTCATACCACTATCCCCTTTATCCTAATTTTGACATTTTTTAACACTTTGTACAAAGGTCAATAGTTCCATTTGATATTACCTATAATTCACGTTTGATATTTTTGAACGTAATATTCCCTTCTACATTTTCAGTGCAAACACATAAATGTTCTTTTATTTTTTCTTTTCATTATCGCTTATTTCCCCGGAATATGTTGTCATTTATTACTTTATGATGTTTTGTTATAGTTCTAATAGAAAAATAGAAGATTATATCTAAAAAACGGAAGATTCTTTTGATTTGCGCAAACTTTACATTGCCATTATCGTATGATAGAATTAGAAAACATTAGTTCAGATTTTTGAATTAGGAGAATACCATATGACTTCCAAAAAACACCACTCATTCAACTATGATTTTCTACGGTTAATAGCCATGACATTTGTAATTGCAGTTCATACGATTCCCAAACCTTTTGCAGAAAATACCATTGGTTCTATTGCATTCAAAGCAATTTTGTTTATGTGTAATGGTTTATTTTATATGCTTAGTGGATGTTTGAATTTAGATAAAGTATTTGAATCCAAAGAAGATTATGTGTCTTTTTATAAAAATAAAATAGTCACCATTCTTTTACCATTTATTTTAGGTTGCATTTTTGTTAGTCTGTATACATATGAAGGTGAATTCAGTTTTTCCTTAATTGCCAACGACCTTATATATGACTTTTTATCAAATCACACCTATATTTTTCTTTGGTTTGTCTATCCTTTAATTGGTATGCTTCTAAGCACACCTTTTTTATCTAAGATGCTTCATTCCATGTCCGACTGGGAATTAAAACTACTATTTGGAATTGGAATGGGTTGGCAAGTAGCCAGCATTTATTTTGCAAATAATTTATTCGGTGTATTTGGTTTTTCCGGGTGGTTTTTATCCTCTTGGGTATTTCATTTTTTTATAGGATATTTTATTAAAAGAATTGTCACGCCTAACAATAAATATAAGTTCTACATATTTTCTATATTAGGTTTTTTTGTTACAGTTTTAGGTAAATATTTCTTAAAAGATGCCTACACAAATCCCAATGATTTGGCGCCGGCCCATATATTACTAACAATGGGATTGTTTATTTTAATTACGGAAGAAATAAATATCAATAATACTTTCTTCAAAAAGATTGTTCATATAATTTCTTCACATTCGTTTTCAGTGTATTTAGTACATGATTATGTAAAAAACCATATTGTTAATCCACTTAACCTTTCCGGTTCTCCATGGATTGCTTTTAGTAAAAATTTTATATTAACACTATTTTTAAGTGTCATATTAGCAATTGTAATCGACACTATTTTAATTCGTCCATTACAAAAAATAATTAGGAATATTCTCAAATAAAAAATAGGTGTACTTGAAGTACACCTATTTTACTTATCTCACCTCTATAATATAGCCATATGCATTTTCAAATACTCTTTTTTGATTATCTACATATTCCGGATTACAATATACATCCTGTTTATCACGTCTTACCAATGCGTAATCAACTGCTCTATTCTCTACCATGGAATATTCTATCTCCAAGTCCCATGTCCACGTAGGAATCTGATTGGTAATCGCATAGAAGTCGTCAAATCTGGGCCAATCACATACCCAGGCTACCGAGTAACCTGCTTTCGTCAGCTTGGCTGCTTCATTGCATAATTCCTGTTCTAAAGGACTCATCTTTATCTCATTATAGCGGTCGGTAACAGCATCCAGATTCGTATGTATAAGATTAAAATAAGCCGCAGCCCGATCCTCCAGGCACATAGACTCATCTCTTTCTCTCAATTGCTCATCCACATGAATTAAGCTCCCTGCAAACAAAATCGTACACATCAGACCATATGCAACTAAAAATTGCTGCTGGGATTTATCTATATCTGCAATCACCCTCACCATAATCGCAAAGCACAAAAGCCATAATAAATTATAATTCTTATTATAATAATATAAACTTATAAATCCCATTATATATAATAAAAACTGTGCCCCTATGTATCCCAAGGTTAAAACAAATACCACTATATATTCGTCTAATTTACGTTTGCATAATGTATTCCATAAATAAACCAATACAAAAGGAATCAATAATACAAAATTAGAATATAAATCGTAATAAGAAACTCCCGGAATTGCCAATCCAGATATGATGGAACCATCCCATCCTGTTGTTGCCACTTCCGGCTGTGTTACATCTTCTACACTATCCCTTTCTGTACTTACCGCCTCTGCTACAACTTCGTTTTCTACACTTGCAACTTCAGACACGACCTTAGCTTCCAATTCCGGTTCCGGCGCCGACACACTGGTAAATATTCCAAAATATACATAGACAATACACAATACTCCTGCCAAAAACAAAGAAAATGCCGTATATAGGATTTTTTCTTTCCAAAATCCTTTTCTCTCGCCCCAGATGTATAGGAACTGTGCTCCGAACAAGACCGGCGCAAAGTATACATAACAAACACACAATGCTGTATTGGCAAAAAAAGCCGCTATCATTAACTGCAGTGAACTAACATTTCCGCTTCTGTATTCTTTGAACAAATATAAAATCAGCGTTACCAACAGAATGGAGGTCCCCCAATAGGTAAATCCATATAACATATTATTTAAAGGGTATCCCAACATATATATAATGGTTAAAATAAGACCTATTATCTTCTTAGGCAAACTTCTTAATTCTTCTCCAATCAACGCCCAGAATGTAACACCACTTAAAGCAAATAAAAAAGTCTGAAATGCCAAAAATACTTTATAATAATACAAAGTTCCCAAGAATGGTGTAATAAACATCAGGTTAAGTCCATCTCTCAATTTTTGGAAATACATGGAACCAATTGTCTGTGTTCTTACTACGTCTTCTGCCCACATCAGATGTATGGAACCATCACCGGATTTAAAGCGAAATACCTCAAACCATCCGCTATATCTGGAATAAGAAATCAATAATGATACTGCTGCCACTACCACAACAGCTGCCATATCCTTATAATCCCAATAATATTTCTGTTTTTCTTTTCCACCCTTTATATAAAGCATTAAAAGTATCACAGTGGCAATAATATCACAGATAGAAACACTAATTAAATTGATTGGCACATGAAACAAATTAAGTAATCCTGCACTTGTAGCTTCATAACACCACACTAATAAAAAGCTGAAGACAAAATAAGACACACCATTTACTCTTTTTTCATTTTTCTTATAACTAAATAGTGATATTAGTAATACAATAAAACTTATAAAATATAAAATCGAACCTACCATATTCTCAAACCTACATTATTAATTAATTTGTCTTCTTCCTATTGCATTTGTTTATAGATATCCATTAATTTTCTTGCAACCACTTCTTCGTTACACTTATTAATCATATTGGTTCTTCCTGTTTTCCCCAATACATTGTTTTCATTATTCTCATATATCCATACAATACCTTTGGCTAAATCTGTACTATCTCTATAATCCGCCAAGTATCCACTGCTCATATGTTCTATATTTTCTATGATTCCCCCAGTTTTAAATGCCACCACCGGTGTCTCACAGCATTGACTCTCTACAACCGTTTGATTAAAACTATCCTCTAAAGAAGGTACCACAAAAACATCTGCACAGCTATAAATCTCTGCCATGGCAGACATGCTTTCTATCTTCCCTAAGCATATAGTTCTATAGCCTATATCTGCCAAATGTTCCGGTATTTCAGAAGATCCAAATATCAAAAGTACAATTTCTTTTTTTACAACATCTGCATTCAACAATTTCAATGCCTCTACAAGATATTTGAATCCTTTATATTCTACGTTAACCCCATTCACTGCACCAAATAAGACTACATATGAATCCTCTATTTTAAGTTTTTTTCGCATTTTATCTCTACCGGTTCTGTTAAACACATCCACTTCAAGAGTATTGGGAACAATGACTCTTTCCGCATTTTTCGTCACCAGACTTCTTTTCGCATTATTGTCCATCCACACACTTGGTGATACATAAACTACTTTTTTCAAATAATCTCTTCCACATTTTTTCTTCTGCAATGCTATCGGCACTTTCTGACTAAGATTGCTTTTGAAATGATTGCATTCCTTACATCCTGTGCCATCTTTGGTACATTCCATACGTACATGACATCCCCCGGTTAAATACCAGTTATCATGACAGGTAATTACCGTAGAATACCCGGATTTTATCTTCTGATATTGTCTGTTAGAAATGAAACCACATGTCCAATGAAAATGTATTATATCATTCGATTCAATATATTTCTTAAGAGACACATTTCTCCATCCTACAGAAAACGGTAAACTTTCTCGTTCTTCATTTCTAAATCTTAAAATTAGATTTTCAACAAACATTAAAGCCTTATTAAACACTTTTTCCACAAAAGTAGGTTTAATAACAATTACATTTCCTACATCACTTGTCAGATTATACATAGTATAAATATAACTGTTTACTCCTTGCTTCAACAATGCCTTATGTTGTCTAACAGCAGCTGACGAATCTGATATCGCTGTACTTAAATGTATTACTCTCATAATTTCTCCGTTCAAACATATCAAATACTCTTTTTAAATAATATACTGTTCCTTTATCCAATTATAGGTATTAGAAATCCCCTCTTTTAATTCAATATTACATTCATATCCGGTATCAAGAAAAAGTTTCTCTCTATTTATTTTCGAAAAATCAATTGGATTTCCTTTATCCTTATATACACCAAATCGTAATTCAACAGGATTTTCCAAAGAAGAATTTATTTCCTCAACAATCTCTTTAAATGTTCTTACGTTACTATGCCCAACATAGTAACTCTCTAAATTCAAACCTTCTTCTGCAATTGCAAGTATTCCTCCAACAGCTTCATCTACATAAATCATATCAAACGTACTATTTCCTTCAATCAAATCAACCGGTTTCCCATTAAATGAATTTCTTATAATTACATTTGGAAGAATATTTGTATTATTATGCTCTCCATATGTTAATGCAAGTAATGCAGTCACATATTCTATACCCAATTTTGTTGCAATTACTTTTCCCATCTCCTCAGCGGCCAATTTAGCAACTCCATAAATTCTTGAATGTGTAGGTTGAATATATCTGTCATCTGGCCTTCCATCAATTTCAAATTCATCCACACTTCCTATAAATACAAATCTTCTACACCCCAAAACATTTGCTATCTTCACAGCATCACAGGCAATTTTTACATTTTGCAACTGAATTTCATAATTGGACTTATCATCTCCATTTACCCCCCAATTAGCCAAATGAAAAAAAACATCAAAATCTCTGTCCTTAATTATTTTACTCAGTTTTTCATATTCTGAAAAATCAAGTACTATGCCATGAAATCTTTTGCTGTTTCCCAATTCATCGAGTACTTTTTGATTTCTTCCCACTCCATAAACAGTTACTCCATTTGCCAATAATTTTTCACATAATCGTCTGCCTATAAATCCGGTTGCTCCTGTGACACATACTTTTAACATATTCTATCCTCTTTAACCATACATAACTTCTTGTTTATCTTTTAAAGGTTTTCCTTTAATAATTCTATATATTTTTCTCAGGAATTTATAAAATTTAAGCACTATTTTATTTCCAAAAACCGCATTAATTTTATATAATATTTTTCCCTTCCGTTTATCTTTTTGAGAAATTGCAAATTTATCTTTATGCGATATACGATTTAATTCTTCGTTTTCCACAGTCAATCTAATCGGGGAAATTCCCCACTCCTCTGCATCCAACTTTGCAGATGGTTGATAATCTGAGTTTTGACCTCCATGTGAATGAACTCCTGAACCATCTAATCCCCAATTCCTTGATTTTATTTTAGTGGGAATCACACATTTTTTATCATTTAATATACAATATATATTCTCATTAATATCAATATATGTTAACTGATCGTCCTTCCCTCTCATAGCAGGCTCTTTCCTAAGAGTATCTGAGGCAACACACATATAAATCATAGGAGAATAATAAAGTAATTTATCCTGCAAATGCTTACTTTTATATATTGGTCTCATTATATCCTGTGCTAAATATGCTGCACACTTTCTATTTTTATGAAGCCAATGCCCTGTCCCATACGGATTGTATGCAGGAAGCACCATATAATCACCATCTGCTTCCTTTACTTTTATTTCAAAATCCGAAGTAGAACAAATTGCATATATATCTTCATCATCTTTGAATTTCTCTAACCCCCAATTCACATAACTCAAGAAATTATTAGAAAACTCATTATCATCATCAGTAAACACATATTTATCATGATTAACAGAAATTTTCTCTTCTAAAAATTTTCTATTAAGTCCCGGACCCAGATTTTTTTCCTGATAATATATATTTAACGTTGCAAATCCTTCTATTGTTGTAACATACTCTTTTACTTCTTCATAACCATCTCTATATTTATCTGAAGGTGGAAAATCAACAGAAATATATAAATCCGTATATTTTGCCTCTTTATTTTCCTTTATGGATTCCACACATCTTTTCAAATGTTTATATCTGTTTAGTGTGGGAATAATAATTGCTGCGTATTCCATATCTTTTCCTCTCATTTTACATTTTATTTATTACGAATGTACTGTTCTGCATACATAAACAGTCGTTTGAATGGAATCAAAGCTTTTAACTGTATAATATAGAGCTCTGAATACCTCTTCCACAACACTACCATTTGTCCAAAAGCTACCATCATATATTCCAGTAAAGTTGCAAATGCCGCACCTATACTTCCCATCCATTGAATAAAAACAATATTTAACAATAGGTTTAACACTGCTCCTACAATATTTATCCACATAACTATTTTTGTATCTTTATTAATAATATAAACAGCCTGTCCCGAATAAGATAAGCAGGTAAATATACCTGACCAAATATATACCATCAGAATATAAGCAGATTTCTTAAATTCTTCTCCATATAAGAATCCAATTCCCCACTCACCAAAGACCATAACACCGAAAGCTGCTACGTATCCAAGCAGAACCATAATATCTGCAAACTTTTGAAGTTTATCTTTATATTCCGACTTATCACTTGCTGCTAAAATTGGTAAAAACGAAGAATAGACAACTCCCGGAATAAAATACCAATATTCAGCCAACGTTACCGCTACTGAATATAAACCTAATTCTGTATTTCCCAACATCTTTCCTACCACAATTTGATCTACCTTCATATAGATTGTAGTTGCAAATCCCATTGCAATCATTGGAAGTGCCTCTATAAAGATACTCTTTATCATCTTCCGATCAATTTGCATCTGTCCCACATAGGAACATTTAGATTTTTTGTAACAAAAAAACATTGATACAAATACAAAAACAGTCTCCAAAACACTGGCTAATACAAAATACAGTAAACCTGCCCCCAATGGTACACCGATAAATCTCACTATTAAAAAGAAAATGTGTACACAGGATTGTGCTATTGCAAAATACTTAGAAATAGAATTACTGTAAAACCAATACTCAAAAACCGAAAAAAACTGAAACAAATATACAGACGCAAATATTGCAACATATACAGCAACCTTACTTCCTGTATTTAATACAATTGCACTACATATAGATAATAGAAAAGCTATGGTTCCGCCACATAACATAATAATCATTCCTGATGTCGCTATTTTACCGGAAACTTCTCTCTCTTTAGAAAATTTGGAAATAAGAATATCCGCCAAACCACAAGCTGCTATAAATCCCCAAAAGCCGGAAATCGCCTGGGCATTAGCCATCATTCCTTTACTTTCAGCCCCTAAATATCTGGTGACATACACACTTACTGCAAGCCCAATTACTATATTTATTACTTTAGCTATTATCATCCATGCTGAATTACCTGCGACCCTTTTTAAATCTTTCTTGTCTTTGCTCATTTTTATCTTCCAGCCTAAATTTCTTTTACTATCTCATCAAATACTTTTTCGAAATCCTTAGTAAACTTCTCTAACGAATATGTCTCCTTTGCATATTCTCTAATCATTTTTCCCTTATCCACTAATAACTCAATAGGTTCCTCAATTATCTCATGAATTTTCTTTTCTATACTTTCAATTCTATAATCTTCAAAAAATTCGCAGTATTGCGTCAATTCATCCATTCCATTATCTTTCATAATAATCGGAATCATTCCATGACACATACCTGTCATTACAGCTGTTGATGCAGCCTCTGAACAAGATGGTAACACTATGAACATACACTTTTCAGCCAATTCCACAAAAATATCACTTTTAATATCTATATATCCGCAATTATGAATATTAGAATTCAAAACGTAACCATGTTCCTTCACCTTTTCTTCAATACAGTGACCACACATATACAAATTCCATTCCGGATGTTTATTGAATACTTCTATCAACAAATCAACCCCTTTATGAATGAAACCATCGGTTCCCAATATTAAGAAATTATTATTCTTACGTTTTGAATAATCCCTAAAATTCTCATTAAATATCATAGATGGTAAAATTCTTCTAACAGGAACACTTAAATCAGATAAGAATTTATCATCTCCAAAACAGATAATTGCATCTGCCAATTTCTCATCATCTTTTTTAAAGAAACTTCCGGTCCTCTGAAGATCAACTCTTTTCCCCGTCCGTTCATAGAAATAGTCAACTCTTTCTTTTTCCCTCATATAGGAAATATCATAGGGATTTTCAGTTAGGTATAGGATTCGAAAAGCATCGGTTTCTGCCGCCACACGACGGAACACTTCCCCTAATCCAAACACAATATCATATTTGTGCTTTCTGATGTTCTCCACTGCATCTAAATCATAATTCGCACATACATCTATGATGTAATCACATTTAATAAAGTACCGGATGATTTGGAACAATTCTAAGCGGTTAGTATGTACCGCTCCTTCTTCGCACAATTCACTATCAGTCTTAATTAAGTCCAAATAGACTATGAGAACTCTTTTTTGATTTTCTTCATCATGATAATTAATGTTATTAACAATATGTTCGCCACCTACAGCCTGGTCTCCGCATTTCCAACGGCAATACAGATTCACATTATTGATAAACTTACATACCTTAAGGCCTTCCTTTTTTATGCGATTTTTGATGTTCTTTTTTATATTATTTCCCATAAAAACTCACCTTTTCTGAGACCTTTCACTTTAAATATATATCCCCAATCTTAACAAACTGCGGATGTGCCGGTAAGGTAATTATATTAGTAATAATTCTAATAATCTTAAATTTCGCCATAATCTTTTTCCATAAATTAAGGCTACCTACTTCTTCATAGTATTTAGTTATATTGGTAGATTTCTGGTTTTCATGTCTTCTGAAACCGCCTACAATGGCATCTACCGTATATAACCTTTCGTATTTAGAGAAATCTCTCCACAGCCAATAATCTCCGGCCAACTGGCATTCTTTACGTACACCACCTACCTTCTCCCACAGTTCTCTTCTCCAGAAAGTGGATTCCTGCTGTACCATAGAATAAATACGTCCATCCATGTATCCTTTTCTTAAGAAACTTTGTACGAAAATAGGAATGGTCTTAGGAACATTATACATAATTCCTGTAGGTGAAAATACCACCGGAACCCCTGTACACCACTTGATTTTTTCATTTTTCATTACTTCAGCCACTATTTCAAAAGCATATGGCATGTACATATCGTCAGAATTCAGCCACGCATAAACATCCCCATCTGCCATTCGAAATCCTTTGTTAATAGCATCATACATTCCGTTGTCTTTTTCAGAAATATATCTCATAGGATAGGTATTCTCATATTTTTTAATAATATCTAATGTACCGTCTGTAGAACCACCATCCACAATAATATGTTCAAAACATGTATATGTCTGATTTTTAACCGATAAAATGCACTCTTCGATATATTGTTCTCCATTATAAACCGGTGTTATGATTGTAAACTTTAACATATTTGTTTTCTTATCTGAGGATTTGCTTACCCTCTCTCTCCTACATTCTTATCCATCCCTTACACCATACATCCGGTGTCGGAATGTTTTCAAACCACACCTTAGGTGCGATTACTTCTTTCTCTACATTTGCATTCAGCCAAGCGCTCCACCAACTGAAGCTACTGTTGGCTATCACATTGTGTTTGCAACAACTCATCAGTTCCATGTCACGGAAACTGTTCTTTCCGCTGTTCCAATCCACGAAAGTCATTTCTCCTGCTGCCTTAAAATTTTCTCTCACCCATTCTTTATCGTTAGTAAAAACAAAGAAATGAACATCTTCGTATTTCCCCATAAAATAGGCAATGGCTTTTTTATAATATTCTTCATCGCAAGGATTTCCATATAATCGCATTACCTCTTTGTTCAGGTAATCTCCTCTGCGGATATGCAATGCCACAGAGTTAGTTGCTGCCATCTTTTCTTTTATTTCAAGATTTAATGGATTATCATCTTCCGGAAACCGATAGAGCTTTCTAATATCTCTTTCTATCTCTTTAAAATATTTTTCTGTCTGCCAATATCCATCAAAATACTTCTCATTCAATTGAAACACTTCCGGATGAAATTCCATACCCTTTTCAAGATAATGGGTCTTTTTATATCCAATAGTATGTCTTAAAATCTTGTGTAACAGACTCTTATTGCAGTCACCGTATTTTGCTACCTCTTCCAAAGTTGCTTCTTCCATGTCTGCTCCAAAAATCCCCAGTTCATTATAATCATTGTTATACTGTAACTGACTGTTATCTATTTTTACTTTTTTCCCTAAATGCTGTAATTGTTTTGCCAGAGCGTACTGGAACATCTGATTTCCCAATCTGCCCTGTAATTTCATAATTACCATGGTTTTCCCTCTTATATAGGCTGTGTTTTTCCTACTTTATATAACAGATGTAAAATTTCAAGCCAACCCTTTTGCAACAACCATAATTTTAATTTATTGGCTTTGGATATGGTCTGCATATATTCATTCTTAGGCCACTGTGGAAATCTTTTATCCATGTATTCCACCATTTGTTTTGCCATTTTGCTGTTTTTATCTGCCCGCACACAGCGTCCTGCTGCCGCAATCAGAACATGATAGATTCCTAAGGATTCCAATACAGAATAGTACTGTTCATAGACTCCCTTCTTTTTGAAATATGCTATAATCAGCTCCATGGCTTTTATAATTTCTAAATTCTTTTCGTTAGCTCTGCTATGCATTACGGAAGTGGAACGCTGCATATAATAATACAAAGGCTCCGCTAACACTTCAATCTTACCCGCATTGCTTAAGAAGATACAGGCTCCCACCAGATCCTCATACCACATACCGGTTGGGAAACGCATATCCGGATTATCAAAGATGCTTCTTCGGTATAACTTATTCCAAGGACAAGGATATTCTAATAATACTTTCGGATGTTTTTCTACACTGATTTCTTTTGCATCAATGTTGCACCCTTTCATAACGGTCAGCACTTTCCCTGACTCATCTGTCACGTAAGCATCGAAAAGCACCATATCTGCATCGGTTTTCTTCGCCAACTGATAAGTTTTCTCCACCAAGGTAAGTTCCACGGTATCGTCACTGTCCACAAAGAGAATATACTCTCCTTCTGCCAGGGTAATGCCTTTGTTTCTGGCACCTCCCTGCCCTGTATTCTCCTGTTTGTATGCACGAATTTTACCCGGATATTTCTTCTGATATTCCAGAGCAACCTCATGACTTTTGTCTTTGGAACCATCATCGATAATAATGATTTCAAAATTCTGCATGGTTTGCTTTAAAATAGAATCCAGACAAATCCCGATATAACCTTCTACATTATAAGTTGGTATAATAATACTGACTGCTTTCACGTTTTCTACCTTTATCTGTTCATATCATAATAAATCTGCACCAATTCTTTTATACTATTGTCCAGATTATATTCCTTGTTTATTTTTTCTCTTCCTGTGATTCCGCATTTCTTTTGCAGATTAACATCTTCCAACAATTCAGCCAAAGCATCTTTCAAAGCCTTGGTATCCTTCGGTGGAATCAACACTCCTGTCTCCTGCGGAGTTACCATATAAGGAATTCCCCCAACATTGGTTGCCACGCAGGCACATCCATATGCCATACCCTCCAGTAAAGATACCGGCATTCCTTCAAAATAAGTTGGAAGTACAAATATATTACATTCTTTTAAATACTTCTCTTTTTGTTCACTGTCAATCCAGCCAAGTTGATGTACCCATTCACCGCAATAATCTGCTTTTTCTTTCAAATCTTCATCCACCCAGATACCGCCCAGATACAATTCTAATTCCGGATACTGTTCTTTAAGCTCACTCACTGCATCTAACAGTTCCCTGATACCCTTTTCCTTACACAAACGGCCCAGAAATAAAAGTTTTTGTCCGGAATAATTTTTTTCATATACGGGTGGAACTTTAATGGTATTTGGAAACACCGTGATTTTATTCACATCCGTAATGTCCCCAAAGATATCCTTCAAATGAGGAGCTACCACTAGCATCTTATCTGCCTTATCCACCACACTTCTAATTTGTTTTCTTTGGCTGTCATTACATTTCTCATAATAGAATTCATCAATATGTCCGCCATGCTGATGTATGATTATTTTTTTCTTGTATAGGGACGCAATGTAAATAAACGGCATTTTACGATAGATACTTACATCTGATGCCATGTTTACATGAACAATATCGTATTTATGCACTACCATTACAAACTTCAGCAAAGCTTTTGCCGCCACCAGCAATTTATGAACTTTGCTTCCATCTTCCATGGTTCCAATATAGGTCAAATCAATCTGTTTATCCAAACCTGCATCATAGTAATTGTTAATTACACCGGAAATACCTCCATTAACACTTCTGGCCGGACCAATCATCAAAACTTTTACTTTTTCTTTCATACATTAAAATCCCTGATATAAAACAGATACATTTTCCACCATCAGTACCGCATACACTGCAATTAACAGTTTTGCTACTAATAGAATAAATTGTATTTTATCCGGTAATTGTTCAAACTTCTTCATAGTTTCCTTCACACTTACACTTTATCTAAACATATTTATTAATGCTCCCCAAGTATCGTATCCCACAAAGGCAAAGGAGATACAGATATAGCCCCAAGTAACACCGATTTCGATCCATTTAACAATAGGTTTACTCTGATATTCTTTGTATTTCTTCTTACCCATTTTCTTCTTCAGGGTATTGTTAAACCACATACTTCCGGATACGCCTAAACCTTCTAACAAACCATATATAATATAGTTGATGGTATTGCCGTGCCAGATACCTGCAATGAAAAAAGTAACAAATAACATCACATACTGGATAATATTAATATCCGCTTTTTCAAACTTGGTAATTCCCCATTTAAAAATCGGAGAATAAATATAATCACGAATCCACTGGGACAGGGTGATATGATGTCTGTTCCAGTATTCGGATAAACTTCTTGCCAAATAAGGCTTGTTGAAGTTTTCCGGAATAGTAAATCCTGCCAGCTTTCCTGCTGCAATCACAATATCGCAGAAACCTGAAAAGTTAAAATAAATATACCAAGCATTCAGAAATGTAAATGCCAAGTAAATCACTAACAATGTAACACCACTCCAACGTTCAAAATTGCGGAAGGCTTTATCTGTGTAATTATGTATGACACCGGAAATCAAAAATACTTTGATATATCCGTTTAACATACGGTTCAACTGGCTGTAAATTTCCTGCTTTTCCAAAGGCTGTTTTTCTTCCTTACGGTCTTCCAGATAATCCCGAAATCTCATAATCGGACCGCAGATAATGGTATAGAAGGATAAGAGGTAATTCACATAATCCAGAAGACGGATTTCTTCTCCTTCTTCCTTTAGCCAATCATACTGCATTACAAAATCAATTTCTCGGAACAAAATATAAGAAAGTCCCAGCAGCTTCCATGCAAATAAATAGGGAATATTTAACACACCAAAAATCCAGTCGTATTTCATTTCATATGCGAAACATACTACCAGTGCTATAATAATCCATCTCTTATTCTTCACTCTTGGAGTCAGGAGGTAGGGAAACAGAATAAAAAATGCTGCAAACAATAACTGTCCGATACTACGGATTCCCACACCAAACACAAATAGGTTTAATCCAAGAAAAATCAATTCTCTGTATTTCCAATTGTTTCTTAAAAAAATAGGTGAAATCACTAAAAGTATAACAAACCAAAGTGATTCAATTGCAACCTCAAACATAGTTCTCCTCATTCCATGATTTCATATTTCATCATGAATTACGCTAATTTCTTTTCAATCAATGCAATAAATTCGCCTACGTTTTTCAGTTTCATAACTTCTACTGTAGTAAATTTCACGCCGAATTTCTTTTCTACAGCTACAATCAACTGAATGTGTGTGAGAGATGTCCAATCTTCCACATCTTCTGCTGTCATTTCATCAAAAAGCTCCAATTCGTCATCATCAAATACATCCTGAAATACTTCTGTTAAAGTTTCTTTTACATTCATCTTAATTTATCTCCTTTATCCAAATCTTTTTATTATATTCTTTTGTTAAATCATATCCATATTTATTCTCCGCGATTTCTTCAAATCCTAATCCGGGATAGAAATCTTTTACCATACGGTTCTTTGCGGTAGGAATGTATTCTCCCACCAATTTACTGCACCCCATACTTCTTGCCGCATCACATACATGAGAAAAGGCAAATTCTTCCACACCTCTCTTTAATACACGACAGCTCATAACCCAGGTATCAGCAAAACATTCTTCTCCGTCTTTTCTCAGAATAATACAGGAAATGATTCCGTAATCGCTGAATTTATCCTTTAAGGACACTGCCAAAAGCTTGGTATTTTCTTCCTGCATCATTTGTTCAATAGAAGCTTCCGTATAACGGATGGTGCGGAGATTAAACTGATTGGATTTGTTAATTAACTGTGCAAAACGTTCCTTGCTGTATTCATCAATTTCGTCCACACTTCCGACCATATCCAATGCCTGCAAATATTCGTCATAGTTTACAAAGCTGCTTTCCAGTTCCTGGCGTTTGCTGTTCTGTAAATAAGACTGGGTACGTTTGAAATCTTCTCCTGTCAACTGTCCCCATTCAAATGGCATACATAAGGATAATGCCTGTACATAATCAGCCGGATCTTCCGGTACATCTACTACCAAAACTTCCGGTACAAATTTCTTTACAATTTCCCGTTCCGCCGGATTGTCATCGAAGAATACCAGAGAGTCCACACCGATATTCAGTTTAGATGCAATGGTACGGATATTACCTGCTTTGTCTTCCCAGTTGGCAATGAAACAAGAGATATCGTCCAGTTTCAAAATCATCTTATCATTTTTCTCAAACGGCTCTTTGGCAATATCTTCTTCGTTTTTACTGCATACTGCCAAAATAACACCACGTTCTTTTAACTGTAATACATACTGTTGGAAAGCTCTGTAGGATTCCCCGATGGCATTGTTTGGATCCAACTGGATTCCCATACAACCGTCATCACCTACAACACCACCCCAAAGGGTATTATCTAAGTCTAATACCAGACACTTTTTCACTTTACCGGTTAATGCCAGAATCTGTTTTACAAACACTTCTGCAGCAACTCCGATATAATCCATACGGAACCCGGTTTTGGACAGATAATAGGAAGAATTGTCAAACCAGTTGATTTTACCAACCACTCCTGCCCAATAATCCATATCCATAATGGTTACATTACCGCCACGTTTTTGTTCTAACTTAGCATTAATTCTCTTGTAATAATAAGAGCGGGAATATTCATAATTAGATTCCAGATTGCCCAATGCTCTCTCAATAGGGAGTACAAAGTTGGCCTGAAGAATCTGACATCCCAAAGAAGTCTCTAATTTACTCCAGATCCCTTGATACAACTGCACCTGCTTGTCTGCCAGCTGTTCTACAGCGTCTGCATCGCTTCCCAGTACCGGAAATTCTTTAATATCCTTAATGGATGGCAACAAGATTACCATGGATGGTTTGAATTCATACAAATCAGAGTCATCATTTAACACATCCATTAAAATGCCATCATATTCCCCTTCATAGATATTGGCATCGATGCCTTCTTCATGTAAAAGGAAACGGAGTACACTTACAAAATGCTGTATGCTGTAAGACCCGAGAACCGCAATTCTTACATCCTTTTCTCCTGCCACATAAGACTTGGCATAACGTCTTGCCAATTTTAATAACTGAGGTATTTCTTCTATGTTCCAAACGTTCATGTATTCCTCACATTCCGCTGTGATTACAGCTTTTTCCCCTACTGCATAATGCGGGAGAATTCTTCTTTCATAAAATCTGTATATTTTAATTGCGCCTCTTTGGTAAGATGGGCACGGTCTTCATAATCTTCCCAGTCAAATATATTTCTACTGTCGATGTAAGCAATTCCATGTTCTTCCAAAAACGGTTTCAATTCATTATCAATGTATTGATTAAAGATAATTCCTTCGTTGGAATCTGCATGAGCCTGTGTAATATACACGAAGTTCACCACCACGTTAGTTCTTTGTTCTAATTCCAGAATCTTATCTTCAAATTTTTTCTTCTGTTCTTCACTAATATATTCAAAATCCTTAGTAAAAGTATTCCACTCTTCCAACTGAGCTTCGTAAACCTCCGGACTGTCTTCCAAAGCCTGTACTTTTAAAGTCAGCTTTTCTACTAGGTTGTCCAGATTATGCTCAATGGCAAATAAGTACCTTTTAATCGCTGAAGTCCAGTAACTTTTACGTTCCAACTCCAAATCCTGATTGACGTAAAAATCACCCCAAGTATTAATATTGGCTACTGCTGCCATGTTATGGTATTCTGCTTTACGTATAGTACTGGTTCCCATGTCCAACAACAGATAATTATCTTTGGTATAAGAATAGCCTTTCTGCTCCAAATAATCTAATAATAAGATTAATTCATCCAAGCTCTGGGCACTGGTTGCCATTAACTCCACTTCCGGGAATGCTTCCATGTCGATACCACTCTGAGCTGTGGAAGCACCGAATTGCACTATCTTTACCCGTTCACCCTTGTCCAGGATGCGTTCCACATCAATGAAATATAAATCTCCCAGGGCACCCTCTCCGGCCACGGATACATTGACTGCAACAATGATGGCTGCTGCCGCAATTGTCGCAACTAAAATACCAATGCATGTTTTTAAATATTGATTCAATCCATATTTTTTCATAATAGTTCCTATTAATTGTTTTTATTTATTCCTACTTGCTTCTTAAATGAAAGGAACTGCCACCAATAGACTTCTTCCGTTCCTTCCAGATGAAGTATTTCACTAAGATACACTCCAAGTAAAATCAAAACATAATTTCTTCCGTTGAATACGGAAATGGTATGAGCTTCAAACAACTGATAAAAAGCAAACATCAGAACCATTACATAGATTCCGTAGTCCTTTCTTTTCTTACTATTCCAAAGCAATGCACCGTTAAGATACATATACACAAGCCCCGGAACAATTCCATACCAGTAGAATAATCTGACAATTCCCATGTCAAAATATCGGGTATTGTCCGGACAGGAAAACAAACTCCATCTTGTCAGATCCGCTCTAAAGTACGCATATCGAAGTCTGGCCGAGAAAATGGTAAAATCAATTTTATCCAACCACAAATGACTCCATCCCTTATGATTAAACCCTACTCCATACCAGGCTACCACAACTGCCAGAACTACCGTCATGGCAATGGCAACACAACCAAATATGTAGACCCATTTTTGGTCTCTCATCTTCGGACAATAGACAAAAAAGGCGGCCACCATAATAGATATGGCTGTTGTCATAAGTCCCATTCGGGAAGTGGAAAAACAATATGCCAGCACATTGATTCCCATAAGAATCCCCAGTTTATACAGGTTCAGTTTATCAAATTTAAGATAAATCCACAATAGTGTTAACATCAGCACCATGCAATGGAAGGAGTTCGGATGTCCCATACCAAAGGTATATCTGGTTTCTAAGATATTATTACGGAAGATATCTGTTAAAGTCATGTCACCGTAAATTCCCGTAATAGCCAATCCCATAATTAGAAGACATCCTATCAAAGTCACTTTAAAAACATAGGATAGCACTTTCTTGGCATCCAACCCTTTGCAGGCTGCACACAAAGCAACTACACGGATAATTTCTTCCCTGTCAGTACATATATAAGAACAGATACCCATAAGTACAAAAAACGCCATAACTATCCATTCCTTACGGCTGTACTTGGTAAGAACAATTTTTCCTACAAACAATACGAAAAACAACCGGAACCACCAGGTCTGATATTGGATAATATAATTACTCTTATCCAGAATCACCATGAAAAGTTCTCCTGTTAATCCTGCATAAAACAGACCATTTTTCAACTGATTCAGTTTTCCTTCTGTTAACAACTTTCCATTCATTGTTTCTTACTTACTCCCTTTATTTCAGTTCAAAGTAATTGTTAAGTGTTTTATCATCAAACATATAATTATAGATAATGTTATGATATCTGTTGATTTCCGTATCGCATTTCTCATCTGCTTCCTGATAAGAAATATGATTTTCTGCTGCATCTATAATACCTACCGTATTTATTACCGGATATTCTTCATACAAATCCATAAGGTATTTCTGGTGCCCGGTCATAGGTAATCCCAAAACCTCCATAGCATAGGACGACAAATAATTTAAACTCATATCTACATCCTGTTTTTCTTCGATGTCATAATTAGTCCAGATAAAATAAGGTGTGATATACATTTTCTGACGTTCCGACTGAGGCATATTGTTTAGGGAATATCCTGTCATAGTTTCCACAAACTCAGATTCCACTGCCGGCTGATGATCTCCGAAGAAGATGACTGCCACCGGTTCTTCATAAGCTTTCAGATATTCCAAAAATTCCCCCAAAGCCCGATCACTTTCATGTACCAGATTCAGATAATTACTTGTCTCTTCATAATTCTTGCCTTCCAAAGAAATCTCTTTTCTCAGCTGTTCGATTTCTCCGGTGTATCCTCCATGATTCTGAACCGTTACATCAAAGATAAACATAGGTTCAGAACCCTTATTTTCTTCTAAGAGTTCTTTTACCACTTCATACTGACTGCTGTCCGTTGCATACTGACGGATATAAGTTAAAGAATCCATATCTTCTTCAAAAAACGTACGGTCTACACCAAAATAATTATAGACAGATACTCTGTTCCATCCATAGGAACCATAAGGATGCATAAACACGGTTTCATAACCCAAAGCTTTCATCTGGGTAAAAAGATTTTCTTTCTCTTCATGCAGATACATCTGATAGGGAACCACTCGTTCCGAAAAATATCCAATACTGTTACCGGTCAAAAATTCGTATTCAGAATTAGCTGTATTTCCACCATAAATAGAAACATACAAATCTCCTTGGATGGTGTTCTCTTTTAAACTCTTTAGTACCGGTAAAACTTCTTTGCTGGTTTCAAATTCTCCCAACACTTCCAAATCCGCGAAACTTTCATTCATAATGGCAATGATATTAGGATATTCTGCAGACACCGCAGCTTCATCAGAACTATACTCCTGTAATTGCTGTTGTAATTCTTCCGCTTGATATTCTTCCGGTTCACTAATCATAATCTCTTTTAACTGCAGATACAGGTTGTAAGCAAATCCATTGGTTTCATGGGACCAATAATCCGCTTTTACTCCACCAAAAGAAATTATACTATTGGTACTAAGTAGCAAAAGCCAAAATATAACAGACAAGCCTGATAATATCACTCTTACCTTCCTCGGAAATTCCTGTTTTTCTTTTCTGTATTGCAAGAATGAAAGTATGACCAAAAACAACACTCCTGCCAGAAAACAAAGACCGGCTCCTGTCTTTAATATAAATTCCATGTCAAAGTTCAACGTGTAACTACCGGCCACCGTCATGGCTGTTTTCAACGAGAAAATATCCCCGCCGCTAAGAGGTGTGCTTCGGATTGCCTTCACCACTGCATTCACAATCCCAAGTATCACAAAGAATACTGTAGGAATCCATATGGTAATACTCCACTTTTTCATCACCGAAACCAGTAGCATATAAATGCTTAAATACAACAGGATATTTAATATTCCTGTTTTGTTAATCCCGGTAACCACTTTTCCGATAGCCATTAAATCATTAAAATAACAAGCACTTACGGCCAATAATAGTACCATCAGGTAGCTACTAAGGATTGTTTTTTCTTTCTTTTCTGCCACCCACATCCCAATGGATATCAAGGCAAAAATTACACATGAAACTATGCTTGCTCTTCCAATCAGAGCAAGGGCCCCAAGAACCGCCAGTGATGCAATTACACTGCTATACTTCCATGAATACTTCATTCTTCCTCACATTCCGGCACTAACCAATCGGTATAGATGCCTTTTACGCCATATTCGCGTAACTGATTTGCCGTGGTTTCATCATTTACGGTATATACCAAAACATCAACATTCCACGCATTAAAATATTCCACAATCTCTTCACTGATTCTGCCGGTTTCCATCGCTACTACAGGAATTTTATTTTCCAGACAAAATCCCAGAATTTCTTCATAAATCGGACTAACATAATGATATAAGGTATATACATAATGTTTAAACGGATAAATGCTTTGCATAATCTCATAAGATTTAGGATTGTATATCTGGATAATCATACGATCCAGAATATCCTTTGTTTCCCGTATGCTTGCTTCTTCCACCAAAGCAGACACCAGAGTAATTACATCCTCATTGGAACTGCCCATGGAATTATCCCACTTAATGTCTGTCATCATATAAACATCCGGATAAATTTCCATCAAATCCATCAATTTCTTCAAATCTACGGGTGTATATTTACCTTCTATTTTTTCCTGCATAAACGAAGAGTATTCTATCTCTTCTCCATTTGCATCCAGATACTCATGGGAACAAACCACTTCTCCCTCTTTTGTCACCACTAAATCTACTTCATATACCCGGAATCCATTTTCATAAGCTTCTTCAAAAGCCTCCAAAGAATTGGTATAATCACTCTCGTCAATTCCACCCATAGCATGTGCCAATAAAGTATCTTCCTTCAGCCACTCTGCCATGTTTTCTGCCAAGGGGTCATACTTGTCCAAATCCACCGGATTCAACCAATATCGGATATAGGTCTTCACCATGGTTCCGTAGCCATGTCCCCTAAGACTGTTCAGCCCCAAGAATGCTACTGCCAAACCAAGGATAACAAATATAAGAATCAATATTTTCTTCTTATTCTTTGAAAAAAATGTCATCTATTTTCTCCCAAGGAGACGCTTCATTCCTCTTTTCAGTCTGCGTCCCACTCTCTTTACCTTCATTTTAATCTTTGTCATTTTCATCTGTGCAGGAGTTAACCGGGGCATAATTAAAAAATCATATTCATCTATATGCTCCAACAAATACTTAGGATACGTATCATCGATTTCTACACATTCAAACTTAGCATCTCTGCCAAAAATATCCTGACCGGTCATAATACGGTCCGTTACCTGCATCAGGATTTCTTCGCTGTTATACTCCTGATGAGCGGCTGCCACTACCTTATCTCCGATACGCTTAGCAAGGTCTCTCTCTCCATTGCCGCCCATATATCCAAAATGCCAGCCACCGTTTGGAACTCTCACACCATTTATTTTGGCCTCTTTTGTCCGCAAATCCCAGAATCCTCTTCCCCGCAGAGTTCCGTAATGAAACACCTTTGTTCCAAGCCACATAGGACGTTCCACACCCTCAAACTCGCCACTGTAAGAAAGAAGTTTACCGCTGACTTCTTCTGCATTTAAAAAACAATAGAACATTCTCTGGGCCAGATGATAAATCTTGCCTTGTTCCATTTTAGGAAACAATTCTACCAAAGTATCCGGATTAGGTATCTCGTCTACATCACTAAAAATACAGATATCATCTTCCTTACATTGTTCCAAACCTTTTAACAAATGGTCTTTTTGAAAATGGTCCATATCGTGAGGCTCTATCCCTACCGGACATTCATCTACTACTATGTGAATAATCTTATCTTCCCACTTTTTAAACAACTGTTTATTTTCCTGAAAATACAGAGGTTTTGGTTCACTGGAAAAAGTATAAGCTGCTTCTTCAATGACAAACTTATCCACGATAGGATCCATAATCTCCATACGCATTTTCAAAATATCCAATTCATTAAAAAAAGGAAAACAATCGTATATCATACTCTATCTCCATTAAATTATTTCTTAAAATATCTCCAGAATAACAATGGACGAAGCACATTTTTTATGCTCTTCCACAGCTCCTTCCATGGATTCTTAAATACCGGGTACTGGGCATTGGCTCCCCACCATTTATGAAATGCAAAGGGCTTAATTCCCTGCACTTCCGGAATAGGATGTTCATGGGCAAAATATTTTGCCACATCCAAAGGTGCCCATTTCATACCTTCTGCTTCAAACAAATGTCTGTTAGTACAGCAGATAAATATATCTTCATTATAAAATCCGTCTTCGTCTCGTTCCCACTTCAAATTGGCTTTTTTCGGAAAATCCATCAGTCGTTTACTACGAAGGGACACGCTGTTTCCCACTCTGCAGATATTTCCATGAATATCATGGTAACAATGCTTGGTTCCCGGCTTTGGCAATGGCCACGGAGAACCAATATAGTCATAGTCTAAGAATTCATCTCTCCAGCTTTCCGCATTTATAACACAACCATCTGCATGTACAATCATGGCAAAATCCGTTTCGATATAATCTCCCAGTTCATATGCCATTTTATAGTTAAAACAATCGATATCCGTTAATTTTGACGTATGTTTATATTGAATGTTTTTAGGTAAAAACAATGGTTTTCTATGGGTAATTAATACTGCCTGTCCAAAATCCACCCGTTCCATACTGTATTTCATTGCTTTGATGGTCTCTACCATATTTACACTGCTCATTGCCACCAACGTTACATTGGGAAGCTGCAATTTACCATTCTTGAATTCCATATAAATTCCTCTTATTTACTACTTTTTATCTGCTTTTTCCAACAAAAAGTCGGAATTTACGGAGCACCGCTCTCACCAGTCTTTGACTTTGATAAAAACGGTATATCGCCGTGCTTTGTATTTTCATAAACATCAATTCCGTTCCTTGAGGACGGATATCTGCCTTCTGGTATCTCTTAGAAGTTTTCTTATATTCTTCCAATTCTTTTCTACATTCTTCAGCTGTGAAAATTCTGCCTTTTCTATCCTGATAATGGAAACCGGTATAGATATTCTGCTCCGAAGACCAATATCCATCAGATACATTGTGTCTTGCCCAATATTTCGGTGCAATAATGTATTTTACGGTTTCACTGGTAAAAGCAGGGAAATAAGTAAAAGAAGAGTTAGCCAATAACAAATATTTTGCATTTTTGATAATGGAATAATCCTTTGCCAAGTCAAAATTATAAGCAGGAATTCCAGGCAAAATTTTGTTAGCCTCTTTTACATCATTGGTAATAATCATAAATCGCATATTGGGATTAATTTTACGCATGTTTTTCATGCCCTGCTTCCAATAGGATTTTTTAACAAACAATTCCGGAGAATTCATATAATCCGTACACCGAAGATGTAAAATACATAAATCATCCTGACTAAAATCGTAGCAGTCATATTCCGGCTTTACTTTTAACCATTCTTTAATTTCTTCTTTGTATTCCAAATAGTAGTCTTCAGACTGCATATTACCCCAAAGCAAAGTGTCTTCCGGTACTTTATACATGTCCCAATCAGTTCCTGCCACATATGCCCCATGTGTTAAATCATGTTTCGAATTCCCAAGGTATAATCTCTTTTCCTTTTCATAATAAGTCTGCTTAAAATCTTCTCTTGTTACTTCTTTTCCAAAATCCAAATCCATGAAGTACAATCCGCAATCGCTGTGCATATTGTTAGCAAAAGTTTCTTTTCCAAGCATACCAAACTCTTCGCCACGCTCCTTGGCAATACATCTGGCTGTAACATATCGAAATAACTGATTTCCTAACCCATCCCCATGGGTTACTTCTGTTCCTATCATCGTCTTCCCTCTAATGTTGTTTCTTCAATTTTTCCACCTTCAACCTTAAAAATCATGTCACAGTTTTCAATGGTTCTGAGTCTATGAGCAATGATAATCATTGTCTTTCTTCCGTGGAATTTATCAATAGCTTCCATAATAGCGGTTTCTGTATCCGTATCCAATGCGGATGTAGCTTCGTCAAACACCAGAATTTCCGGATTGTGATACAAAGCTCTGGCAATTCCCAATCGCTGTCTCTGTCCGCCGGAAATACGTACGCCACGCTCTCCTACGGAGGTATTTAACCCTTCCGGAAGGCTTTCTACAAATTCTTTTAACTGAGCTTCTTCCAATACTTCCCAAATTCTCTTATCATCAATATCTTCCCTTTTTACCCCAAAGGCAACATTGTCTCTGATAGGGTCATCGGTAAGATAAATATTCTGTGCAATGTATCCGATATGGCTTAACCAGGAACCATAATTCTCCATCACATCTCTGCCGCCGCAGGTAATCTTACCTCCTTGAATATCTAAAAGTCCCATTAAAATATCCACGGCAGTAGTCTTACCGGCACCGGATGGTCCGATAACACCTACAGATTTCCCAACCGGAATTACCATATCCGCTTTATCCAAAATCAATTTTTCTGTATTCGGATATTTATAAGTTACTTTTTCCAAAGCAATGGAGCCATCCACTTCAATGGCAGGTTTATCTTCAATACGACGCTGACTTACTCTCTTTTCTTCCTTATAATCTTTGAAATCAATATTCTCATATACAAAGTTGATACTTGGACTATAGAAAGCAATATTGTTTACATAAGTATTAATTCGGTTTACACTCGGCATCAAACGCACTGCTGCCACTGCAAAGGCCATCATCTGTGGTGCCATATCAACAATTTCTTTACCCATGATAATACAAATAGCCATATAACTTAACAAACCGCCAACACAGATGGTTTCAATCAATAATCTTGGCATATTATTTAAAACGGTATATTTACTGTTTAAATTAGCTCCGTTTTGAGCATATACGGAATAATTTTCCACAAAAAAGTTTTCTTTATGAAGAACTTTTACTTCTTTAATACCAAAAATAGACTGGTTACGCCATTTCCCCATACGGGCCTGTACTTCCTGATTTTCTGCCCCCAATCTATTTAATCTTGGCTTTAAGATTTTAATAATAACGAAGGTCATGAATAACAAAATGGCTGCAATCATACTTGTCATCATAGGATCTACAATAAGAAGAACTGCACATAAGAAAACTGCTACTACTACCTCTGTCATCAATTGGATAAAATCCATCAATGCAATAAATACCTTTGGAACATCGCTATCCAGAGTACGGAATACCGTAGGAATGTCTGCATTCAAATAGAATTCATACGGACGGTTCAAATATTCATCCATCATGTAGCTTACGGTTAAAAACTGGTTTTTATTTACAAAACGTGCTTGTACATAATTCATCAAAAGCAGATATGCATTCTTGATAATAAAAACTGCAACTACAGCAAACAAAAGAACTATAATAAATTCCTTCATATTTTCAAGTCCCAGTATCTTCCGGACCATAATTACATATTCATTATTTTCCAACGCATGTGCATCCAGCATTGCCTGAGCCAAAGGTACAATCATAGATACTCCTACCGTTTCCAAAATTGCCCCGATAAGAATCATAACTCCCAGACCGGCCACACTCCGCTTCTGTCTCTTACTTAAAATATTAAATAGCTTTTTTATGATGTCTGTCATATTTTTTCCTCACTAAATACCAAGACAGCCATGCTGTCAACAATGTCACAATAATAAATATTATAGCACATATCTGCCATGGCATATAGCCAAAAACGTTTAAATGTACCATAACATTAAGCACAATCCAATGATATAAAAACATTCCATAGGACAGGTCACATTTTATTCGTTTTACAGGTAGTAAATATGCTAAACCAATAATAATAAAAGGCAACAAAATCCCGGATACAATATCCTCGTAATAACCATAAGAACATACATGAAATCCCTGATTAATAGCAAATATTAAAATTAGAATCCATATATATTTTTTTATTGTAGGTATAACCCACTCTCTATTTTGATAACAAAATACTCCTATTAGGAACCATAAAAAATATGGTATAAATATTCTTTCGACTATTTTATCTACAGCTCCATCCATATGATCTGTAATATATTTGCATACCAAATTCATTATTACAGATGCGGACATCAATAATATCCACCCATTCCTTTTCATTTTCTTTAACCATGGATATATTACTCCCAGAATCACATACAACTGTACTTCCGTAAATATTGTCCATAATGCTCCGTTAATACTTCCTGTCGCAAAATCTTTCAAACAAGAAGGTGTATTCGCTATCCCCACTATCTGGGTACATATCCATAGAAAAATGCTTCCATCCAGTCTTTCTCTTGCCAAAATTATTACAACAACCAAATTTATCAAGGTACATAACCAAAGCTCCGGATATAAACGAAAGATTCGCTTTATAAAAAATTCTTTTCTCGTTTTACACCTTTCAAAAGATGCAGATATCAAAAAACCGCTCAAAGAAAAAAGAATAACTACCCCCGGAAAAATTTCCGTGATTGTTCTGATTCCTCTTAAAGTTGCTATCTTCTGCTCTGATAATGCCATTGCATAATATGTATAATGTAATAACATTACACTAAATGCCGCAAAATATCGGATAACATCAAATGAATTATTTTCTAATCGAAAAGAGTTTTCCTTCATTTCAACCTCGCTCTTTTTCTATGAAGTAATCTGTCAGTCTATTATCTTCATCTCTTCTGTATACACATCCCTGCAATCTCTTCCTTGGAACCACTGGGTAGGGGCAATCACTATTTTTCCCTTAGATGGATTCAGATAGCATCCCCACCAACTAAAGCTGGAATTAGCCAGAATGTAATGTTTGCATTTGGTCATCAAATACATATCTATATATCCTGCATCTTCGTCATTACCTTCCACAATCGTAATATTACTTTGTTTGTAATGTTCTTTCACCCAGGCAGGATCATTAGTAAATACAAAGAAATGACAATCCAAAACTGCATCTTCCATATACTTCATTGCCTTTGTATAATATTCTTCCGTACAGATGCCACCATATACGTCACTAACCTGTAAATAATCACCTCTTCGAATGTGAAGACTTACAGAATTTTTACTTTGCATTTGTGATTCGTATTCCTGCATCTTAGAAGACAACTTGATATTTCGGAATGTAAAGGCTTCCCTTACCTGTTCTTTGATATTTTTGAAATACTTTTCACTTTGCCAGCATCCTATCAGATAAGCCCTTTCCTTTTTCAACACTTCAGGATCAAACAACTGGCTCTTTTCTACGTATGCCGCTGTTTGTCTTCCGGTTAGTTTTCTACGAATCTTCGATACTACGTCCAGATAAGAATCTGTCAAACAGTTCATTTCTGTTTCCGTTGGTGTGGCATATCCGGCACCAAATACCGACAAGCGAATCGGACGCGCATCCTTGCCTTCATATTCTGTAACATCATCAATCTTAACATTTTTTCCTAGAGCTTTTAATTGAAGATATAATGCATATTGAAACATCTGATTTCCCATACCACCGGACAATTGTACCACCACCAAAGGCTCTTTTTGAGATGCTTTCAGCATTTTGTAAGGAAGCAGATATCTTTCATTCACTCGCACAAAATTTTCATAAATCCAAGGACTTGCTTGGAACATTTTCATCTTAATGGCATCATTTTTACTACTAACCGAAGACGAATATGCCCCCGGAATGTAATTCTTTTCTTCTTTTATAATCTGTACAATCTTCTTACAATAAGTTTTGTAGTCCTCCGGTTTTGTTTTTTTCAATTCCAGATAATGCAACAACATTCTCTTATAGAAAAAGAAGTTGTGAATATTTACCAAGTCCTGTCTTTCAATGGATTGCAGATATTTTCTTTTCTCATAATACAAAGGAATCTGATCCGTAAAAATACGTTTATTCACTCCCGCATTCATAATACTGCCCACGCGGTCCACCACATAGTTGTAATAACACTGATTCAGGTAAACAACCTTCTTTGCCATGTGCAACAGCTTTGTGGTAAATACGATTTCCTCGTACAATTTTCCCACAGGAAAACGTAATTCCTTTAACAATTCCTTTTTAAACAATTTGTTCCATGCGGCATTTTGAATCTGTACTTCTTCCTCTTCTTTGATGAAGCTTTCCAATGCTTCGTCCTGTTCAAAATAAAGAATCGTATCCGTAGACGTATCCTGTACATGATTTACGGAAACCTGCTTGTAAGAGCATACTGCCAAGTCCGCATTTCCCTTCTGTATAGCCAAATACATATTTTCATACATATTACTATCAATCCAGTCGTCCCCATCCACAAAAGCAACATAATTGCCTTTTGCCTGTTCGATGGCCATATTTCTGGTCTCAGAAGGTCCACCATTTTTTTTGTGAATCACACGGATTCTGGAGTCTCTTTTGGCATATTCATCACATACTTCCCCACTTCCGTCCGTAGAACCGTCATCCACTAATAGAATTTCCAGATTTCTGTAAGTTTGGTTACATACACTTTCAATAGATCTTTTTAAATAATCTTTGATATTGTAACAAGTTACTGCAACAGTAATCAGAGGCAGCTCTTTTACTTCCATATTCTGTTTGATTTCTGTTAAACTCCCTCTAACCATTGTTTTCTCCATTTCATAACATAGACATCTGTTTTGATTCTGTTATTATTACTCTAAAATTTTCTCTGGCACATCCATTCCTGGAACATTAAAATGTACCATATCTGAATTCTCCATTGTCCATTATTAATATAATCGTTCCAAACATCCCAAACCACATCCGGATCCAGAATTCCCTGCTGTTCCAAAGTCCTACGGTCTATCAGGCTTTCCGCCCAACCACGAAGTTCCGGCTCTTTTAACCATTTTGTAATCGGAATGGCAAACCCTCGTTTCGGTAAATCCATCAGTTCCTTCGGAACATATTTATACAAAATATTTCTAAGTACTTTTTTAGTTATCCCATCCTGATATTTATATTCCATCGGAAGAGTCCATGCAAACTCAACCACGTCCTTATCCAACATCGGGATTCGGGATTCCAATGACACTGCCATACCTGCTCTGTCTACTTTTACCAAGATATCATCAGGATGATACATCAACAAATCCATCAGCATAATGTTGTGTCTTGTTTCTTTTAAATAACCCTCCTGGTACTGGGTATATTTGAACGGAAGCATATTTTTATCCAGACAAATTTCTTTTGCCACCGGCTCTTCTTCATTGGATATTTCATAAAGCTGGGCTGCACCCTTTGCTCCCAAAAGTCCTGCTTTTACATTCAGCACCTTACTTTTCTTAACCGGTGCATTAAGAATCAGACTGCTTGCCAGTTTCCGGATTGGATATGGGATATTTTTCATTTTCCCCCAAATACGGTCAATAGAATTATAGGAATGATATCCACAAAATAATTCATCTCCGGCATCTCCGCTTAAAGATACTGTTACATGTTCTTTCGTCATCTTACTAACCAGATAAGTAGGTATCTGGGAACTGTCCGCAAAGGGTTCTCCAAAAATATAAGAAAGGTTTGGAATTACTTCTCTTGCATCTTTTTCTGAGATATACAATTCTGTATGTTTTGTTCCCAAATGTTCGGCAATCTGTTTCGCCACTGCTGCCTCATTCATCTTAGGATCGTCTACACCGATGGTAAAGCTTCTTACCGGCTGACTACTCAAAGACTGCATCAATGCCACTACGGTAGTACTGTCAATACCAGAGGAAAGAAAGGCCCCTACAGGAACATCCGCTACCATCTGATCTGCTATGGATGCTTTTAACAAACGTTCCAATTCTTCCGTAGCTTCTTCTTCACTGCCCTTAAACGGATTCTGCTCCCCATACTTTGCCACTTCTCTCATAGACCAATAGTTTTCGATATTGAACTCTTTATAAGGTGCTTTTAAAGTAAGAACACATCCCGGTTCCAATTTAAAAATATTCTCATATACACTATAAGGTGCCGGAATATATCCATGAATAAAATAGATCGGTAATGCTCCTTTGTTGATTTCATTATCGAAGCCATCCAATTCAGCAATGCATCCGATGTCAGAAGCGAATACAAAACTATCCTTTACCCAACCATAATAAAGTGGTTTTTCACCCACACGATCACGAAGTAAAAACAATTCCTTCTTTTCCCTGTCATAAAGGGCAATGGCAAACATACCTTTGCAGAGGCTGATTCCTTCTTTTACACCATAGTTTTCAAAAAGTTCCAGCAATACTTCTGTATCAGATGTACCCTTAAAGTTGTCTACCTTACCTTCATTGATTAATTTTTCTCTTAATTTTCTATGGTTATAGATTTCCCCATTAAAAGCAATGACAAATCTTCCACTATGGGATGTCATAGGCTGGGCTCCATTGGGTGACAAATCCACAATAGACAAACGACGATGACCCAAAGCTACACTTCTATCAGTTTCAATAAAGCTACCACCTGCATCCGGTCCTCTATGGAACATTCTTTCGTTCATCTTATCAATATTCTTTTGTATGTCACCTTTCCAGTTACATAAACCTGCTATACCACACATACTTTATTCCTCATTTATTGCAATATGCTTTTATTTCATCTTCGAAAGAAGATATTCTTCCCACTTACGATTTACTTTGTCCGGATGAAGTTCCTCTGTAAGTTTGTAAGCATTTCTACTATATTTTTCCCATAATTCTTCATCAGTAAGTAATGTTCTCATAGCCTTTGCCATAGGCTCAACTTTCCCTACCGGTACCAGAATTCCATTTTCTTTTCCTTTCATCAACATTCGTGGTCCTCCGCAAGGACAATCGGTACTGATACTTGGAATCCCCAGTGCCATGGCTTCCATTAAGGAATTTGGCATTCCTTCTGTATTGGAAGAAAGAACAAAAATTTTAGATTTTTCAATTCTCGTTTTCACGTTACGGATAGGTCCCGGTAAAAATATTTGATTCTTATACGGAGTCTTTTGTGCATACTCAGTTAATTTCTCATGGTCTTCACCACTTCCGTACAAAATCAAATTCACTTCCGGAAAATCTCCTGCAATTTGGCAAAAAGCATCGATAATTAACTTCTGATTTTTATTGCCATCCAATCTTCCTACCGTTACAATCTCATTTTTTCTTGCTCCTTCATAGTAGTCATCTATGAAAAGCGGATTCAACGGATTTTCCAAAATAACCGCCTTTTTTTGAATCCATTTCGGGAAATAAGCCTTTGCATCAGGAGTCTGTAAAACAAGCCCATCTGCTTTTCCCATCAACGTTTTGGCAAGAATTTCCTGCATTTTATCATAATATTCTGCCTTTGGTTCCCCTCGGACGGAAGCCACTACCGGAATCTTCAGTCCCCAGGCAGTAAGAATCGCCATGAAATTATTTTTCCCTATAAAAGAAACAATCACATCCGGCTTTTCACTTTTCCAGATATTCCGCAATTTCATAAAACGACGTTTAAAATTAACTATTCTGTTATTTGTAATTTCATCCTCCGTAATATCCGAAAAAATCCTTGTTGCACCATCCGGCAAATCATACTCCGGGTGATAAACCGTGGTGGTAACAATCGTCACTTGATGTCCTTTTGCCAAAAGTGATTCTGTCAAATTCAAAATCACCCTCTGAGCTCCACCTTTGATTAAACTATGCACATAAAATACAAATTTTTTTGATTTCATATCTTTTCCCTTTGTGAATGTATGCATTCAAAATGTTTTTATCCATTTGCTTAGTTATAAAGAATTACATATATTGTTGATACCATTTCTGGAATACAAAATAGGCCCATACCATGCGGGAATAATTAGCTCCCGAACCGCTTCCTTTATCTCCGGTTTCCAGATAATGTTTCATAAATCTCTGTGTTTCCTTTGTTTTGAAAATATTTTGAGTATTCAAAAACTCTTCACCGCAGTAATCCAATAACTGTTCTTTCAATGGACCTCTTAACCATTTGTCCAACGGTACAGAGAATCCAACCTTAGGTCTTTCCAACAATTCCTTTGGAATGTAATCATAAGCCAGTTCTTTCAAAATTCTCTTTTTATTCCCCTTCTCATACTTGTAAGAATGAGGAAGTGCAAAAGAAAATTCCATAACTTCTTTGTCCAAAATCGGACATCTGGTTTCCAAAGAATATTTCATTCCCGCTCTGTCAACCTTACATAAAATATCTCCCGGAAGATAAGTATCCATATCCAGCAACATTCTTCGAATCTGCCAATTATCTACATCATACTTGGCTTCTTCTTCAAAACGATAACCCATCTGCTTCTGCTTCAACATAGATACCGCCGCTTCACTGTGTTTAGCATCGAAAGGTTGTACCTTCAACACCTTGTCCCTATTTCCGGCCACAATCTGTACTTTGGTTGGAAATTTGTCCATAAGATGCATCTGTTTGAATCCCGGCAGGTTACAAACACCATAAACCATTGCTCCTAAAGGGTCTAATTTCTGCATATCCAACAACATCTTATAATTGTTATATCCACAGAAAAATTCATCCCCACCATCTCCGGATAAGGCTACGGTTACTTTTTCTTTTGCCAATCTGGAAACCAACATGGTTGGAATCTGGGAACTGTCTGCAAAAGGTTCGTCATAATAATCGGTCAAATCTTCGATTAAGCCGAACATATCCTGTTCGGTAATATACATTTCGGTATGGTCTGTTCCCAAATATTCAGCCACATCTTTGGCATAAATGGCTTCATTGTATTTTTTATCTTCAAATCCGATAGAGAATGTTTTTACCGGTTTCCCGCTCTTGCTTTGTGCCATAGCTGTCATTAGAGAGGAATCATAACCCCCGCTAAGGAATGTTCCCAAAGGTACGTCTGCTATCATTCTCATTTCAATGGAATTACTTAATTTCTTTTTCAGTTCTTCTTTGGCTTCTTTAAAACTGCCACGGAAGGTATTTTTCTTTTCTCCGTATAGGGTTGCTATATCCCAATATTTCCATTTCTCTTTTTTTCCGTTTTGAAAACGATACACAGCCCCCGGTTCCAGTTTATATACATGTTCAAAAATCGTATCCGGTGCATTAATATACTGGTGCACAAGATATCGGTTTAATTGTTCCTGACGGATTTTTTTCTCAAATCCCGGATACTTCATAATAGGTTTTAATTCAGAGGCAAATACCAGATTTTCATCATCTTCCAGATAATACAAAGGCTTCTTACCAATACGATCCCTTACCAAATACAAACTTTCATCTTCCCTGTCATATAAGGCAATAGCAAACATTCCGTTAAATCGTTCTACACATTGAATTCCCCACTTTAAGTAGGCCGCCAGGATTACTTCTGTATCACAATGAGATTTAAAAGGATAATCTTTTAATTCTTCCCTTAATTCCGGAAAATTGTAAATTTCTCCATTATAAGCAATACTCAATCTTTTATCTACGGAATGCATAGGCTGATGTCCCAAGGGGGACAAATCCTGGATAGACAAACGTCTTTGAGCAAGTCCGATACTATATTGATTCTTTCCCGCATAGATTTCTACACCACTATCATCCGGTCCCCTATGAAACATAGTATCGTTCATTTCACTCAGTTGTTCCAATGTGATATTTTGTTTACTGTAAAAACCACAAATTCCGCACATATGCTTATTGCCTTTCTGTTTTTTATTTCATAATCTCAGAGAACTATCGCTTTTGCATTTATGCACAAATCAAATTCTTTCTCCGATATAGTCCGTCCACTGTTTAAAAATCCGGTCCAAAGTTGCTTCCTGCAAACGTTCTTTTGCTTTGGCTCCCATTTTTTCCGCTTCTTGTGGATTTTGGATATAATATTCCATTGCCTGAACCATAGAGCCTATATTTTTTACCGGTACCAACTGTCCGGTAATTCCCGGTTCAATCCAATAACGGCTTCCGCCGCAAGGACAATCCGTACTGACAACCGGAAGTCCTAATGCCATAGCTTCCATCAGGGCATTTGGCATTCCCTCGTAATTCGAGGACAATACAAACATAGCTGCATCTGCCATGTCTGTTTCCAAGGTACTGCTAAGCCCCATGAAATGGACATTCTCTTTCAAACTTCCTGCATTTACATATTTTATCAATTCTTCTTTACATTCATCATCACTGCCATCCCCGTACAGATAGAGATGGTAGTCCGGATATTTCTCTAATATTTTTTCAAATGCATTTACCAAGAGCATCTGATTTTTCTGTGCCACCAAGCGGCCCACACACACAATTTTTTTCTTCGGTGTTTTTCGTTTTGCATGCAAATATTTTTCATTGACAGGATTACAAATAATGGTAGATTTCTTCTGCAAAACTTCATCAAAGAATTCTTTTGCTTCTTCTGTCTGAAATACACAACCGTTAGCCCGGTTCAAAAACAATTTATTCATAAATGTTCTTGCAGTACCTACATAATCAATCTTAGGATCGTTCCGCACCGACACGATCACCGGAATACCGGTTCCCGTAGTCGCCATCATCGCTCTGTAATTCGCTTTTACACAAAAAGAAATTAATATATCCGGCTTTTCTTCCAGCAAAGTTGCCCGAAGATTCTTAACGCGGAACCACTGCTTGGCAATTCTGGATGCCTGTTCCTGTTTTTCGGAAAGTCCCACATGAATTCTTCTTACTTCCGGTTGCAACTCATACTCTTCTTCTGAAAACCACTCTGTTGCCACTATAACATCTTTTCCCTTGCTGGCAAATTCATTGGCCAAAAGGCTTACCACTCTTTCTGCTCCGCCTTTTCCCATACTGTTGAGATGAAAGATGATTTTATTAACTGTTTTGCTCATTTGGCTGTTCCTTTCCTTTGGGATGTTTATCCATTCAACCACACTTCCAGACTAACCTTTGGGAAATTTCCCCGTTAAGTAAAACTCCTGCATTCTCTCAGCCTGTGCTTTTACATCGAAGGAAGCCTGTTTCACTTCTTCTGCATAACCGGCTCTTTGACTGTTATCAGAAGCTCTATGACTATATTTCATAATCTCTTCCGCCCAGACATCTGCATCTTCCCTAATACTTCTCATCTGTATCAAATCCGTCACAATTGCTTCTGCTGTAACGGTATCTGACATAATTCCATGAAGTCCACTGGCCTGTGCCTCCACTACTGTTCCCGGAAGACCTTCATAAAGGGAAGGAAGTAAAAAATAATCCATCGCCTGATAGTAACGATATACATCCTTTTTATTTCCCATAAAAAGAACCCTGGAAGAAATTCCCATAGCTACCGCCTGTTCCATGATTTCTTCTTTTAAATCTCCGTCTCCCAAAAACATCAAAACTGTTTCCGGAAGCCGCATTTCTTTTTCCATCTTAAGACACTGCTCCAAAATCTGAAGCATGTATCTATGATTTTTCATATGAGAAAATCTTCCCACATGACCGATTACAAATTTATCTTTTATCCCCAATTCATAGCGGATTTGTTCCCTTGTGGCTTCGTCATACTTAAACTTGTCCACATCAATGGCATTGGGAATAAATGTAGCCTTTCTGGAAATCTGCTTTTGATTTCCAAAAACAGATTCTCCCGCCATATCGGAACAGGTAAAACGATAGTCACATTTCTTATATAAGTCTCTTCGTAAAAATCTGGTAAGGTGTCCCTTTAATCCCGGATCAACCCCCGCGCTTCTGGCATGGGCAATAGTGATTTCTACTCCTGCCTTTTTCGCGATCGGAAGATAAATTGCAGCAGTACTGGTCATATGTCCCTGTACTACTTTAATCTCCGGATGGGTTTCAAACAAATCCTTCCATGCCTTCTTATAGGTAAAGTAATTCTTCACATTAAATCTTGGCACATGGTACACTTTGCCCCCAAGACGTTCCACTTCTTCTTCAAAAGCACAGCGGTCAGTGGTATGCTGCACAAAATGAAATTGTACTTTTTCCCTGTCTATATTACGGTACAAATCCATAATTCTGCTTTCTGCACCGCCAATATCCAATCTTCCTACTACATGCAGTACTATCGTTGGTTGATTCATAATTTCTTACCTTTACTTTTAAAATCACTTTTATTCAGAAACATCCTGTGCAGGTACACCTACTAATATTGCACCATCTTTCAGGCAGCTTTTGGTTACTACTGCATTAGCTCCTACCTGAATGTTATCTCCTAAGGTAATATCTCCAAAGACTTTTGCACCGGGGCCTAAATAAGCATTATCACCAATCTTTGGCGCTTTTCCGTGATTTGCTCCCACGCAAACTCCCGGGTGCAGTTTTGCATGTTTCCCGATTCGGGAACCTGCATTAATAATAACGGAACCCAAATGCGCCATTTCAAATCCCTCTTCCAAGACATTTAGAGGAATAGAGATTCCATATCTGGTCTGAATTCTAAGTAATCGAAATAAATACCATATTCTGGTAATCTTTCCGGTATTCGCTGCATACTCTGCTTTTCGCAAAAAATAAGCATGTTGAAACAATACCTGTTGTTCCGTCATCAAAATAGGTAAATGAAAATACCATTTTTTCTTATATTTTTTGCCTTCCACAGTTAAATATCTTTTTAAGTCATCTTTGTTTTGTATCATTTTGCAAGCTCCGTAAAATAACTCTCATACCACTTTACAAGTTCATCCATGTCATATCCTGCATCCCGGATAGCTTTTCTCTGACACTGCCGGGATTGAGTTTCTCCGTCTTTTTGTAACTGAACTGCTTTTTTCGCCCAAATTTCAGAACTGTCTTCGATGGACTCCATGGTTACCAATCCTTCCGTAACAATTACATCTTTGGTAATGGTATCTGATATGATAGCCGGCAGTGCAGCAATCTGTGCCTCAATTAATGTTAATGGTAATCCTTCAAAGAACGATGGAAATAACAATACATCCATGCAGGACATAAAGTAATTTGCATCATGGCGCGTACCTGTCAGAATCACTCTATCTTCCAAATTTAATTCTTTTATTTTTTTCTCAATTTCAGGCCTTAAATCTCCGTCTCCAAGGCAGAAGAAAACCGCTTTATCATCTAATTTGGCTATTTCCTTATAAACATCCAGTAAAAACATATGATTTTTGGATTCCCTGAAATTAGCAATATGTCCATATACATGTTTTTCCCGAATTGCAAATTCTTCCCGGATTTTTTCTGCCTTTTCTTCACTGTATGCAAATTTATTTACATTAATTGCATTATGAATTACTTGAAATTCTTTTTTACAAAACATCCATTCCCCGGCCTTCTTAGAACAAGCCAGTCTTTTATCTGCCACAAATTTCATTAATACTCTGCCAATCTTATGAAGACTCATCTGCGGGTCCGTCTCGTTATGGGAATGGCATATCGTTTTTGCACCGGCTAATTTTGCTGCCAATAATTGGGGGGCTATTAAAGCATTCGCTGTATGTCGTATTACAATCTGATATTTGTTTTTCTTAATAATCTTGTAGAGCCCGGAAAGATTGCCAATAGGGTCTGCTGTAAGTCTTGGAAGCTCATATACATTCCCTCCCATCTCTCTGATTCGCTGGCAATGATCATTTTCCTTTTGAAGATGCACCACAAAATCAAACTGAAATTTTTCCCGGTCAATTTTTTCATACAGATTCATAATGAAATTTTCTATTCCTCCGGGATACATAGTTCCCACTACCTGAAGAACTCTTATCATTGTTTTTCTCCTATTTGCTTAAGTCCTCTTTGTACCAGTCAATCGCTAACGCAATTCCTTTTGCGAAATCATAATCCGGGTCATAACCTAACAGATTTCTTGCTTTACTGATGTCTGCGTTGGAGTGTTTAATATCTCCTTTTCTGTCCGGTCCGAAGTTAGGTTCAATTTTCTTACCTAAAGCTTCACAAAGTGTATAATAAATATCAATTAAATATTCTCTTCCGCCATAAGCAATGTTAAATGCCTGTCCTGCTGCCTCTGATGGTGCCTGACATGCTTTTAAGTTGGCTTCAATTACATTATCAATATAAGTAAAGTCTCTGGACTGTTTGCCATCACCGTTAATGGTTGGCACTTCATCGTTAATTAACATCTTAATAAATTTAGGAATAACCGCAGCATATACTCCATCCGGATCCTGATGTCTTCCAAATACATTAAAGTAACGCATACCATAGGTATCCAATCCATATAATTTAGTATAAAGTTTTCCATATTCTTCATCCACACGTTTGGTAAGAGCATATGGTGAAAGCAAATTCCCTTCCTGCCCTTCTACTTTAGGAAGTACAGGATGATCTCCGTATACGGAAGAACTGGAAGCATAAACAAATTTCTTAACTCCCTGCTGTCTTGCAGCTTCCATCATATTTAAAGTTCCGCGAATGTTAACTTCTTCATAAAACAATGGCATCTCAATACTTCTTGGAACACTTCCCCAAGCCGCCTGATTTAATACAAAATCCACACCTTCGCAAGCTTTCATACAAGTATCTAAATCGCGGATATCTCCGTGAATAAAGGTATAATTGGGTCTATCGCTTAATCTATCTACATTTTTTTGTTTTCCGGTAGATAAGTTATCCAAACATCTCACCTGATATCCCATATCGGTAATCGCTTCACAAAGGTTGGAGCCGATAAATCCTGCACCACCGGTTACTAAAAACACACTGTCCTTTGGAAAAACTAAATCTTTGTATCCCATACTTTCATCCTCTTTTCTTTTACTTAAAACTTTTTATTTCTATTTGCGCATAACAATTCCATTAAATCATAATAGTTATAATCTTTAGTATCATACCATAAAACAAAGCCTGTTGCAAATTTACAACAGGCTTTGTGAAACAATCTTTAACTTCTATTTTAAAAATATGCTTTTACATTTTATCATCACTTTTTGCGCCAATCCGGAAAGTACAGTCAATAAAATTCCTGCCACGTTCACCATTAACAGATATAACATACACAATTTAAATCTATCTCTTATACTTTCGGGATATCCAAAATATTGTGGGAAAATACATACGCGAAAAACTTCATGAATCAAATAGACTCCTAATGTGGCCTTGGACCAATATTTTATAATACCCGGCACTTTTATCTTCTCGTTTGGTAAGAATCCAATTGCAACACATATGCATAAGATGAATGCCATAGGAAAATCATTGGCAGAATATCCATTTTTTAACGAGTGAATGATCACAAGTAAAAAGCCGGTCACACTCATTCCTTTCCACAGCAGTATATTTTTTGCGTTCTTTTTAAGATAATCATTCAACCTGGCAGCAATGACTCCCAGTCCCATGCCGGCAATTCCCCGCATTAGGGCACCATTTATAAAGAATCCCTCTATATCTACGATATGGAAATCCAAAACGGCTGCCTTTCTATAAAACCACGAATAAAATACCATTATACTTAATGGAATCAAAAAATTAACTGTTACTTTTTCGTAGTTTTTCAACAGAAAATACAAAAAGAAAGTACAAATGAACAATGCAGATATATACCATGATGTACCATTTATATAATTCCAACCCCTATTTAAGCCTATACAATGTAAACCTATTATCTCCCAAAAACTATCATACAAACGTGCAACTCTGCTTGCCGGGTCATTGGCTGTTTTTAATATAAACGTAATAATAAAACATATAATATAAATGGGATAAATATTAAAATACTTATCTTTTATGCATGCTACGTTTGATTCATATTTATTACTTTTACACTGCCGATATAACAAAAATCCTGATACAATGAAAAAGAATTCTACCGAAATATACCATCCATTTGTCATACCCATATCTTTAGCAATATTATATACATTACCAAAATGAAATGCTGCAATCATATTGGTGAATATAATTCGCCAAATATAAATCATATTATCGTTACGTTCTTTCATTATAATCTCCAATAAGAGAATCCCTCTTCTGTATAATCTTTTCTATCTAATAATCCCTTAATATCTGCCAATACTTTTACTTTGTTATCAGGATTAAAGAATCCACAGATATCTTCTTTGGAAAGTTTTAAGAATTCGTCATGAGCAACTGCAATAATTACCGCATCCATGTTTTTAACATCTGCCATAGTACCGAATTCAATTCCGTATAATTTCAATGCTTCTTCTGCATCTGCTGTTTCATCTACTACTACCGGAGTAATACCATATTCACCAAGTTCTTTGTAGATATCGATAATCTTAGTATTTCTGGTATCCGGACAATTTTCTTTAAAAGTAAAACCAAGAATCGCTACTTTCGCTTTGTTTACAGGAAGCTCAGCTTTGATAATATTCTTAACTACACTTTCTGCCACATATTTACCCATATCATCATTGATACGACGACCGGATAAAATAATCTGAGAATGATAACCAAGCTGTTCTGCTTTATAAGTTAAATAATAAGGGTCAACACCAATACAATGTCCGCCTACAAGTCCGGGGAAGAATTTTAAGAAATTCCATTTGGTTCCCGCTGCTTCCAATACTGCTTTTGTATCAATACCCATTTTATTGAAGATAATGGATAATTCATTCATGAACGCAATGTTAATGTCACGCTGACTGTTTTCAATTACTTTTGCAGCTTCTGCTACTTTGATGGATTCCGCACGATGAACACCTGCTTCTACAACAAGTTCATATACTTTAGCAACTTCATCCAAGGTTTCTTCATCCATACCGGATACAATCTTTGTGATAGTTTCTAATCTATGAACTTTATCGCCCGGATTAATTCTTTCCGGAGAGTAACCGATTTTGAAATCTACACCACATTTTAAACCGGATTCTTTTTCCAGAATCGGAACGCAAGTTTCTTCTGTAACTCCCGGATAAACGGTAGATTCAAATACCACGATAGAACCTTTTGTTAAATTCTGTCCAAGCAATCTGCTGGCACCTTCTACCGGTGTCAAATCCGGTGTATGGTCATCATTTACAGGTGTTGGAACTGCTACAATGTGGAATTTAGCCTCTTTTAATTTTGCAGGATCTGCTGTAAATTCTACACTTGTAGTTTTAATCACATCATCCCCAACTTCTCTGGTTGGGTCGATTCCGGATTTGTATAAATTAATTTTTGCTTCGTTTAAGTCAAATCCTACAACCTTTACTTTTCTTGCAAACGCAACTGCGATAGGCATACCTACATATCCAAGACCTACTAAAGATATTTTCTCTTCTCCTGCTACGATTTTTTCATATAAACTCATATTATTTTCTCCATTTCCTCTATATAAGATTCCACCACAATCCTGCGGTCAAATTCCTGTTCTATTTTTTTGCGGGCACACTTTCCCATTTCTTTTCTCTCTTCATAAGAAAGGTTCAGAAAACGTTTCACAGCTTCGTAAAACGCCTGCTTATCACGTGGTACAAAACCGATTCCCGTGATACCATCATCAAAACCCTCTCTGCATCCGGGAATATCCGAAGCCAAGACCGGCCTTCCGGTGGCTGCTGATTCCAAAACCACGTTGGACATTCCTTCATGATAGCTTGGCATAACTGCTGCCGAAGCTTTTGTATAGAAAGGATGGATGATTTTTTGGTAACCGATAAATTCCACAACACCAGTCTGCTGAAGCTTTTCCACAACCTCTTTATAATCCTCTTCATAGCTGCCTATCAGCTGAAAAATCACTTCCGGGAATTCCTGTTTGATTTCTTTCGCCGCATACAGCAGTTCATCAATTCCCTTTTCTTTCATGATTCGCCCTACAAATACTAATCTTACAGGCTCATCTTTAGCGGGGTACTCTTCAAACACATGCCTGTCCAGATTCACCCCGGAACCGGGAACCAATCGGACTTTTTTGCCTCTAATTCCAAAGTTGTCAAAAATGTCTTTATTCTTGGCATTTTGAAAGAAAACACAGCTTGCTTTTTTTAAGGCAATTTTATATAAAAATACCACCAGTTTACGAAGCAATCCATCTTCTTCAAACGCGGAACCCAGGCCCGTAATATTAACTATATATGGAATCCTCTTTAATCTGCAGCAAAGACTGCCGTAGATGTTGGGTTTAATCGTATACGTTAGCACCACATTTGGTTTTACTTCCCTTATCAATTTAAGATATTGTATCATCAATTTGCCATCTTTGACAGGATTCATACCTCTTCGTTCCAAAAATGTGTGGTGTACGATGCATCCTTCGTCCGCAATTTCCGGTACGTCATCTTCGTCCGGCAGACTTACATGAACTTCATACTCTTTCAACAATCTTAAAAGCAATTCATTTCGAAAATCATATAGTCCGCTGGCATTATTTGCAAGAATTAAAACTCTTTTTTTCATGCTAATTCATCCTGTTTCTTAATCACAACACTGTCATACATCATCATAACAACGCCTTCTTCATAGTCACCAATGCAGGAATCATTTGCTTCCCCTGAAATATTCTTTTCAATTAATTTTATAAAATCTACACCTGCACCATATGCATGAAGATATGCTCCGCCAAAACGAGGATTAATTTCAGAAAGATAATACTGTCCATTTACATAAAAGAAATCCATATCATTAGGACCATATAATTCTAATACTCCCGCAACTTGTTTGATTAACTCAAAAAGCTTTTCATCTTTAAAAGATATTGTCTTATTTGCGCCCCCTATGGTAGTTGAAATTTTTCTCTTCGAAAATGCAGATACCACTTCTCGGCTTTCTGTGTCTACATATACATCTGCATCCAAATCCATGCCGCCCATGAATTCTTGAACAATCAGAGATTCATCTTCCTTCATTGCAACAACAAGTTCATCCATACTCTCAACTTTTCTTGCTCCAACACTTCCGCTTCCTGTTCGTGGTTTCACAAAAACAGGGAAAGAAAGTTCTTTTTGAGCTATCGCATTTTGAGCCTCTTCTAAAGTCCCGTAAGTTTGCACCGTAGGAATATTATGTTTTTTAAGGTGCTTAAACAATTCGTACTTGTCAAAACAGAGTCGCGCTGTCTCATAAGCAGGAACCAGCACCTTAATTCCGAATTGTTCAAACACTTCCCTATTCTTAGATAACACTTCTATCTCCGGATCAATAAAGGTTGCGATTGCCTGTATTTTTTCCTTTTTGCAAATATCTAAAAGTGTGTCAATATAGTTGGGATCTATAATTTTAGGAACCAGATATTGTTCATCTGCAAAATATAATGCCGGTGCATATGGACTGTTATCAGTCGCGATAATCTTTCCTTCCGTTCCCATTGTCTGACGAAAATCTTTAAGTAGTTCACCTCTTCGGCCTACACTGCACATCAATAAATTCATTTTCTATTCTCCTGTCCATAATATTCTATATTTAAGAATGGATATCTAAATAATCTTTTACTGAAATTTGACTTCTTACTTTTTCAACGCCCTGACTACTTTTTACGTATACTTCCGGAAGATATCGTATAAACATGCCTCCAAAAGTCATAGAATAGGCCCCTACACGATGATAAACTATTTCATCTCCGACCTGAAGTTCCTTTTCATTTTCTAAAACCATAATGCGGTCATGATCCATACATGTATAACCACAAATTATTTGTCGTGGTTGTTTTTTATCATCCTGTGCATTGCTTGAAAACATATATCTCTTTTTGGCCCACAGCGGATCGATATGAATACGACTACCATCTGTAGTAACAATTCTTGCATGCGTCGTATCTTTTACATCCAATACAGATGTGTGCAACTCAACCGTGGATCCAACAATTGCTGAACCGGGTTCTACAATCAGTTTCGTTTCTTCCGGATTAATTACTTCGCTCAATTCATTTTTTATTACAGTTACATAATCTTTCGGTGTAGGTTTTCCTTCCACTCCCCCGAAATAGCCACCACCCATATCAATAAATGACAGCTCTAAATTATATTTACGGATTAAATTCGCTGCATAACATGCAATTTCCCTATAAACATTTAAACTTCGGGTAATACTGTTACAATGCAAATGTAAACCTATTTTTACCACGCCATAAATATCTCTTATGGTATGAAGTGCTTTTTCAAACTCACCATTTTCTACCGCAAATCCGAATCGGAAACCATCTTCCTCATATCCAATGTCCTCATGACTAAAAACAGAAGAATCTACATTTACTCTGATACCTATATTTTCACAAGTATCTCCCTTGTACTTTGCAAGATATTCCAAATCTTTCGCAGAATCCAGATTGATATAAGCTTTGCCTTCCACTGCTGATTTAAATTGTTCTTCCCCTTTAATAGGACCGTTATATACAATCTCGCTATCTGCATACCCGCACATCCTAGCTAATTGGTACTCTTCATCAGAAACCACTTCTGCCAATGCATCCTTCTCTTTTAAATACTTTAAAAGCCATGGTAGTGAATTTGTTTTTACAGAATACGCCAACTTAGAATTCGGCCACAACTCTTTTAATGCATTTTGAAATGCCATAACATTAGCATTCAATTCGTTTTCTAAAATCAGAAAATACGGAGTTTTCATCCATCCACCTCTTCCGTTCCCATAAAATCTTCCATTGTTGCAGAGTTTGCAGAACTAATGCCATCCCGTTTCAAAACGGTAAATACTGTCTGGAAAATAATCTTCCAATCACCTATAAATGTGATGTTATCTACATACTTAACATCCCATTCAAACTTTTCTTCCCAGCTAATGGAATTTCTTCCGTTTACCTGCGCCAATCCGGTAAATCCGGGACGTACTTCATGTCTTCTTGCTTGCCGTTTATTATATCTTGGAAGATATTCTACTAACAAGGGTCTGGGACCTACAATACTCATATCTCCTTTGAAAATATTCCATAACTCCGGCAATTCATCCAAGCTGGTAGCACGGAGCATTTCACCAAATTTTGTAAGACGAACTTCATCCGGAAGCAAGTTCCCATTCTCATCTTTTTCATCCGTCATGGTACGGAACTTACACATGGTAAATATCTTCCCGTCTTTTCCCGGGCGTTTCTGATGAAAGATAACCGGACTGCCAAGCTTGATTCTTACTAAGATGGCTACAGTAAGCAATACCGGCGAGAGCACTATTAAAGCTACTCCGGATAATATAATATCCAATAATCTTTTTATATAATTCTTGTACATGCTCTTTCCTCCCTACCACCGTATTATCGGCCGAAACAACCACGCACAATACTTATAATATTCGCCATATCTTCTTCTGTGTTTTTAATATCACTTGGTAAGCAAAGTCCACGGTTAAAGATATCTTCACCAACACTGATATCACCTTCTGCCGCAGAGATAAAATCATAACCTTCGAATACGGGCTGTAAATGCATTGGTTTCCAGATTGGTCTGGATTCCATGTTTTCTGCTTCCAGGGCATCCATAATCTGATTTGGAGTTACTTCGCATCCTTCGGATAAGGTCATACAGGATAACCAACAGTTGGAATCTCCATCCGGATTCATAGGATTCATAGTAATTTCCTCTATATCTGCAAAAGCAGCTTTATACTGCTCATATATTTTCTTCTTAATTGCCTTATGTTCTTCCAAATGAAGCATCTGGCCACGTCCGATACCTGCCACAACGTTGGACATACGGTAGTTGTAGCCAATGTTGGAATGTTGATAATGTCTTGCCGCATCTCTTGCCTGCGTGGACAAAAATCTGGCACGAGCTATTGCTTCTTCATCATCAGAAACTAACATTCCACCTCCGGAAGTAGTAATAATCTTGTTTCCATTGAAAGAAAAGATTCCGAATTTACCAAAAGTTCCCGTCTGCTTCCCTTTGTATGTAGCACTCATGGATTCTGCTGCATCTTCAATAAACGGCACATTATGTTCTCCGCAGATTGCCATTAATTCATCAATTTTTGCCGGTGTACCATAGAGATGTACACAAACCACTGCCTTAGGATTTGGATACTTTTCAAAAGCTTTCTTCAAAGCTTTGGGATCCATATTCCAAGTGTCCGGTTCGCTGTCGATAAATACCGGAATCGCTTTTTCATAGCAAATCGGATTACAGGTAGCAGAAAATGTCAAATCGGATACAAAGACAATATCCCCTTCTTTTACATCTGCTAATTTTAATGCCAGATGAATCGCTGCAGTTCCTGCGCTTAAAGCTGCTGCCGCCTTGCTTCCCGTATATGCTGCCACTTCTTTTTCAAATTCATTTACATTTGGACCAAGTGGTGCTACCCAGTTGGTATCAAATGCTTCATGCACAAACTCAAGTTCCTCTCCATGCATGGTCGGACATGAAAGATAGATTCTTTTCTTTTCCATAGCTGTCTCCCTTTATTTTACATCGTCCTTAATCTGATATGTGGGAACAATCTCCTTAATCAGATGACGGATATCTGCACTTTCATTTTTTGACTCTTCTTTCAGGTTTTTCAATTGACGGAAGAATGTCATTTCATCGATTTCAATAGGCTTACCTATATGAATCATCTTATTGGCTGTGTCTTGAAGTCCTTCTTCATCCATCAAAAGTTCTTCGTATAGTTTTTCTCCGGGACGAAGTCCTGTGAATTCAATCTGAATATCTTCATCCACTTTGTAACCGGATAAACGAATTAAATTCTTAGCCAAATCCAGAATTTTTACCGGTTCGCCCATATCCAGAACAAAGATTTCTCCACCTTTGGCATAGGCGCCTGCCTGCAATACCAAAGATACCGCTTCTGGTATGGTCATAAAGTAACGGATGATATCCGGATGAGTTACGGTCACCGGACCTCCCTGAGCAATCTGTTTCTTAAATAACGGAATTACACTACCGTTACTTCCCAATACGTTACCAAAACGAACTGCTACAAATTCTGTATCGTAATGACGATTAAAAGTCTGGATAATCATTTCACAGATACGTTTGCTGGCACCCATGATATTGGTAGGGTTTACCGCTTTATCCGTACTAATCATTACAAATTTTTCCGTTCCATAATAGGCTGCCGCCTGGGCTGTCTTCCATGTACCGAATACATTATTTTTCACCGCTTCGTTAGGGCTTGTCTCCATCAAAGGCACATGTTTATGAGCTGCTGCATGATACACAATCTGCGGTCTGTAGGTTTCAAAAATTGTATTCATACGATTGGTATTTCTTACCGATGCAATCAACACCAATAAATCTAAATCCGGGTGTTTATATAACAATTCCTGCTGTACATCATAGGCACTGTTTTCATAAATATCTACCAAAATCAGTTTTTTGGGTTTATGCTGGGCAATCTGGCGGCACAACTCACTTCCGATAGAACCACCTCCACCGGTAACCATAACTACTTTGCCACTTACATAGCCTAAAATAGAATCCAAATCTACGCGGATAGGTTCTCTTCCCAGCAAGTCTTCTACTTCTACGTCTCTTAACTGACTTACATTAACTTCTCCGTTTACCAGCTGATACATCCCCGGCAAGGATTTCAGTTTACATTCTGTTTCTTTACATATATCCAGAATCTCACTGATTACTTTCTTGGAAGCAGAAGGAATAGCAATAAAAATTTCATCTACTCCATATACATCCACGCATTCCAATATTTTTTCTCTGCCACCTACAACGCGGATGCCCTGAATATAGCTACCCCATTTTTTGGAATCATCATCAATAATACAAGCAATACTCATAGTAGAGAAATTACTGTTTACAATCTCTTTAATAATAGAATTTCCCGCTTCGCCGGCACCGATAATCATAACACGAATGGCATTTTTCTTATTCTGTGCTTTATGCTTGAAACTACGCATAAAACGATAAGAAAAACGGCTGGCGAAAACCAAGGAAATTAGCAAAAAGCAATAGGTAAAATAATAACTGTTCGGAACCGCTCTCTGTTCTACTTTCACTGCATAGAGACCTACACCATTCACCGCGGAAGCCATAAAGCAGGCTACAATAATATTTTGCAACTCACTTTCTCCGGCAAAAGCCCACAAACTGTGATATAGACGGAAAATATAAAATATAATAATTGTAAAAATAATATTAAAAGGCAAAAAGCGAATGATAGTATCCAAAAAGTAATCCGGAATCATATCAAATTCAAACTCAAAACGCATGGAAATTGCTAAAAAGCTGGCTGCCAATACGCTTGCCACATCGTAAATTACAAAACTGGCTCTACGAAAAATCAGTTGGTAATTAAATACTTCTTTTTTCATTTTTCTCTCCATTGTAGTTCATGTGATAGAACTTTACTCTGCTTTTTCCTTTTTAAATAAAAGCGGAATAATTACGATAAACATTGCAAATCCAAAAGGATTACCATAGTGGAATATCCATTCCACCATACTTGCTGCTGCAAATGCTAAAATTACAGCTATCGGAAGAAGCTCAAAATAATCTTCTTCCTTTTCATATCTGTTTTTACAGCTCCTCCAGATACATACAAAGAAACTTAACACACCAAACATAATAAACATAATTCCTGTAATCAGACCATGATCATGAATTACCTGCAAAAATGTATTATGTGCATGAGCCGGCACACTTCCATCCGGAAACTCTATCTGCATATTGTCATGACCGGTCATATTCCAATGTTTGATATATTCCATAAAAATGGAAAGTCTTCCGCTGGAAATATCATTAGATTCCTCCGTTGCGCCCGTCACACTGGCAACCATTGTCGAATCCTTCATAATATAAACCGGTTCTACCATGGATACCAACGATGTATTTCCGATATTCATATTCAAAAGTTTTGCTTCTGCCAACTTTATGAAGGTAGCAATATCAATATATAACTCAGAATCCGGGCGTTCTCCCTTTTGTACGGAATAATCCCAAACTTCGAATTCAGAATAAATTGGGTCACTGACCACCGCCGGTACAATTCGTTGTGCAGTAAATACAATCGGAAAAAACAGCACTGTTACTGCGGCCACTACAATTCCTTTTTTCAGAATACCAAGTATTTTCTTTTCTTCTTTTAAAATTACCACAAAAATACAAACAAATACTTCCATAACGCAAGCCGCCAAATAGCCGGTTCTGGATAACGTCAGGAACAAATATATATTGGCACTTCCAAGCAAGGCCAATTCTTTCCAACATTCCTGCCATTTCTTTGTCTGATAATATCTCATAAAAAGACGGATTATGATAGCACACAATACCAAAGCCAGGTAGTATCCTGTCATAGTTACTGTAGAAAATCCCATTGCGTAACGGTTAAATTTGTAACGCTGGTACGGTCTGTGCATTAGACAATAATACACCATATAGATGAAATTTAAAATAATACCATTACTGAAAATGCGCATCAGATAATTTCTTTTTTCCCAAATCCAGCATCGGTAATAAAAAGCTCCAAACATAATAGCTGCAACTATTGGCCATTCTCTAGTATTTCTAAATATAATCATCAAAGCAATTACCACTGCAAATAGGCTTATATACAAATAGTTAAGTCTTCCGTTAACTTTTCTTTTTTTCGTAAACAACTGAATCAAAGAAATCAAAATCTGCAATGCCACAAAACCTGCTACTACTATCATCTGCGCCTGCCATTTGCTGGTAAGGGCTTCTTCACTATCAATTCCAATAAATGGTTTATAACGGTTATAAGCAATTAAGAGGGATGGAATCAGATATAGCAAATTCCAGATTTTAAGCCACTCTTCTTTTTTTAAAGTGCAAAGATAAGCCAATCCAAACCAGATGATAAGTTTGCAAGTTGCCCAAATATGATGTACCGTGTACAAACCGTTTATATATTCATAACAAGCCCAAAGAACCTTGCCAAAGCAGATTGCCATTGCCCACTGCCACAACTTATCCTGTAAAATTTCTTTTGTAATCAGCGGTTCATTTCCACTTCTTTTATAATTAATTCCATAAAATCCAACTGCCGCGGCTAAAGTAATTCCTACATAATAAAATCCATAGTTAACAATCCCAACCCCAAAGATTCTTCCGGGGAACACCGCCAACAATGCTATTAATGTCACAATCCCCAACAAAGGATTAGCCACCCACTGTATCAGGTTTTGTACTGTAATTTCCTTATTTTTTTCTTTCCATTTACCGGAAAACAGCTTATCTGTAAATGTACAACCTGCTTTTGTTAATGCTCCTAAAAGCACACCAAATATAATGACTGCCCACCAACTAAACGGCTCATTGTAAATATAACGGATAATAACGTTAACATTACGCATTTCATATCCGCCATATAGTAAACTTCCGTTGGCAAATGATGTGGATGCAGCCGTATCTTCATAAGCCAGATATAAATCCTTAGTCAGGCCTTCTACGGTATAATAGTATTCCCCGCCTTCGATCATTTCCATATCAATAGGGATATGAACAAAACCGGGAAACTGTGCATCTTCCTCCACCACATAAAAGGTTTCCCAAAGTTGCTTGTAAGCTCCATCATATACACGAAAAGTAATGGTTTCTGATTGCATGTCATTTAAAACATACAAATCCACCGCTTTCAAATTCTTTCCTTCAGCAATAAACATCTGGGTAGCATTATTGGCAACACTAACAGGGCCGGATTCCTTCACCTGCACTTCATTACTCTTGGAAACTTCCGTCTTTTGGATTACTCCTAAGGGCCAAATCAGACAAAACAGAAGTAAAGCAAATCCTACAACAAGGTATTTAATTCCTTTGCTTAATGTTATCTTTTGATTCATTCTATTGTGTCCCTCTTTTACTTTTGAATCATTATCTATTCTATATCCTCATCTGAAACGGGAACCAGATCCCTAACCACAAACTGAGGTGCATTATTCATACAAATATACATTCTTCCAATGTATTCCCCAATAAGTCCCAACATTAACATCATAACCCCGCCAATAAACATAAGGGCTGACATCATAGAACTAAATCCCATCGGAACTGCCGGATTAATAAATTTCTTAATGATAGTATAAATTCCGTATAAAAAACCTATAAATGCAAATACCGAACCGCTAATAGTTGCAATTCTTAAAGGTTTGGTACTAAAGGCAGTAAATCCATTAAACCAAAGCCCCAATAATTTTTTTAATGTATAACCGGATTGCCCCACTTCACGTTCTCTGTGGTTTACCGGCACATTAGAAATTTTCTTGGTAGTACGGAGCACCAATCCTATGACATATGGATAGGCATTCCCATATTTTAACATTTCATTTACCACAAAACGTCTTGCAGCAAAATAACTGGATACATACAATTCCTTTGGTTTTCCCAACAAAAACTGCGCCATTTTTTCATTTACAAAACTTCCAAAATTACGGAAAAGAGAATGTTTTTTATGGGCATAACTGGCATAAACCACATCATCACCGGCTTCTATTTTTTCCAACAATTTACCAACTTCATTAGCAGGAGTTTGTCCATCATCATCAAGGCATACTAAAATGTCACCTGTTACCTGATGAAAACCTGCCATTAAAGCACCATGCTGCCCAAAATTCTTGGCCAGATTCACACCACATATATTATGATTCTCTTTACATAAAGTTTCAATCACCTCATAGGTATTATCCGGTGAACAATCATTTACCAAAATAACCTCATAACAATATTGACTCAAACCTTCCATAGTTTCTTTTATCTCTGCTATAACTTTTCCAATGGTTTGGGAGGAATTATAACAGGGAATTACAAAGCTGACTTTCTTTTTCATCTTTTCTGACCTTTCGTCATGTTTTTACTCTATTCTCCAAAAATTAAATTATAATTTCATTTTTCGTGTGGATTAATTTTTGCCAGAAAAACCACATCCCGATACTCACCATTTACAAATACTTCATCTTTCAGATATGCTTCCTGTTCAAATCCGTTTTTCAAAAAACTATGGATAGAAGCAGGATTATCCGAAAAAGCTCTGGCAAATAATTTGTGAAGATTTAATTCCCCAAAGGCAAATTCCATGGTTAATCCCAGAATCTCTGTTCCAATGCCTTTTCCTTTTTCACTCTCTTCTCCAATAAATACGCCATACTCTGCTTTTCGGCATTCTGAATCGTAATCTCTTAAATAAGTACAGCCGATAGGTTTATCATCTTCTATACGATGAACAATAAATTGAAAACCTTTGCCGGAAAAAATCTCATTTTCCAACCATTTCTTATGACCTTCCACAGTAAACGGCTTCTGATATATAAAGTAAGGCCTTACAACATCACTGTTTCTCCAACGGATAATATTAGCAGTATCTTCATCTGAATCAGTAATGGGACGCAAATATACCTGCTTTCCCACATATCGTTTCTCCAAACTTGACATCTTCTCACTTATCTCCCTATTTCTTTGTCTTTTTCACAGGTTTTCCCATTTGTTCTTCTATCTTGTATACCACAAAAGGATTTTCTCCTTCTCCTATGGTATCCTGTATTTCCAATTTAACTTTTATATCCTTGGATTTATAAAAATCTTCTACAAAGGTAATATCACTATTAGCTTCTGCAACCACATAAAAATTATCTGTAAGGAGAGCTTCTGCAATCGTATTGCTTTCTGTATACTTTCCTCTTGTTTCTTCCTGTAACGGACTGTTACAAATCCAACCACCCAACAAATCATAATTTTTCTGTCGGTTATCTACATCTTCAAACATTTTTTCCATAAAACTTACGGTAGAATATACATCCAGATAATAATAATTTTCCGGATTCGCTTTCGCATACTCATCCCATAAATTCTGATTTACCAAAATCTGTTCTCTTCGGCTTTGTTCTGTCTTCACTTTAGATATTCCGCCCGGCAAACTTATCAGCGCAACCAGTACCAACACTGCTGCCACCGCCATACGATAATACTTCTCTTCATTCCAAAGTGGTCTGTCATATAATTCCTTTACCAACATAGCAAATAGAATCATAAATTCAATCATATATAACGGATGGGTAATTCTATCCACAGCCCGCTGTACAAAGAGAAGATATACCCAAGGCGCAATTCTCATTATTAAAAGTAAACTTAATTTCCAAAAATACTTTTTTTCTTTCTGTAATATAGCTAATCCCATCACCAGGAAATAGCCCGCCAAAACAAAGATATTGTATGGCATGTCTCCCAGCGAAAACGTACGACGTACCATGTCCACACAAGCTTGTTTGATACGGTAAGTCAGACTGCCGTACATCTTAGGTCTTTCGCCATAGGATGCTATAATTTCTAAAGTATTCTCTGTAATCCCCTCATCTAAACCAAAATTATAATTATCAATCAATCTATATTGAATTTCTTCAATTCCATTAGATTGGTAAAATTCTTTTTGTTCTTCATAATTAGGATACCAGGTATAGTCATATACATCAGTTCTCGCATCAAAAAAGCTTCTATATTCCTGCCATTCCGAAGTGGTATAAGCCATATAATCCGCTCCCGCAAAAATCCCCAGACCTAATATCATTACCACAGCAAATATCAGATATTTACATATATTAGCTTTTGATAACAGGTGTTTCCAAATCTTTTTCTTTTCAATTCCCATATAATTACTCTGTTCCTGCTTTGCTGCTTCCACCCAGTGGATGATTCCTGCCACAGCAATAAAAGGACAGGTTAACAGTAACATTTCACTTCGGATATTAAATGCCATCCATACCAACAACAATGCAGGAATATTCTTTTTCCACCATTCTCCCACGGTACATTCTATCGGTGTTGTGTAAAACCAAAAACAGGCAGTTCCTGCCAAGCAACCGCAAACCACAGAATACTGAACATACACAAGTTCCCATAACATAAGTGAAAGGAATACAAGAACCATCAATATAACAGTTGTTATTTTTGTTTTTGTATTACATGAAATCTTCTCAGTACGATAAGTAATCATTGCAAAACAGATCCCAAAGCATACACACAGCAAAACTCCAAATATAGGTGCTCCCGGTAATACTTTATAAAGACTGCTAATCAACCATCCTATAGGATATAGCAACTGATTGGTATGACCATCCGGAGTACCACTATAAGCTCCCGATAATATATCTTTGATTACCATATCATCATTCAGATCATAGAAGAAATCAAAACAACAGGCTGTAATGGTAAAAATACCCAGTACTACCAAAAATGACAATATGATATTCGTTATTTTTTCCTGTGCATTACTGTTTATCATAAGTTCAACCTTTCTTCTTATCTTGAAGCATAAAACTCTTTCACTGCATTACTGATATAATCTACTTCCTCAAGACTCAAGGCATAGTACATAGGAAGTCTTGCAAGACGTTCACTTTCTTTAGTGGTATATACATCTTCTCCATGAAAACGGCCATATTTTAATCCTGCCGGTGCACTGTGAAGAGGAATATAATGAAATACGGTTAATACGTCTTTTTTCTTCATAAAATCAATAAATTCAGTTCTTTCTTCCAAATCTTTAGCCTTTAAATAAAACATATGGGCATTATGAACACATCCTTCAGGAATAGTTGGCAACTCAATATATCCATTTTCTTCTAACTCTTTCAGATTCTCATAATAACGATTCCAACATTCTAATCTCTTACGATTCATCTCTTCGGCAAGTTCCAGCTGAGCCCAAAGATAAGCTGCATTCATATCACTTGGAAGATAACTGGAACCAAAATTTACCCATGTATATTTATCTATCTGTCCACGGAAAAATTTACTGCGATTAGTGCCTTTTTCCCTGATAATCTCTGCTTCTTCAATATATTTTTCATTCTGAATCAGGATTGCTCCGCCTTCTCCCATACTGTAGTTCTTTGTTTCATGGAAACTGTAGCATCCGAAATCACCAATGGCTCCCAGCGCCTTTCCTTTGTAAGTTGACATAACACCTTGTGCTGCATCTTCAATTACCCACAGATTATGTCTTTTTGCAATATCCATAATGGTATCCATTTCACAGGAAACTCCTGCGTAATGTACCGGTACTATTCCCACGGTTTTTTCAGTAATGGCCGCTTCAATTTTCTTTTCATCAATGTTCATGGTGTCCGGACGGATATCCACAAATACCGGCACCGCACCTCTAAGTACAAAAGCATCTGCTGTAGACACAAAAGTAAAGGATGGCATAATTACCTCGTCTCCCGGTTTCACATCCATCAACAAAGCTGCCAGCTCTGTTGCATGAGTACAGGATGTGGTAAGCAATGCCTTCAGAGTTCCTGTATTTTCCTCAATCCATTGGTTACACTTTTTGGTAAACTGCCCATCACCACAGATTTTCTGTGCATCCACCGCTTCTTTCATATATTGCATTTCTTTTCCTGTAAAAGGAGGCACGTTAAAACAAATCATTTTATTCCACACTTTCTTTTTGGGTAACATAAACCCCATAAGTTCCATTGTTATATATATTCACATACTCGTTACTGTTCATAAACGCCACCAAACGTTCTTTCTTTTGTAAACCCTGTTCTCCATCGGTATTAATATTACGGATAATTACCATAGGTGCTTCTTCCAACCTTTCCAGATCCTGCGCAAAGGTTTCATAATGGTAAGAGGCAAGATCCGGCCAGGATGTGCCAATGGCAAACGGCATATCCAACAGAAAGCTAAGTCCCGGGCAATCCCCATATAAAATAACTTCCTCATTTTGAAGCTCTTTCTCCTCCAGATAAGCCATCAATGTCTGTATAGCCGTTCCGTTGCCTTCCGTAGTATACATTCCTGCCAACACTTTAGGTTCTATAAATTTATAATTTCTTGGCGCACCATCCATGCCGTCGCGGAACACAAACTGACTGTGAAATCCTATGCTTTGAATCATAATAGCTGCCCAAAGCATGGCAACCATTGCTTTCCATGGAAAAGTAATCTGCCCAAGCACACCACCCCCTGCCTTACGGCGGAATATTTTAACATAAGTATAGAAAGCAAATGGCATAGTTATAAATAAGTTATTCAGATTCTGGAACGTATAATTATTGCTTCCAAGTGGGGTAACCACAGTAATCACCAAGGTCATGACTGCCCACAACTTTTCTTCCAAAGTATTCCTTTTGGAGTACAACATATAAACAGCTGCAATCCATACCAAATATAAACCAATCATACCCCATTCATACATGCTGGTATAATCTTCATAATATCGGAAACTAAACATTCCTCTTCCCCACATAAAGCGAAGAAGAACCAGCATACCGGCTATATAAGCTATTTTTTTCCACATTTCCATTTTTCCTTTGAAACAGAAAAACATAGCCATTCCCATAGCGATTCCTAAAAGAATTAAAAACACCCATTTAGAACTTCTTTTATAAGCATCCACAACACTGATAATCATAGTCCAAACAGAATAGGTTTCATCAGAATTTCCTATGCTGCCCAGCCCCAAAACCATATCCACAATTCCGGAAAAGCCAAAACGGCAAATAACTCCTACAAGAGGAATCATTACACCAACTATATATCCCGCAATACACTTCAGTGTCTTGTTAACAATTACATTCAATTTCTGCCGTTTGCCTGCCAGATAATACCACAAGCCAACAATCAAAGCCATTTCCGTCAGGTTGGGGATACGCACAAACACATTGATCCCAAGAACAATCCCTGCCAACACAAGTAACTTATCCTTTTCTTCCACCAATCCCTGATACAGCAAAATTGCTCCCAGTGTAAAGAGAAAATAGGTCAGGTAATTATATAAAATTCCTGCCGGAATCCAACAGAATCCGATAGCAAGCATTTCTCCCACAAAGGCAATCCACGCCGGCATCCATTTACGGAACATAAAATACACTAACAATGCAGTTCCGCTAATCAAAAATGTGGCATATACTTTCATTCCCAACAGAGTAGTTCCAAAGGGCAACTTTGTTAATAACCAACCTGCCACATTGGATACATAGGTAGACACCACCCACATACCTTCCATTTGTTCAAAAAACAGGAAATTACTAAAACTGTAAGTAGAATCCGATACGTCCACTCCTTGATTTACGGTTATAAAAGGATACAAAAACAAGATTACAGGAAATATATATTTGGTTATAACTTCATAATACTTTTGATATATTTTTTTTAACTGTTTCATGTACCCTCCTTATTTATTATTCCAATATGAAAATCATACTTGTTATCATTTTAATTTTTGTTTTCTGCAATCTTTCCTGCAAAAACTTTTTTCCAAAGATGTATCACTTCTTTAAAAATACAGTCTCTGACATAATCCACCAAGACACCTGCAACAAAAACTGCAATTACTGTCACTAACATATGAGGAAATAATCCAAATCCATCCCGCACCTGTTCAATTCCTGCCAAAAACTGCCACTGCGTACGGATTGCCAGATTTTCATGTAACAAGTAAACCCCTAATGTATAAGAAGAAACTTTACATATCACGCCGGATATCATACCCTGCGGTATCCTAATATAACTAAATCCATAAAACAATCCTACTGCAGCAAGTAAAACTAACAAATGATTGTAACAATACGGCATATTCATAGCATGTTCCAATGCAAGACCTTTGCTGCTTAAAATACCGCAACCTATACTAATCAGCCATATCCCGGTTACTGCAAGAAAATATATTCCGAAAGACTTTTTCTTATTATTAAAAAACGGAATACCATACATACGTATGTATGCAGCAATCACAAACAAACACACAAACCAACCAAAATCATAGCCATTCCTATCTGTCGGAATAGATATCGGAAAAATTGTCTTAGGTATAGAAAATATTAATAACAAACCGGCAATCACAATTTCATGCTGACGCTTTGTCAACTGCTTTACACCTGCACTTAAAATCGGCACAAATAAATACAAAACCACATAAGAGATAATATACCAGTAATGTTCCATTTGAATCGGGAAAATTACATTTATCCAATCATAAACCCCCCATTCATCAACGTCTCCCACACCTAAAGCCAGGCAAACTATCGGCACTCCAATAGAATAGAACAACATCTGAAACCAAAGACTAATCAAGCGGGAAACTTTCCATTTCGCTTCCAACAAAAAATATCCGCTAATCAAAACATAAACATTAACAGCAGCAATACATAAAGCACTCAGATACCAAGTAATCATATTTATTATTCCGGTATCTCCAACCAGGGACGGAGTTGCCCCTCCTTTTATTAAATAATGGAGTACAACAACCATCAGCATTGCCACTATTCTTAACAATTCCATGTTTGCCTGACGTGTTCTTTGTTTCATGTTCTCCCGCCTTAATTATTTCTTTTCCTTATTCTTAAAGATCCATAATTTACTCAAAAAGTAATTGGATACAATTACTACAAACTGTCCTACCAATTTGGAAATCATATTATTAATAGCCAATAAATCAATCATAACAAACAAAATTGCATTTTCCATAACCAAAGTTAACAGTCTTGCTGTTACAAAATTCTTAAATTCATTGAAAATATTTTTGAAACCTTTTACTTTACTGGCAAAAACAAAGCTTCTGTTTGTCAAATAAGTAAAAATAACACAAATCACCCAAGTTAAGATATTAGCTACCTGTTCGTAAATATTCATTACATTGGCAAACAGGTAAAACAAAATCATACTTAAAAAGAAGGCTATCCCACCCCAAAACAGGTAATCAATTGCTTCTTTATGTTTACGGTATATTTTAATAATTAAATCCATGTTATCCTCTTTCTTGTCTTAAGTTCATCATTGTCTGATGAGATTCTTCAGCTTTAATCATGTACTCCATCTGTTAACGTTCTCTGGAGACTTTACCTTTTTCTACTCTGTATACAATGTCACATTTTTCAATCGTCTGAAGTCTGTGAGCAATAATAATCAACGTCTTCTTACCATGAAGTCTGTTGATAGATTCCATAATAGCTGCTTCTGTATCATTATCCAATGCTGAAGTGGCTTCATCCAACACCAACACTTCCGGATCTTCAAACAAAGCTCTTGCAATACCGATACGCTGTCTTTGTCCTCCTGATAAACGGATACCACGTTCTCCGATTCCCGTATCCAAACCTTCCGGCAGACTCTTTACAAATTCATCCAGCTGGGCCTCTTTTAACACAGCCCACACTCTTTCGTCATCAATATCTTCGTCTGCAATACCGAAGGCTACATTTTTACGGATAGTGGAATCAATCATAAAGATGGTCTGGGGAATATATCCGATATTCTTCAACCATTCTTCATAATGTTCTTTTACATCTACACCATCAGCAGTAATCTTTCCTGTTTCTAATTCCAAAAGTCCAAGCAGAATATCTACTACCGTAGTTTTTCCGGAACCGGAACTTCCCACAATACCTACTGCCGAACCAACCGGAATGTCCATATCTGCATGATCGAAAATCAGCTGTTCACTATTGGGATATTTGTAGGTAATGTCTTTCAATTCTATCTTATCTTTAATATCCAACTTTTCTACAATCTTCTTATGATTATAAGCTTCCACATCGTATACCATGTTTTCATCATGAATTTCTTCCTGCAAATGATCACTTACACCCATAAAGAATGGTTCGAAGTAAGAAATACTGGTGAGATAATTGTTGATTCTATTAGCACTTGGAATCAGACGCATAGCAGCCATACCAAAGGTGGTAAGCTGCGGAATCATTTCCGTTACCGTTGCTCCCTGCAACATTACAATCATCATATAAAGCACTAGTCCCGCAATACATACCGTTTCAATCAGTAATCTTGGAGTAGAATTAAACAGATTATATTTCTGAACTGCATTTACATAACCAAATCCGCATTTTGCATATTCATTAATAAAATACTGTTCCTTATTGGCAATCTTAATTTCTTTGATTCCCATAACTGACTGCTCAATCCATTTGTACAACCCACTGTAATAGTCCTGATTGTCCTGACCGGCTTTTACCATAATTGGTTTTAACACTACTTTAATCAAAAGCAAAACTACTATCAGTAATGCTGCAATCGTCATAATCATCTTTGCGTCTACAATCAAAAGCACAGCCACCAGACAGGCAAAAACCACACCTTCACTGATTAATTGCAACACACTTAAAATCAATCCATACATATTATTTACATCAGATGTAATATTTCTCTGAATTACAGCAGTATCCGCATTCAAATAATATTCATAGGGACGCTTCATAAAATTAATCATCATTCGTCTGGAAGTAGCAAATTGATTGGTATAAACAAATCGAAGCTGAACTACATTTTGTAAAAACAAAAATAGATTTTTCAAAACGAAAGCTCCAATCAAAGCCACCAACATAACTACCGTAAACTGAGTTACATTCTGCAAATGCAAACCATTGTAGATAGCCGCAAGAAGCTGATTGGTTTCTATAGCCTTAGGATCAAGCAATACACTTACCACCGGAATTACTACGGAAATACTTAAACTTTCCAGCACACCACCAATAAGCATAAGAAATACAATCACCACCATAACTCTCTTTTGCTTGGCATCTAAAAGCTTGTTCATCTTTTTGAATATCTTTACCATCTTTTTCTCCTATCGGTCGATTTATCTTTGAACGCAAACATTAGGCCGAAATCTCTCTCAACCCATAATTACCCGTATTCTAATTATATTTTGACATTTTATTTTACCATAAAAATAAGGGAATATACAATCCATAATTCCCTTATATTTATGCCTCTCTATATATTTTTTCGTTTTTGATATTTGTTCTGCATTTTTATTGCAAATATTATCTGTTTTTGTAACTTTTTGTCTGCATATTGCAGGTTATCTTTCATTTCTTGTTTTTTTCAAAATACAATCTTTATTTCTGCAAGAGCAAATTACAATTTATGCTTTTTGCATTATTAAAAATCAATTTTACATTTAATTTTTAAATAGCATCATTTTGCCTATGAAGTTCCGGTGCTTCATATCTGTCCATAAAATCTTCTCCCAAAAAGAGGATTTCATCTGCATTTTTAATAGAATCAGGCACTGTAAATACCGTGATTACTTTATTCCAACGGATTCCTGGAATAAAATTCATAATTTCCATAGGGAATTTTCCCTCAATCACAATTTGTTCCTTAAATAGCTTTTTGTAATCCAACAAATCTCTTGGATGAGGTTTTATGAATACTTCTGCACCATTGGCATACTCTTCAATAATGTCTTTGAATAACCGTTCCCTGGTTTTCAAATCGCACAGTGGTTCTGAAAGGAGAAGGACTTTTTCTTTGGTTTTATCTCCCTGCGAAATCTGTCCCATCAAACTATCCACATTTTCCATAAAGATTTCAACCAATAAATGCTTATCTTCTTCCCGGATTCCGGCCACCAGTTCTTCTCTTGGCTTTTCAATATATTTCTCGCAAGGATATTGCAAACAGGCAATGTTGTTTACTTCCATATCCAGACAATATTTTGCATATCCGTTTTGAATAAAAATCCAGTTCCAGGAAGCAAGCTTTGCTTTCAATTCAAAATGTCCCCTGTTATCATATCTGGCAGTATCATAGTGCTTAATACAATCCAATCCATCTTCCAGAGCATGATAATAAATCTTTTTATAAGATAAGTAATATCCGATAGGATCTGAATCGCAAAATACATAAATATCTTTATATTCCTTAAAATCCACCGGAATATACGGTTCCTGCATTTTTCCCAGCATCTTGGTATATATCATTCTGGCAAGCATATTTATGACAATGTTCCCACGATCCACATGATATTTTTGAAGTTGTGGGAAACAACTGTCTTCCTTTTCATGGTATTCCACCACCTTTTCAAAAAGCCCTGATCTCAATGCCCTTTCTTTTAAATTGCCAAAATCATTGGACATGGTACTTAAAACCAATGTTGCTCCCCCTCTTTTTTCTAAAGGAAGATTACATTCCTTTAATACCGATATATATACATGATAAAAGGTATGACATACGTAAATTCTTTCTTTTCTCACTATTTTTACTCCCAATGGTACTTTTGCATATATTCATCATTTGTCCATGGTTCTCTCGCCTGGTACAAACTTCCATCAACTTTTTCAATCCAAATTGCAGGGAAATAATGAATAAATAAAGGATTCAAACACATGGTATATCCACCGGCCGTATCATATACAATCCGGTCTCCCGGCTGCAATGCTACATCATCCACAATTTCAAACAAGCGGTCATATTCCATACAGGTGGCACCGCATACCCACTGGCTTTTTACGATATCTCTGTTGCTTGTGTCTGTGCCATAAACCATATGATGAGGATACACATGACGGGTTACCAACGGATTTAAATTCACACGGCTTCCGTCCGTTACAATAAATTTGTGATTTCGGATATCCTTGACATCCAAAACCGTAGTCTCAAAACTCATTCCTCTGGAAATCAGAGAAACCCCCGGTTCTGCAATAATTTTAGTTTTTTCAGGATTAAAATATTCCCTTAATTCTTTTCCGATTTCTTCAAAATAATTCAGATAATTAGGCTTATCATCCCTTCCACCGAAATAACCGCCACCCATATCTACAAATTCAAGGTTTAAATCATATTCCTTCGCAATCTTAACTGCCATTTTAGCCAAAGCACCATACACTTTTACGGTTCTGGACTGGGTAGAAGAATGTAGATGAAGTCCTGTCACTTTCACATTAGGAAAACTCTGTACAATATCAATGGCTTCTTTTAATTTCCCATTTTCATAGCAGTAACCAAATCTTCCGCCCTCTTCTTCCACCAACTGTTCTTCCGGGCAAAGACTTCCAATATCACAATTTACACGAAGGCCTACCTTAAACTCTCTCTCCGGATATGTTTTGCTCATTTCCCCAATCCACTGCAATTCATAAGTAGAATCAAAATTCACATATCCTCCTCCAAGAAGGACCTGTTCCCAAACTTCTCTGTCTTTGATGGGACTATTATAAACAATTTTATCATCCGTATAGCCTAACCTTTTAGCAATATCGTACTCCATGTCCGATACTACTTCCGCATAAAAACCATATTCCTTCAGATATCTCAATAACCATGGAAGGGAATTGGTCTTTACGGAATATCCCATGATGAAATTGCCCCAATTATTTGTTAAGGCTTCTTTCAACAAATTAATATCATACAATAAATCTTTTTCTTTTACCCGATAAAAAGGAGTCTGCAATTTATTTGTCTCCATCTTTGTTTCTCCTTAAATATTTAATTTCTGCAATTTCCCAATCCTCCAAAGTGTCAATATCCTGCACTTCCATTTCCGCTAGTACCAATGGCACTAATTTTTCTACATCGGTAGTTCCTGCCTCCATAAACGGAAGGGTTCTGCAAGCATAAAACTGACCACAATCATGATATATTTTCTGTAAATCCTGACTTCTTGCAGTAGCATATTCCGGGAACTGTCTTTCTACATACCCTTCTTCATTCACAATTAATCCTCTTTGCGGAGGATAGGAAAAAGGTACCACAGGCATTACCGAATCTGCAGTGTCCAGCAGTTCCATGGCTTCTTTCAAACGCTCAGCCGTAATAAAAGGAGCCGTAGGATAAATACAGCAAAAGCTGTCAAAATATTGTCCTTGTTTTTTATATTCTTTTAAAACTTCCATAATTACTTCATCGGTAGACGCATAATCATTTGCCGTGGCTTCGCTTCTCATAAAAGGCACTTTGGCACCTGCCTGTTTTGCAAGCATTGCAATTTCTTCATCATCAGTAGACACCATAACTTCATCAAAAACTCCCGCATGCAATGCTGCTTCTATAGAATAAAAGAGGATTGGTTTTCCACAAAATTCCTTAATATTTTTTCTGGGAATTCTTTTACTTCCTCCTCTTGCCGTAATCATTGCCAATCGTTTTTCTACCATGTTTTTTCGTCCTTCTCTCTTTTTGTCTCAACTTTTATTTACAAACTTTATTTTTCTTTTTTTATCTATGAACTCATATATTTCATAATTCAAACATGTATGTTATATATATTCTTTTACAGTATACACCATATTTTCCTTCAAAGAAACAAATTTGATTGCCTTATTTTTTTAAATTGTTTATACTATTAGTACTTATTTCGACGAAAGGAACTATTCCATGAACAAACAATTTAAAATTGGAAATAAATTAGTAGGCGAAAACGCCCCTGCCTTTATCGTGGCAGAAATCTCCGGCAATCACAATCAGGATTATCAGCGTGCCGTTGAAATTATCCATGCTGCCAAAGAAGCCGGTGCAGATGCCATAAAATTACAGACCTACACCGCAGATACCATTACCTTGGATTGCGATGAACCCTGTTTTGTAATTAATGAAGGAACTATCTGGGACGGCATGACTCTCCACAAATTATATCAGGAAGCTTATACTCCTTGGGAATGGCAGCCCCGCTTAATGGAAGAAGCTAACAAAATCGGCTTGGAATGTTTTTCCTCACCTTTTGATTTTACATCTGTAGATTTCTTAGAAAAAATGAATGTTCCGGCATATAAAATTGCCTCTTATGAAATCAACGACATTCCTTTAATCCGAAAAATTGCAAAATTACACAAACCTATGATTTTTGCTACCGGAATTGCTTATCCGGAAGACATAGAACGTGCTTTAGCAACCTGTAAAGAAGAAGGCAATGAAGATATTATTTTATTAAAATGTGTGTCTTCTTATCCAACTCCTTACGAACAGGTAAATTTACGTGTGATTCCTACCTTAGCCAAAACTTATGATTGTATCAGCGGAATTTCGGACCACACCATGGGAACTATTGTTTCTGCAGGCTCCATTCCTTTAGGTGCAAAAATGATAGAAAAACATCTGACCTTAAGCCGTGCTGACGGTGGACCGGACGCAGCCTTCTCCATGGAACCAAAAGAATTTGCCAAATTGGTAGAAGAAGTCCGAATCTTAGAAAAGGCTTTGGGATGCAGTGAATATGTTTTAACCGATACTCAGAAATTAGAACACGGCGGCTCCCGCTCTCTGTTTGTGGTAAAAGACATTCAGCCGGGAGAAATTCTGACTCCGGAAAACATCCGTTCCATTCGTCCGGGAAATGGTCTTCACACTATGTATTATGAAGAAATTTTAGGAAAAACAGCAAAATCGTTCTTAAAGAAAGGAACACCGCTTGCATGGGAACTGATTCAGTAATTTACATCCGTACAGATGGTAACTCAAAAATAGCCACCGGGCATCTTGTCCGGTGTCTTTGTATTGCTCAGGCTTTGGAATCTTTAAATAAGTCTGTATGTTTTCTGGTTTCTGATTACGACAGTTTTTCCTTATTAAAAGCTTTAGCTGCATCTGTTTTTAGTGGATATACATTTTCTTTTGATGTGAAAATATTAAAAAACAGCTGTTATGATAATTTAGAATTGGAACTTGAGGAACTTGGCGGTTTGCTAAATTCTTCATTAAATAAACCTATAATTTTTGTAGATTCTTATTTTGTGACCGAAGATTATTTTTCTTATTTAAACAAATTTGCAAAAGTTGCCTATATGGATGATTTAAGAGCTTTTGATTACAAGGTTGATTTACTTGTGAATTATGATGTAATACCACCTGCCAGAGAGCAGGAATATGAGCTTTCCTACACCAATGCAGGTATCTCTCTGTTAGGTGCAGAATATACACCTTTACGCAAACAATTTCAGAATCAGGAAGTATCTTTGCACAACCAAATAAAAAAAATCCTGATTACTACCGGTGGAAGTGATCCATATGACTTCACCTTCACACTTTCTAAGTATTTATTATCTCTGGAATTAGCATTGGAACTTCATGTGGTTGTAGGAAGATTATTTAAAAATACAGACTCTTTAGAAGAATTAACCAAACAATATCCATCCCTTCACTTACATTACAATGTCGGTGATATGGCTTCTCTTATGAAACAGTGTGATTATGCTGTTTCTGCTGCCGGAACTACCTTATACGAATTATGCGCTTTAGGAATTCCTGCTGTCAGCATTTCCATGGCAGATAACCAGATTCCTATGTCCAAAACCTTTGCTGAAGTTGATGCGGTTCCTTATGTGGGAGATATCAGAGTACAGAAATATGAAGATATGGATTTCATCCTTCACCAAATTTCTAATCATTTAATTTCTTTATGCGAGGATTCTTCCAAAGCTCATCTTCAGCATAATAAAATGCGCCGTCTAATTGATGGAAACGGAGCTATTAAAATCGCTGAAGAATTGTGTAAATTATGATCTTGTAGATTTATCAATTAAACAACAAAAAACGAAAGCACTACCTGTTTTTTTCGCAAGGTAGTGCTTTCCTTATTTTTCATTCTTTATTTCGTTGTAACAAACAACTTTTTAATAGTTTCGGCTATTTCTTTCAATGCTTCTTCGTTTTCTCCCTCCAAAACAAAATATCCTCTTCCCATCAGAGAATGACCATCGGATACTTTTGAAAGAATATCTCCCGCATTAATATTACATTGCCAAATTACAGGTTTTATTCCCAGCACCTTTTCGATTTGTTCCACATCCGGCACCGCCTGTACTTCTCCTTCCAAATCAAAGTAATGAATCATCATCATCTTGGTCTTTTCAGGAACAAAATTACATCCTAATCCCATGCGGTGTTTGATATATTCCTCTGCCACATCCACACCGGTACACAATGGAGTAAACAGATTATGCAAATTATGGCCGGAAGGTCTTGCTGACATTTCTATCATAAAAGGACCGTCCCCTGTACAGATTAAATCTGCATGCAAAAGACATTCCTGTAATTCCAACGTTTTTACAGTCTTTTCCATAAAGGCCTTTACCTGTCCATAAAACTCATCTTCCGGCATTACTGAAAAATAAGCTACTGCCTGGCGTGCCGGTAAGGGAGTATTTTCTTTATGTCGAAGCAGTACAAAATAGAATGTTCCATCAATAACAGCCCCATCCAAGCCATATTCTTCACCCTTTGCACACTCTTCCAACACATAGCTTTCGCCACAGGTAACTTGCAAAGCTTTTTTCAGTTCCTGCATATCATTTACAAAATGAATACCACGGCTTCCGGAACCATATCTGGGTTTTAAAATGGCGGGAAATTGCAGATTGTACTCTCCGCACCCTATCTGCTCAAATAACTTTTTTCTTTCTTCCGGGGATTCTTTCGCTTCCAGACATACACAACCTCTAAGACCATTTTCTTCCATTTTTTGATGAAACAATAACTTATCGGTACAATACATTGCCTGTTTTTTTCCAATTCCCGGCAATTTCAAAGTATCGTTTACACTTCCTATGGTAGTCAGATATCTTCCGATAGGAACAGTCAATACAAAATCAATTTTTTCCTTTTCCACGCACTGAATCGTTTCTTCTTCTCGAGAAATATTCACCACAACAGCTTCATCCGCTACTGCCAATCCTTCTGCTTTTTCATTCCCATCCAACGCAACTACTGTCAGATTATACTCTTTTGCTTTTTTAATCGTATGCAAAGATTCCGAACTGGCACCTATAATTGCTGCTTTCACTTTTTGTCTCCCATCTTTTATCTAACAACTTACTTTTTTATTTACCGGCTATCTTTTTTCTAAAATTACGGTACGCCCACAAAAGCTTATAATACACCACAAAATACAGGGTTGATTTCATATGCATATCTATCAGCTTTCTTTCTTCGGCATGAACTCTGGTTAAATAATACTTATTCTTTCTAAAATCCGGAAAAGTCTTCTTCATTTCCTCACCCATAGCTTTTATAAAAGAAATTTCCTGCTTTTTTACACCCATCATATAAGAAAAGAGTGTGTTTACATAAAACAATGTGGTAAAACTGCTTTCTATTTCTTCTTTATATTCATCCAGAAAACCAAATTGTTTTGCTTCCGCTACCATAATTCTGGCTGCTTCCATACGGTCCTCACATCGTTTCTTGGTAATGGTATGTACCGTAGAAGCATTATGCTGATAATAATAGTACATGGGTTCCTGAATGTACTCAAAATGTTTTGCCCTAAGCATCCAGGAATTACTGATGGCATTATCCTCATAGAAAATTCCTTCCGGAAAACGGTTTGGATAATCGAATATAATCCCACGCCTGTAGATTTTTACTACCAAACTCCCGCCATCTAAAATCAAAGACTGATATTTTTCTTTCGTTAATATTCCAGCTTGCTCCGGTTTATTATTGTGAACCACTTGTCCGATTTTCATAGAATGTTCATTAGTCAAATGATAATCACATCCCACCATATCAGCGCCTGTTTCTTCTGCTTTCTTTAAAAGCTTTTCATAATAATCCTTGGTTATCCAATCATCACTGTCAATGAAACCAATCCATTCACCCTTAGCAATTTCAAGTCCCAGGTTTTTAGCTCCGCCTTGTTTTTTATTAACATGAGAGGCTATAACCTTAAATTTGTCAGGGTATTTTGCTTCATATTGTCTCAAAATCTCCAGAGAATTATCCGTAGAACAATCATCTACTGCGATAATCTCATAATCGTTAATTGTCTGATTCACCAGAGATTCTAAACAATATTCAAGTTTACCATCAGATGCCATGTTGTAAACAGGAACAATAATACTTAACTGCATAATATATCTCCTAAATCTTCTAAGGAATTTTCAGCAACATTACTTCTTATAATAATCTACAATCTTCTTCACAGCTTTAATAACGTCTTCGACGTCTTTATCTGTCATTCCATAGTAAAGCGGCAAGCTCATCATTTCATCATATAATCTTTCTGCTTTTGGACAAATTCCTTTTTCATATCCCAATCTCTGATAATGCGGGAAATAGTAGGTTGGAATATAGTGTACATTACACATAATATTTTCTGCTGCCAAAGCATCAAAAAATTCTCTGCGGTTAATGGTTAACATTTCCGGTTTGATTCTTAAAATATATAAATGTCTTGTAGTGTCAGATTCCGGTATTTCTTCCTGCACCTGAATTTCAGGCATCTGTAAGAAAGCTTCATCATATTTTGCAACAATTTCTTTTCTTCTCTCAGAGAACATGGGAAGCTTATCCAACTGGCTAATCAAAAGACCAGCCTGAATGTCTGTCATACGATAATTATATCCCAAAGATACCTGTTCATAGTACCAGCCACCATGTGGTTCTTCTTCCATAAGTGCAGTATCACGGGTAATACCATGAGAACGGGCAAGAAGAAGTTTCTGATAATATTCTTCGTTATTGGTCATAACAGCTCCGCCTTCGCCACCGGTTACTGTTTTTACCGGATGGAAACTAAAAGTTGTCATATCTGCAATAGAACCATTAGGTTGTCCTTTATATTTAGTACCAATAACATGAGCACCGTCTTCAATTAACACAAGATTATGTTCTTTACAATGCGCCATAAGCTTGTCTAATTCTACCGACTGCCCTGTAAAGTCAACTGCTACTACCGCTTTTGTCTTATCTGTGGTTGCTGCTTTTACTTTTTCAGGGTCAATGTTATAAGTTTTATCATTAATATCCGCAAATACCGGTTTTGCACCACAGTATAAAGCACAGTTAGCACTGGCTGCAAAAGTAATCGGTGTAGTAATTACTTCATCCCCGGATTCCACACCTGCTGCCATACATGCCATATGAAGTGCTGCAGTTCCGTTACTGCATACTACTGCATACTTTGCACCTGTAAGTTTACATAACTTCTCTTCCAATTCTGTAATCTTAGGCCCACATGTTAAATAATCGCTTTTCAAAACATCTACTACTGCCTGAATATCAGCATCATCAAGATATTGATGTCCATAATATAATTTTGTATCTCTTACAGGAGTTCCTCCACAAATCGCAGGTTTATTCATTTTCTTAGTCCTTTCCGGCTTCTTCGCCCTTGGTGCCTACTTAGGCACAATACCATCTTTTATATCTTCACTTACGAGTTCACTTCTTCTCATCATAAATTGGTAACATGTACTTGGGAAATTATGATAACTGTTAATTTCCCCTTCTTCTTTTATATTGCTACTGTAATAAATTATATTACCTTTACTTTCTATGATATCCGTAGTTGAATGGTCATAATCCTTCTGCACAATATAATAAGGATCCATTAATCTTTGTTTTACAAACACACCATCATCTGTCACATAATGATCTACATATGGACTGAGGCAAAGGAACAGACAAAATACCAGGCAACCAGTTGCAATACTCTGGAATCCCTTTTTCTCATAATCAAACCAGCTTGCCATTCCTACCAATGGTATTACCAACAAAAAACCTAAACCATATCGAATAAATGGCGCCAATAAAAACCAAACCAATGCAGATGCCAACATTGCCAAATAAAGCACAATTAACTCTACTCTGATTTCTATTTTTTTAATCCATTTATAACCCAAGTTAAACATGGCCAAAATAATACCAAGCACGTTAGAGCCTAAAAACATCTTTGCATATCTTTCCTGATTTTCCCACCAGATTGGAAGCCATTCCGTAATAGGCATATCTATTAAACCGACATCAAACAAACAGCGTCCCCACACTTTAATCTGATAAGCATCCACCAATAAATATTCCAACGGCACTTTCCACTCTACATTAAAAAGATCTATTGCTTCAAAAGGATAAATTAACCATCCTGAAAGAATGACGTTTCGAATCAAATAAGGAGCTAATGTAAAAATACCCATTCCCAGATAAATACCGATATCTTTCCATTTCTTTTCTTTCAACAAGAAAAATGCAGGATAAATTACTACGAGAACCATGGATATTGCAGATAACTTCATAGTCCCCAGAAAAACTGCAAATACAGATAATAATGCATAAACCGAATAATGGGCCCTTTCTTCAATCGCTCTCAACCACACACTAATCATATAAATTGATAAAAACATGGTTGGATAATCGGTTGCCGGTGACATACTTCCGGTAACATTAATCAAAGCATAAAACAAAATCGCTACACAGCCGGCATCTTCCAGATGACTCTTGCGTTCTTTAAAAGTCTTTAAATGATGAAGGGCATACAAACATAATATCACTTCTACAAATCCGGTCGTTGTATGGAGCGACCAAGGTAACAACCAGGCCATACTTAAAACAGCTGCAAAGGCGAGATATAAACTGTTATATCCATAATGCAACTGCATATTTGCCATACCTTTTATAATCCCATATTCTTCGTACAAACGGATATTCTGTGCGTGATAGATACCGGTATCTGTATGGAATTTCCCACGGGAAGTAAAAAATGCTATTAAAAGAATGAAGCAGAAAAAGAAAAATCCTTCCCAAGAAAATATCAATTTTTTCGTCTTAGGAATTACTTCTCTGATTTCTTTTCTGCATCCCCATCCACTGATAATTGCTAAAAGTAACAATAGTAAATGCACTATCATTCCTACTTTGTAAACAATACTTGCAAAAGCGGCATAAATGGTAATTCCTACAATTCCGGTTACCAAATAATCAATAATCTGAAACTGCCATTTCCTTTTCAAAGCTTTCGCTAGTAGTTTTTCTATTCCTATTCCAATCATTCCGCAAAGCATAAAGTAATAAATCCAACTAAGCATTACAACTACCATTGCTTTTCCTCCCTACACATCAATTCTTAACCGATATAGGCATTCGGAAATATGTTTTAACAATTTTAAAATCACCTACTTCGATTATATAAAATTTAAGATTGAAGAGCAACTAAATGCCATTCAATCTTAAATATTATTGCTTATTTATTTTTCCAATTCTACCGTTTTTAACAATTCACGAATTTCTTCCACTGTAAGCCATTCTGTATTGTTATCGGAGCTGTAGGAAAATCCTTCCGGAACTTTCTTGCCGCTCATGTTTGGTTTCTGTCTGTTGTTCCATACCATCTGTGGATATACAATGAAATGTTTGTCGTATTCATATGTTGTCATGGAATCTTCTACTGTTACCATGATTTCATGTAATTTTTCACCTTCACGGATACCTACTTCAGGTTTTTTGCATCCCGGCATCATCGCTTCTGCCAAATCCGTAATTTTGAAAGATGGAATTTTGCTAATGAAGGTTTCTCCACCGGTTGCTTCTTCCAACGCTTTAATTACAAGTTCCACACCCTGAGTTAAACTAATCCAGAAACGTGTCATTCTGTAATCTGTAATCGGAAGTTCTGTTCCGCCATTTTTAATCACACTGTTAAAGAATGGAATTACAGAACCGCGGCTACCCGCAACGTTACCATAACGTACGATAGAGAAGTTAATATCTTTTTCTCCTGCATAAGCATTAGCTGCAATAAACAATTTATCGGATACTAATTTAGTTCCGCCATATAAGTTAACAGGGTTTACAGCTTTGTCGGTAGAAAGAGCAACTACTTTTTTCACAGTATCGCTGTCAAGAGCTGCTTCAATTACATTCTGTGCACCTTCGATGTTAGTCTTAATAGCTTCGTTTGGATTGTATTCGCATGCCGGAACCTGTTTCATAGCTGCTGCATGAATTACATAATCTACGCCAACGAAAGCTCTCTTCATTCTGGCAAGATCTCTAACATCACCGATAAAGAAACGGAGCTTGTCCTGATATTCTTTGAACTCATTCTGCATCATCCACTGTTTGAATTCATCACGGGAATAGATGATAATCTTTTTAGGATTATAATTTTTTAATACATATTTTGTAAAGCATTTACCGAAGGAACCTGTTCCTCCTGTTACTAAAATTGTTTTATTATTTAACATAATGTCCTCTCTTCTGAATACCTTCCTTGTTGTATACATGTAAAATTAAAACATTTTAGGTATACTATACCTAAATATACGTTTGAATTATACCATACGCCTTTAACGATTGCAAACACTCTAAGTGTAAAATCCCCGCCTGTTTCTTAGGAAAATACAATTTACAGCCCTTTCATCTTCTGATGCATAACTCTCACTGTTTTTGGTGCCACCGTCAAAAGTATCAGATAAATTTTATTTTTCTTAGTCAGATACGGATTGGACAAAGTATCCATCCAATGCTTTCTCAAATATTTTTTCACATTTGCATAAAACTTATTATCAGAATTCATCTGTGATGCTGGAATATGAAGCATATAATCCAGTCTTTGGAATAATCCGAATCTTATACACACTTCTTTTAAATCAGGATAATGTTTGTCCACAATGTCGCTTGCCACGTCTGCGTTTTCCACAATATCCATAAACACTCTGGAAAAATCGTTTTTATCTTTTTTTCTGGTATTGCTACCAATACGATAAAATACGTGGTAGTGTTGTTCCGGCAAAATATAAATACCATTAATTTCTTTTAACATCTGCAAAAGAAGATAAAAATCTTCATTTAATTTTCCTATTGGAAATTTTTTGTCCGCAAACAAATCCTTTTTAATTAACTTAGTACAAAAAGAACAATCTCCACGATGCATCAGCAGTTCTTTCATAAACTCGTCACTACTGCAAAGAAAGGCTTTTTCCGGTGGTGTACATACATCCGGCAATTTATTTCCCTTATCATCTATCTCATCCCTGGAAACCTGAGCAATAGGCACTTGATACTCCAAAACCGCATTAATTAAATCTTCATACATGGTTGGAGAAATGAAATCATCGCTGTCTACAAACCCCAGATATTCGCCTTTCGCATTCTCAATCCCTAAGTTTCTGGCAGAAGAAGAACCTCCGTTTTCTTTATGAAACACTCGGATTCTTGCATCTTTTTCCTGTAATTTATCGCAAAGTACACCGGTACCATCCGTGGAACCATCATCTACCATGAGAATCTCTATATTTTCGTAGGTCTGGTTAATGCAGCTGTCCACGCATTTTTCCAAACAATCCATAATGTTGTATATGGGGATTATGATACTTATTAAGGGTTTTTTATCCACGTTTTTCCTCCATTATAAACTGATACATTTTCTTCGGTGCAATCACAGGTGCCGGACTAAAAGGTCCTTCCTGCGGTAACTCTATTTTACCTTTTTTCCAATCTTCATAGAATTTCAACAGGCGTTTTGCAGCTTCCGGAGCATTCCACTGTGAGGCTATAGTTTCATACGCCGCCAAAGCCATCCCGGATGCTTTCCTCGGATTATCCAACAGAAATTTAATTTGTTTCTCCATGTCTTCATAACTTCCATCTTTATATACCAATCCGTTTTCACCATGATTAATCAAAAATGGTGCCGCACCTACTTCTACATTTGCTACTTCCACGCAGCCGCTGTTCATGGCTTCATTTACCACAGCTCCCCAGCCTTCCAAGAAGTTACTGGTAAATAAATGGATATGACATTTTTCCATAACTTTTCGAACCTGCGTTGGTTTTAAGAATCCATAAAATGTAACCTGATTTTGTAATTCTTTTTGCTTTACGGTCTGTTTCAGTTCCCCTTCCAGTTCCCCTCCACCGACCATATGAAGATGAAATTTGTAACCTTGCTTTTTTAAATTCTCGGCCAGTTTAATAGCAAACTCTGGATGTTTCAGTGGAATAAATCTTCCTGCCCATACAATTTGAATTTCTTCCTGATTCTTCTTTTCACCCCAGACATGCATTTTCTGTAACTGTTCTTTGGTAAATTCTTTAAATTCCGGGAAATAACCAAAACGGAACATCTTATCCGGATATGCTTTTACAATAGAAAAGTCAGAAGCCACATATGCTCCTGCACACAACAAATATACCGGATTCTTTCTGTGACTTGTATGTTCCTTATACTTACGAATCAAACCTTTCGGAGAAATAGCTTTCCATTGTCCTTCGCGATAAAGTCTTTCACTGATTCGGATGGTCAATTTATCACTGCTTAAACGATTCACAATCAAATCTTCCCGTTCCATCCAACCTACAAGCAGGATATCACTTTCATCTATCAGTTGTTTACATAACTCTAACTGTTTTTTCAGAAAAACCACATAAGGAATCTTTTCTGCTTCCACGCCCCAGCCCATCTGAATCCGTTCTTCTTCCATAGGCTCTGTCTGGATAAACCGATAGTCATCCCCCAATTTCTCATATAGAGCATTGGAAAAAGGAATTTGGTGATGATTTATATAGTTGGATATCATGGTGATTTTCATAATGCTTACTCCTAAAACTATGTTGCTGTAATATTCAATTATTTCATATCTCTAAATAATATTTTTATTGGCAAATCTCTCTATACATCCCCATCAATGCCCGATAATTCTCATCTGCATCATGGGTCTTTCTTGCACGGACTCTTGCTTCATTCGTCATTACATCGACCATCTCTTTATCTTCCCAAGTACGCATAATAGCTTCTGCCAATGCTTTTACATTTCCTTTTTCAAACAGCAGTCCTTCCTTCTCATGTTCCACCATACTTGGAATTCCACCTGTATAAGATGCCACTACCGGTGTTCCAAGAAGCATAGCTTCTCCCACAGAATTAGGAGAATTTTCTAAAGAAGATGCACAAACAAAGGTATGACATTTCAAATACTGCTGTTTCATTTCTTCTGCAGACAATTTCCCAAGAAATGTTATCTTGTCCTTCATGTCCATTTCTTTTATCAACTTACGAAGATATTTGCCATAAGCAGATATCTTAATTTTATCTTTTAACGTTGTATAGTTCACCAAACTGTTTCCCGCCACATTTACGGTTACATTCGGATATTTTTCTTTTACAATTTGTAATGCCTGAAGCAAATAATGGAATCCTTTTAATGGATAATCTGCCTGACTAAAGAAAATACTGTGCTTCTTACACTTTTTATATTCCCACTTTCCTTCATAGAATTCCCCACGCATGGTTTCATTCATAAAGAAATATTTTACCTGTGGATTTATATTTTTAGCAGCTTCTTTATCAAAATCAGTTCTTCCGGTCACATTGCCGCACAACTTCAAAACTTCTTTTTCACGTTCTCCGCGGATAAAGAATTTTTCCTGTTGCTGTTTCATACTGTCTTTTTTTAACCAATCACGAAAGGAAACCTGACCCTGAACGTCTAACGGTAAATCTGCCATATATTCTTTGGCACATTCACTGATAACGCCCTGAATCCCCACCAAAGTATGTTTCGGATTTCCAAAGGATTTCACCGCTGCCAAAGAGTGTCCGAATTCAGTTCCAAAAACATGAAGGACTTCCGGATTATAATCCCGGATAATTTCACCTATCCGTTTTTCTAACCCATCTCCGCCATAGTTTTCCGGATGTACAGTATCTTCCGCAAATCCATAACAAACTATCTTTTTATCATCATTTATTACAACTTCTTTTTTTCCTTCTTCTGAAACATCTTCCACAGGGTAACAAATTCCCAGCTCCACCTCTTCTTTTTCCTTCATCATACGCATCAGGATTCCGGAAATCCAGCCTTCTTTTACACTGCATTCCTTTCCCAAATACTGTCCGATGATCGGTGGCATGATATTACAAACCCAAAGTACTTTCATATCTATCCCCTTTAAAACAATTTGATTTTGTACAAACCAATCATTTTATATATTAAAATTATCTTCTCAACAATTTATATATTCCGTTTTTAATCCCATTATATATTCCTGACAAAGCAGGATTCTCTGCAATTGCGGTTCTAAGAGGTGCCAGAGTCAACCACATAATCATGCGATACTTAAAAACCTTGGATTTTCCCAGATATTTCGTGGTAATTTCTCTATGTTCCATAGCAGAACGTTTCCGATTTTCCTTGGTTTCCGAAAAACCACCGCCTTCGTAAGATGCTATCACAACCGGCATGGAAATTCCTTTTGCACCTTCCTCATAAATGCTATATAAGAAATGCTCATAGTCGGCACGTACTTTATATCTCAGTTCGTATGCCCGCTTTTCAAATAATCTGTAATCATAAAAACAAACCTGATGACAGGGTACATTACGATAACAGGTAAAATCATTAATCTGCGGAGCTGAATAAATAATCGTATCCTGTAGCTGATTGTATTGGTTTCCATAGTATATAAGCCGCGGTTTCTCCATCGCGCTGATAGCAAAGTCCATACAGTCTTCTCCATGATTCTCTTTTGCGTAACCATTATTCTGCATAAACTGCTTCATATCTTCCTGTTGCTTTTTCAAAATAAATTCAGCCACTTCTTCCAAAACAGTATCTGAGTAAAAATAGTCTCCACAATTTAAGAATTGAACATATCTGCCTTTTACATGAGACACAGCCTGATTCATTCCGTCGTATATACTTTTATCTTTTTCTTGTATCAGATGAATCTGATCTTTTCCTTCAAAGTATCCCTTTTCCAGCAATCCGCTTAAACTTCCGTCAGTAGAACCTCCATCCTTTAAAACAACTTCATAATCTGTAAAAGTCTGTTTTAAAATACTATTTAAAGTTTTTTCCAATCTTTCTCCCGGATTTAGGGATACTACAACGATACTAAAAAATGGTTTCTGCATTTAAAAATTCCTTCTCATAGAATAGCCAGGACTTATAAGGCAACACTCTTACTCCCGGTTGGTTTGCACTTTTCAAAAACAGCAGAAAGTAAATGACACCTGCCATTATTACTAACACAGTAAAAATCTTTTTCTTTCTATTATTCTTAATACTTCCCAAAATCGCAGGTATAAACAAGATATGGGAAGTCATAAGGTAATAACAGATTCTTCCTACCAGCGGCAAGAAAGAACCGCATAAATATAAAAGAATGGCAAGAAAATTCAACTTAAAATAAAATCTGTTTTCCTTCTCTTCTTTCCAGGCATCTTTATAACAAATAAGCGCCAGCACCAAAACTGCCACACATCTTACTATACTCATCAGATTACCGCCCAGTCCGGATTCTGTTTCCAGATAGATGGTATCTTTGTAAGAAGGATACAATTCCAATGCAATTTTCATAATCAAATCCTGAAACAGCACCATACATGCTGCCCCAACCATTAACACTGCCACATGCCACTTTTTCCAAGTCATATTGGCAATCAGATAAATAGGAATGACTACCAATACGGATTTGTGAAAAAATGCAGCCAGGACAATCAACATAATAAATTTCCCATACTCCTTACGGAAGATATAACGGAAAGAATATAGTGTAATTGCCAACACAAAATAGTAACGCACTGTATTAAATGTCCTATAATAGATTCCCAGGGTCATAAACAAGAAAAATGCCAATGGGAAATCATCTGTCTGCTCATAAAGTGCCTTTAGGAAAATCCAAATAGTTACGAAAGCAAAAACAGCAAATACCAGAAGATAATTTTCTCCTCCGGACAATTCGCACAATACTTTTACCACTGCATTAAACAACGGTTCTGTCACTACATAACCACCTACATAAATCTCATGTATGGTATCTACATAAGTTCCATAATCATTTCCCACTTCCAAACGCAGTGCTGCAAGCAAGAAAAGAATCGTAAAAATAGCAAGCAGACTAAGGGTATTTAACCCCTGTCTGCGTGTATATCCTTTGGTTATATGAAGTTGTCCCGTTACCGGCTGTGGCTGGTTATTTACCAGACAAGCCAAGGCTATCGTGGTTATTGCCACCACTGCATATAATATCATTCCCATTCTTAACTTCCAAACTTCTGCCTATTTCTATTAAAACCACATCTGCTCAGCAATACCTTAATAAATATTAAAGTACTGCATCTTTCATCCCTGCACACATCAATTCAAATGCTTTTTTCACAGGTATTTCCTGACACATAACTCCTTTATGTGCTAATAAGAAACGGATTGCCATCAGATGTCGTAATTTCCCATATAAGTAATAGTAAAGCACTCCTCTGTCAAAGAAGAACTTTTCTGTATATCCGTTAAACCATGTAGATGGACGTGGTACTTCTTTTCCGATTTCGATAGGAAGAGCATATACCTTAAATCCTTTTTTCAAACACTCCAGTAAAAACAAACTGTCTTCTCCATTGCTGTATTTGGCTCCACCACCAAACAAAAGAGAAAATGTAATATTTGCTTTATGTAATTTTTCCCTCCGGATTGCAAAACTGTAAGTAGGGTATCTTCCACTATTGTAAAAACGAACTCTCTGCTCTTTTTCAATATGATAAGTAGCCCTGTCTGCCTCTACATCCATATTAAACAGAAGCATATCTGCTTCTGGATGCTGTTCAAAGGCATTTAAAATCTTTTCCGCATATCCTTCATGATACACAATATCTTCATCGGAAAATAGAACAATGTCGGCTTTGGCACGAAGCAGAGCATTATTTCTGGATAAACCAACTCCTTTTTCTGCAAAGCTATAAGCCCGTATTGTATTTCCCTCATGTTCATATTCTAAATAACTGTTTTCACCACATTGATTAATAATTACTGCATCAGACTGCAAATTCATTTTTTTTGCCAATGCAGCAACATCTTCTTTCACTGCAGATACTAATGTTTCTAAGGTCATTTTCATTTCCTTCTCTTGATTTCAAAGTTGTTCAAATTGAACAACTTTATTTCTTTACTCTTTCTATCATATAATATGCTTTTACGAACCAATCCTCGGCATCAGTAATCATTAGACCTTTCACTTTACATCCCTGAAGCTCAAGCTGTCTTAGCACTCTCTCCACCTGACGTCCGTTATTTCGTCCCCAGGGAATATTTACCAGCAGATTCTTGGCACTCCTAAGACGTACATAGTCTTCCGCAGAAGGAATGATTTCCCCATTCCAAGTTTCTACTTCACTCTCACCGAAAACATGTTTCAGATTATTTCCAAACATCTGCTTCTGAACTTCATTGTTCCCTTTTGTTAAAAGCCCATATACCGGCAAACCAAAACGCGATTCACCGTCTTTTTCCACGTATACAGCATCTTCTAACAAATAGTAGAAAAGCAGACCAAAAATCACCAAAATCACTACAATCAAAGAACCTAAGAAAGCAGCATTTTCCGTTTTATTATTTTTTTCAAATGTAACTGCTTCTTCCTGACTCCATAATTCTACAGTATTGAGAAGCTCCATTTCCTGACCAAAATGCCATAGTGATTCCTGATATGCTTTAGCAATGATATTTGCCTTCTCGGGTGTTTCGGCATTCACATGCACTGTCAAAATACGATAATCTCCAAGCATCTCTCCAGAAACTGCTTTCTTTACCATATCTTTGGTAATCTCTTCCGGTAGCAAAGTCAAAGCATAGTCCACAATAGGATCATCTCGTAATATTCCATCCCAGGTATAGGCATTATAATAATCTACTCCATCCTTAAAAAAGGTAATATAATAATCTGCAGAAGCCCTGTATTCCGGCTCTCCATCCACAATATTTGTCACCACTTTATAAGTAATGGCACCCAATGCCGCACCTACAATGGCTCCCAGCAGCACAAACCATATTTTCTTTCCCAAAACAAGGAACAATCTTTTGAAATCCATTCCCTGTTCCATGTATGTTTTTCTTTCAATTTCCATGTATCTTTGTCTCCAAAACTACATTTTATAAATAACTTCCGGCACCAGTTTCTATCTTTTTTACAAACATAGAGTTTACTTCATAGCCGTAGTCTGATTACTGTCTACACCTTCCGTACTCTCCGGTTTGAACAGAATCTTCAAAGTAAGAAGCATCAACTTAATATCCAGCCACAAAGTATAGTTTTCAATATAGAACAAGTCCAGTTTTAACTTGTCATAAGGAGTCGTGTTATATTTTCCATATACCTGTGCATAACCTGCCAAACCTGCTTTTACTTTCATACGAAGGGCAAATTCAGGCATTTCTTCCATATACTGGGCTATAATCTGAGGTCTTTCCGGTCTCGGACCGATGAAGGACATATCCCCTTTCAGAATATTAAACAACTGTGGCAATTCATCAATTCGTACCTTACGGATAAATTTTCCAATAGGTGTAATTCGTGAATCGTTTTTGGAAGCCAGTCTGGCAACACCATCTTTTTCCGCATCCACACGCATACTTCTGAATTTCAGAATTTCAAATTCCTTGCCACCGGTAGTACAACGTATTTGTTTATATAAAACAGGCCCTTTATCATAGGCTTTAATTATAATGGCTGTCACCAACTGGATTGGTGCAGAGATAATTAAAAGAATCAAAGAACACACAATATCTATAGTTCTCTTTACAATTCTTTGCTCAATTTTCAAAGAAATTTCACGGCTCAGTAAAATCGGTGTATCAAACAGATGCAACTGGTCGGAACCTTTAAGCAATACATCTGTAATCTTTGGCATCATATACACACGGATAGATTGACTGTAACAGAATTTAAATAAAGCATTTCTGTCTGTAGTTGGAATATCCCAAAGCACTACTGCCATTTTAGAATCTACAATTTCCTTTTTAACAGCATCTAACCCTTCCGCAACATCCATACATTTTACAATGTTATACTTATCCGGTCTGGTTGCAAATTTACGGGTAATATCTTCAATACTTCTTTCCCCATGAATCAAAAGCAAATCTCTTGGTGGGAAGGCTTTCCGATAAACCTGATTACAGAAGAATGTCCAAATGCCTGCCACAACAATCTGTGCTACAGTCATCCATATAATACCTTTTGTCCATACCAGTTTTACCTCCATCAGGGATATTTGTAAATAAGTAATCACGTTAACACACAACAGAGAAAATCCCTGGGAAAAGAATACATCCATAGGTTTTAAAAATCCTATTTTCAATCCTCCATAGGTGGTGTTAAAGAAAAACAGCAATACAAAATAGATAAACACCATCAAAATATGTCCCCAAAAGTACAGTTTTACATTAAAAACACATCTCTGATGATATTGCACAATCCAGGTATAAGCATATATTCCTGTAGATAAGATAATTCCCAAAAAAGAAAGACATAAGATAATCAGTCTTTTTATGGATTCATTTTTTCTCATAGCATCCTCCTAAACCTTCCGGCTAAGTTTTACTAAATTCGTCTTACAGTAGCTCTGTAAGCCCAACCCACAAAAGCAATGCAACTAGCCGGAAAAGATAATTTTTCCACGTTACGATACAAATACCAGATTCTTTGAATCGCTTTCAGTTTATTTGAGGATAAAGATTTCCCGGGTCTGCGGTAAATCGCTAAAACCTCATCTAGTCCTCTTGCCACATGTCCATTCCTTAAAATCTGCCACCAGGTAGCACTATCTTCACTGGGTACATTAGGCATATAAATTAAATCCTTGGATATTTTCTGCGTATCCAGTAAAACTGTTGTAGTAAAAATAACGGTTCTGGACAAAGCCTTTTTATAAGTCAGACTTTCCGGCACATGGACGATTCTTCCCGTACCTACCGCCTCTTCATCTCCAAATTCGTAGGCAGAAAAAACAAAACCGGCGTCTTCTTTTGTCATAAATTCCAATTGTCTTTGCAATTTATGACTAAGCCACACATCATCCGCATCCAAAAAGGCTATATATCTTCCTTTTGCCTCTTTAATTCCGCGGTTCCTGCTTAATGCAGCTCCCTCATTTTTCCCCTTTTTTATCAATCGAATTCTCTCATCCGGATTGTCTTTTAAATATGCTTCAATAACTTCGCAACTATTATCTTTGGAACCATCATCTACCAAAATCAGTTCCCAGTCTGCATATGTCTGGGCTTTTACCATTTCCATGGTCTGGCGGATAAATGCTGCCGCGTTGTATACCGGCGTAACAATACTAATCATAGTTTCTCCTAAAATTCTTCTTTCACCAGATAAATCGGTCTTTGTTTCACTTCCATATAAGTCTTAGATAAATATTGCCCTACTATTCCAAGGCACAAAAGTTGAACACCGCTTACCAGACAGATAATACATACCAGTGACGGCCAACCTCCTACAGGATCCCCCCAGATTAAAGTTCTTACAATAATAAAAATAATTGCTACAAAAGCGATAGCACAGAACAATACTCCTATGAAAGATGCAATAGCCAATGGAGCTGTAGAGAAAGCTGTAATTCCTTCAATCGAATACAGGAATAGTTTCCAGAAATTCCACTTGGTTTCTCCATGAACACGTTCCACATTTTCATATTCCAACCACTTGGTTTCATATCCTACCCAACCAAAAATCCCTTTGGAAAAACGGTTGTATTCACACATGGACAAGATCGCATCCACTACCTGCCTTGTCATAAGGCGGTAATCTCTTGCTCCATCCACAATATCTGCCTGAGAAATCCTGTTCATAATCTTATAAAACATTCTGGCAAAGAAAGAACGGATTGGCGGTTCTCCTTTTCTGGATACTCTTCTGGTTGCCACAGAATCGTACCCCTGTTCAATATAGGAAAACATTTCCGGAAGAAGTGATGGTGGATCTTGTAAATCTGCATCCATCATTACCACATAATCACCTTTTGCTTTCTGAAATCCTGCATAGATTCCGGCTTCTTTTCCAAAATTCCGTGAAAAAGAAATGAGATGTACATTGTCGGCACTTTCTCCTAATTTTTTCACCTCTGCCACAGTTCTGTCTTTGGAACCGTCATCCACATATATAATCTCCACATCCAGCTTCTTTTCCTCAAAAAAGGGCTGATTTTTCATCAGTTCATCAAAAAAATATTTTACGTTTTCTTCTTCGTTGTAACAAGGAACAATAACACTTAACAATGCCATCTTAGTACCTCTCTATCTCATATATAAAATGTAATTATCCGTTATTTCTCTTTTATAGTAAACGCCGGCTTTGTCCGGTGCATTTTCAAAATATTTCACCACTACAGCATCACAATCGTACATGTATGCCACATTAGAAATTTCACCCATGCATCCTTGCGGCTGTTTTACCGCCTCATACAAATGCATCAGTTCCAAAGGATAGCTGTCCATAATGCCCAAATCCATATTTGCTGTGTAGATATCTTTTCCGTATAAAACCTGCATTCCCGGCTCATAAATTCCCATATATTCTAAAACAGGGTCTACCGCCAGAACCAAAGCATCCTCCTTGAATTCTTTAATCCACTGCACTACCTGTGCTTCTTCCATGTTCTCTCCTTTTTCAGAACGTTGTGACATAAGCCCATAACTGCTTCCTGCTAAGCCAATTAAAATCACAAAGCCTATGGTCACAAAAGCTTTTTGGCTCTTTTCTCTCAAAAGACTTAAGAAACATACCATTCCATAGGCGCATAAGAACAGAAACAATAGCAGACCCCAAACTTTATAATACTGTCCTGCAATGGGAGTTAATTTATTAATCCCCCAGATAGCCAAAGGATTCATTACTACCAATATCACTGCTGTCAAACCATACAAAAAAGGCCATAACTGTATATGTTTTTTTGCTTCTTCCACCATCCAGTTATCTTCCAGCTCTGATTTACCATACCGGTCCCATGCCACTGCCAAACCAAGACCTAAAGCCAACAGGTAAAACAAGGTATAGCTTCCTGCAGCCTTACTTTCCTGAAAGGTGGAAATAATGATTTTCATAATTTCTATCATTAGTTATCCGCTCCTTTCTGTTTTATCTTTTTGGTAAGGCGGACCCCTATTATACTAATCACAAATAGTATGACGGATAATACCACCATAAAAATTCCCCAAACAAAAGTAGTCAAAAACAAACTGCAAGAAACAAACAATCCTAAGCTAAGCACCAAACCCCAGATTGTAATTTTCTCTTTTTCTACCGGAAAATCTTCCCTCAGTATAGGGCCACAAAAACGGTACAAAACACATAAAACACAAGGAATCAGCATACTTGATACAATTACTTCTCCGGAATATCCGTAAAACAACTGACGGTATCCTACTGCACCAACATAATAATCTCCGGATAAATATAATAATTCCAGCAGAATCACCAACAGCCATGTTTTTTTGAAATCCCTGAAAAACAGTAAGCCGCCCAACTCTCCAAAAGCCAAAAGCGATCCTATGACAGTAAGTAAAGTTCCAAGCCCCCATACTACATCCACAACTTCCATTCCTGTCCAAAGGCAAAGGGTACTGTACCAGAACGGAAGAGTAATTATTTTTCTGGACACAACAACTCCCAGTTCCAAGGGTTGTCTGGTAAAGGGATGATATTGGTTCATAGTATCGGTCATCAAAGTAGTCTGCACGGTCTCTACCATAGCATCATTACGATTGCCTGAAGTAGAAGTAAAAACCACCCATACAACTGCAACAAATAACCAGAATAACAATGCCACATATCTTCCATTCTTCATTTCTTTAAAAGAAAAATTTTTAACCTTTTAACGAAGTAAACTCCGCAGTCAAACCTGCGGAGTTCTCTTTTTTATTCTATGTTTTTTGATTTGCACGAACTTCACCCTCTCGAAGTTCAAGCACAACATCTGACCTGGTTTGTAAATCCGCATCTAATCTCACAATCCATCCTTACTGCAGGCAACAAAAAAATCAAGGTCATTCAAGTGATGCCCTTGATTTTTTCTTTTGCA
>JAFXGP010000089.1 GCA_017521195.1 Lachnospiraceae bacterium
GAATTCTTGAAACAATCGTTGAAGGAAAAGCTAAATTTGAACAGTGGGGACCATTTGAAGACGTTGAAATCATGTATGACTGGTCCGGTAAGACAGCAGACTTCACACCAAACTTAGAAGATGCTGAATACAGAGCAGCTTTAAAAGCAGCTATGCAGAACCGTGTAGATGCAGTTAAAGGTTTTGCTGAAAAGAAAGAAGGATATGACAAACTTCCTGATGAAGCTTTAGCAGCAGTTCAGAAGTTAGTTGATGCTTTATAATATATAAAAGACAATAAACATGCCCCCGGTAAATAGCCGGGGGTTTTGTGTTTTGAGGGGAAAATCAGACAGAGATTCTGTCTGTAAAATTGGTAAAATTTAATAAATAGAAATGTTAATTTTAGTTGTATTTTGAATGTCTATTGGATATAATATAAGTAGCTCGAAGTGCTTGGTATTCTGTTATTTTTGAACCTACATTTACTTTAAACGGGATTCCTACATTACTCTATGGCTGTCAAGCCCTCACTTCGCAAGAAGGATTGGAAGGGAAGGCAAAAGTAGTCTTGCGGTTACCCACCTAGCGACGCTAGGAGTCAGAAGGCAGAGACTAGCATTTCGGGTAGAGAAATACGAAAGATAAAGGGGCAGTCTTAAAGGCTGCTTTTTGTGTTTATAAATGAGGAGTTGGGGTATATGTCAGTTAAAATGAAAGAAAAAATATATATATTATTAATGGGGATATTAGCTTTATTGATAATTATAATTTTTTTAGTAATAGGTAAAATACAACCAGAAGGTGAGTACATAACAAAAAGAGAAATGATTGTATTGACAGAGTTGTTGAATACTGTATGGAATGAGCATATAGCAGGTGATGGTGAGAACACTGACAGTATTCAAAAACAGAAGGAAACGATGGTTGTTTTACAAGAAATGGTTTCCGATTGGGAAGTGGAAGAATATGTTACATATGGACAGTTTGTACAATGGAGAGATGAAATAAATTCCGGGCTTGATGAATTGGGAAATGAAGAAATAGAAAACACCCGGAAATACCGTAAAAAATCATTCTTTGATAAAGAAGATTTATTTGCTTATTTTGACAAAGTATGTGATGTGATAGATCCGGAGAATGAAGTTACTACAGAACAACTCCTTGTATTAGGAGATTCTTCTAACGTAGTAGATATAGAGGGTAAACCAGTGGAAGAAGATTATGTGTTTACCCAGAGAGGAAGATGGGGGAAGAAACTGGCACCGGAATACATCCCTACGCAACAATCAGCCTCTTATATTACATATCAGGGGATGCTTTGGGGCGTATATCGCATAGAACCGTCTGCTACTCTTTTTAATGCATGGATTATAGAGAATACAGAGAAGGATATTATTTATTTTTATAAGAATTACAAAATAACGGCTGAGAAACATAAAAAATTAGAGAATATGGAAAATGAACAGGTGGCAGATATTCAGTTCGTATCAGGTGATTTACAACATCTGGTATTGAAAACAGAAAAAGTTACCGGAAAAGTATTAAGAATATCTTCAGAAGAGATAGAAATTGAAGGTGTTGGAAGTTATTCACTCTCCGAAAATGTTCAGTATTACAGATTGTTTGATGAATTACAAGCTGTAGGGAGAAGTGATATTCGATTGGGATATGATTATGCAGATTTTGTAGTAAATGAAGGTGAGATTCAATCGGCACTTTTGGTAAAAGATGAAAAGATGGAAAATATCAGAGTGTTAATTAAAACATCGGATTTTAGCGGATATTATCATCAGAAGATTGAAGGAAAAGCTAACGTTGATATGGAATTAATTTATGGTGAAGAAAAACTGGAAATTGATGAAGGAGAGACTTTTTCTATATATCCGGATAGTGAATATTTTGTTAATAATCGTATATATTTGAAACCAAAAACTTTGGAAGGAAGAACCTTGTTTACTAATATTGACAGAAACAATAGCAGTCAAGGATATTTGGGGACTTTTGAATTGGAAAAACGGGAAGAAGGAATTTTATTGATTAATGAAGTTTCATTGGAAAAATATTTGTATGCAGTAGTTCCTTCTGAGATGCCTGGTTATTATCCGTTAGAAGCATTGAAAGCACAGGCAATTTCTGCCAGAACATATGCCTACAGCAAAATGCTTAATTGTGCTTTGGGATCCTATGGCGCCCATCTGGACGATAGTTCTACATATCAGGTATATAATAACATTAAAGAACAAGAAACTACCACAATTGCTGCAGAGCAAACAGCAGGAGAACTTTTATATGCACAGGGAGGACTGGCAGGCACGTATTATTATTCTACTTCCTGTGGTTTTGGAACTGATGCGGCAATCTGGAATGCAAATAATGTGAAAACTTTACCTTATTTGCAGGCAAAAGAGATGACAACGGGAGCACCTACTTATACGGGAGAAGCTTTACAGGATGAAGAAGTGTTTTGTGAATTTATTTCTGAGGTAGATTCGTCTCATTTTGAAGCTGAAGAAAGTTGGTATCGTTGGAAATATAAACACGAAAATATAGAAAAAATTGCTGAAAAATTGGTAAGTCGTTTGGAAAATTACCCTAACTATGTGTTTACAAGTACGGATGGAGAAAGCTGGACACATGAGCCTTTAAAGGAAGGTTTTGTGATTACAGATATTCAGGTAAGACGTCGTGGAGTTGGGGGAACGGTAGAAGAACTGATTGTAACGACAGACAAAGGATATTTCCTTGTAAAAAATGAATATCATGTAAGAGCGGTAATAACAGATGGAGAAGCAAAGGCAGAACTACAGAATGATAATACTTATGCCTGCGGAAATTTATTACCAAGTGCGTTCTTTATGATAGAGACTGAAAAAGATGAAGGTAAAGTAACAGGAGTGAGACTTACCGGAGGTGGCTTTGGCCATGGTGTGGGAATGAGTCAGAATGGTGCCAGAAATTTAGCAGATTTAGGGTATAATGCAAAAGATATATTAGAATTCTATTATGCGGAATGTGAGGTAAGAGAATAGTATATACAAAAGGGGATAAACTAAATAGGTGAATTAATAGTTTTGAGGTGAGCTGGATGGAAAAGGCATATATACTGATTAAGCATTTTAAACGAAAGTTAAGACATGATGATATCAGTAGTTATGCTTCCAGTATCGCCTTTTTCCTTTTTTTATCATTAATACCATTATTATTTCTAATTTGTTTTCTTCTTCCATATACTCCATTGTCAGAAGCGGATTTGATGATAGCATGTATGAATATAGTACCGAAACAAATGAATCCATGGATTATCGGATTAATTAGTCAGATTTATGATAAACCTAAAGGAGTACTGCCACTAACGATACTTATTACGGTGTGGTCCGCAGGAAAAGGAATGTTGGCATTGATGCATGCTTTGAATCGAATTAATGATGTGATAGAGGAAAGAGGGTATTTTAAGTTAAGAATTATTTCCAGTTTTTATACCATTGTAATTTTAATTGTTTTTATAGTTACCTTTGTGTTAGGGGTGTTTGGAGGGAATATTCTTATGTGGATAATGGAACGAACCATAGGAATTCTGGAATTAAGGTCAGAGTTGGTTTCTATGATAAGTTTTCTGATTATGATTGTTGTAACGATTTTGGCTTTTAGTGGAATATATACTTATATTCCAAACGAAAAGTTGTTTTTTAAAGAACAAATCCCGGGAGCTGTATTTGTTGCCTTGGCATGGAGTATATTTACCTTTGGTTTTTCTCTCTATATAGAGTATTTTAGTGGATTTACAACTTACGGAACCTTGGGAACCATTATTCTTTTTTTGCTATGGTTATATTTTTGTTGTTACATTATGCTGATTGGGGCAGTGATAAATTGGTTTGGCAAAGGTTATGAAAACTTTTCTTGTAAATAGATTGGGATTCAGGGAGAAGTTGTTTATAGAAATAATCTCAGCGGTGAAAAGTTTTTAATCAAGGTTTAAATAAAATTATAAAAACAGTTGCATATCCGGCTTGAAATGTATTACAATATTCATATATACATAATACATGTCAGACAATATAAAGATGGAGGGATGAAGTGTGAAAAACAAAAAAGTATTTATTAAAAAGATTTTGAGCGGTATGTTATGTGCTGCAATTGCTATAGGAAGTGTATTGGTATTACCGCAGTTTGAGTTGAAGGCAGAAGCAGGTAAAAATCACAAATGTTCTTATAGTTGGAAAACATTAAGTAAAGGTTCCGCTTATAGCGACTTATATGAGATTCAGTCGTGTGATATTTGTGGTGAGATAAGAATGAGAAATTACATGCGTTCTGAAGACTTTGTAAAAGAAAATTTGAAGAAACAGATAAAAGAAGCCAGAAAAGATTGGGTAGTTGTCAGTGATTTGGGATTTTATCATACTTTACATGATGATGTGTTTGTATGGCTTACCGAAAGATATGACGTGACCCTGGTAGTGACATATGAATATGAGGGAACTTATTACCAGACAACTTTCCCGGCAGGAGCAGATTATTCTGAGTTTTTACAGGATGATGTGAAATTCTATGGAATGCCGGGCTTAAATGGAAAATGCGGAATTATCAGTGAAGCAGGCGGAAAAGTTGGAAGTGACTTCCCGGAAGTAGTCACATTGGAAGGTGCAGAAGCACTTTATTCTCATATTAAGATGGCACCACAGCAGGGAACTGTTTATTCTAGTTATGGAGATAATCATACAATAAACAAAACATTACTTACTGAACTTTCTGCGAGAAATGATGTAACTGCAGTAGTTATTTATGAATATGAAGGCATGAATTATAAAACAACCTTCCCGGCAGGGGCAGATTATACAGAACTTTTGAATGAAGGTGCACAGTTCTACGGAATGCTTGGATTAAATGGCAGATGTGGAATTGTAACAGAGATAGTATATTAAAATAATAAGAAGCATATTTGATTGCGGTCAGATTTCTGACCGCAATTTTTATGTCTTAAAATGGAAGTTGATTTTAAGGTAAAAGATTTTTTCCTTGACATTTTCTATAAATTTATCTAAGATAGTTAGCAGTGAAATATTTATAAAATGCAATGAAGGTGTTAAGTAGGAGCATATTTCCTTTCAGAGAGAAGAAGTCGGCGGCTGGAAGCTTCTTTAAGTTCAGGTATGTAACGAATTTCCCACCGGAGCAGCTTGTCAGAAACAATAGTAGGATAAGACGTTAAGACACGTTACGTCTATTGAGAGTCCAATCGTAGATTGGAAATGTGGGTGGTACCGCGGAATTAGAATTTCGTCCCTAGTGTTAGTTATAACACTAGGGATTTTTTATTCTAAAATGTTCTCAATGATCAGACAATGGGGTGCTTGCACACCAATTTGGCTAGTCATTAGAGAACTTAACCCATATGAGCATAAAAGCTACACGAACGAAGTAAGTGGAGCGATATGCGAATTTGGGTGGCAACTGCGAGAGTACGAAGTACGAAGCAGTTGGATTTTATTAATGACAAAGTATGGAGGAGAACAATGAGAGCAAAATTAGACCAGATTAAAGCAGAGGCTTTAGCCCAGATTCAGAGTGCCGATGCGTTGGAAAAACTCAATGAAGTAAGAGTTAACGTATTAGGTAAAAAAGGTGCTTTGACAGCAGTATTAAAAAGTATGAAGGACGTTGCACCGGAAGACAGACCAAAGGTTGGTCAGATGGTAAATGAAACCAGAGCTGAAATTGAAACTGTATTAGATGAAGCAATTACCAAAATGGAACGTGCAAAACGTGAACTTCAGATGAAAGCAGAAGTTATCGACGTCACACTTCCTGCAAAGAAAAGCAATATGGGACATCGTCACCCTAACACTATCGCTATGGAAGAAGTGGAAAGAATCTTCATCGGTATGGGTTACGAAGTAGTAGAAGGTCCTGAAATCGAAACAGATTATTATAACTTCGAAGCATTAAACATTCCGGCAGATCATCCTGCAAAAGATGAACAGGATACTTTCTATATTAGTGGAGATATTTTACTCAGAACACAGACCTCCGGAACTCAGGTTCATGTTATGGAAAAGGGAAAACTTCCAATCCGTATGATTGCACCGGGTAGAGTATTCCGTTCTGATGAAGTGGATGCTACCCATTCTCCTTCCTTCCATCAGATTGAAGGTCTTGTAATTGACAAACACATTACATTTGCAGATTTAAAAGGAACTTTAGCAGAATTTGCAAAAGAATTGTTCGGAGAAGAAACAAAAGTTAAATTCAGACCTCATCACTTTAACTTCACAGAACCGAGTGCGGAAATGGACGTAAGTTGTTTCAAATGCGGCGGAAAAGGCTGTCGTTTCTGTAAAGGTTCCGGTTGGATTGAAATTTTAGGTTGTGGTATGGTTCATCCAAACGTACTTAGAATGAGCAACATTGATCCCGAAAAATATTCCGGATTTGCTTTCGGTATGGGTCTTGAACGTATCGCATTGTTAAAATATGAAATCGACGATATGCGTCTACTTTACGAAAACGACATCAGATTCTTGAAACAGTTCTAAGAGGGAGGAGAAGAAATAATGAATACAGCATTATCATGGATTAAAGCATATGTACCGGAATTAGAATGTGGAGATCAGGAATATACTGATGCCATGACTTTATCCGGAACAAAAGTAGAAACTTTTGAAAAATTAGATAAAAACTTAGACAAAATTTATGTGGGACAGATTATGTCTATTGAAAGACATCCTGATGCGGATAAATTAATCATCTGTCAGGTTGATTTAGGCGACAAACAGCTTCAGATTGTAACAGGTGCTCCAAATGTAAAAGTTGGAGATAAAGTTCCTGTAGTTGTAGATGGTGGTAAAGTTGCCGGCGGACATAGCGGTGAACCACTTCCGGAAAATGGAATTGTGATTAAAAATGGAAAACTTCGTGGAGTAGAATCTTTCGGGATGATGTGTTCCATCGAAGAACTTGGTTCTTCCAGAGATTTTTATCCGGAAGCTCCTGAAAACGGAATCTATATTTTTGATGACAGTGTAAAAGTAGGCAGCGATGCTATCGAAGTTCTTGGTTTAAGAGATACTGTATTTGAATACGAAGTAACTTCCAACCGTGTAGATTGCTACAGTGTTCTTGGTATTGCAAGAGAAGCAGCAGCTACTTTTAACAAACCGTTCGTAGCGCCTGTTGTAGAAGTAAAAGAAAATGACGAAAAAATCGAAGACTATATTTCTGTAGAAGTAGAAGATACAGACCTTTGCAGCCGTTACTGTGCAAGAGTATGCACAAATATTAAGATTGCTCCTTCACCGGAATGGATGCAAAGACGTCTCGCAGCAAGTGGAATCCGCCCAATCAATAACTTAGTAGATATTACAAACTATGTTATGGAAGAATATGGCCAACCAATGCATGCATTTGATTTAGATACTGTTGCAGGTAAAAAAATCGTGGTTAAACGAGCTAAAGACGGAGAAGAATTCCAGACACTCGATGGTCAGGTTAGAAAACTTGACTCCGAAATGTTAATGATTTGTGATGCTGAAAAAGAAATTGGTATTGCAGGTATCATGGGTGGTGAAAACTCCAAAATTACAGATGATGTGAAAACTGTTGTCTTTGAATCTGCTACTTTTAACGGTGCAAATATCCGTAAATCTGCTAAGAGATTGGGACTTAGAACTGATGCATCAGGTAAATTTGAAAAAGGTCTTGACCCAAGAAATGCAGAAGCTGCAATTAACAGAGCTTGTCAGTTGATTCAGGAATTAGGCTGTGGTGAAGTAGTAAGCGGTATGGCAGATGTTTGTCAGCCATTAAAAGAATTAAATAGAATTAAATTTGATGCAGACAGAATCAATGGATTACTGGGAACAGATATTTCTACAGAAACCATGATGGAAATTTTTGGACGCTTAGAATTAGTATATGATGAAGCTACAGGTGAATTAGTAATTCCATCCTTCCGTCAGGATTTGGAAGGCATTGCTGATATTGCAGAAGAAGTAGCAAGATTCTATGGATATGACAAGATTCCTATGACTTTACCAAGCGGCGAAGCTACTACCGGTAAATTACCATTCAAACTCCGTTTGGAAGAAAAAGCCAGAGATATCGCAGAATACTGTGGATTCTCTCAGGGTATGTGCTATTCTTTTGAAAGTCCAAAAGTATTTGATAAATTAATGCTTGCAGAAGACGATGTGTTAAGAAATGCTATTACCATTTCTAACCCATTAGGAGAAGATTTTTCTATTATGAGAACTGTTCCGTTAAACGGAATTTTAACTTCTCTTGCAACCAATTATAACAGAAGAAATAAAAACGTAAGATTATACGAATTAGGAAATGTTTATTTACCAAAGGCATTACCTTTGACAGAACTTCCTGATGAAAGAATGCAGTTCACATTAGGTTTCTACGGTGATGGTGACTTCTTTACCATGAAGGTGTGATTGAAGAATACTTTGACGTTCTTGGTATGAACAAAAAAGTAACCTATGATCCAAATGCCGGTAAAGTATTCTTACATCCGGGACGCCAGGCAAGTATCATTTATGATGGAGTTGTTCTCGGTTACTTAGGTGAAGTACATCCTGATGTATTGGATAATTATGACATCGGAACAAAAGCTTATATTGCAGTTCTTGATATGCCAAACGTAGAACCATTTGCTACCTTTAACAGAAAATTTGAAGGTATCGCAAAATATCCTGCAGTAAGCCGTGATATCAGTATGGTAGTTCCAAAATCTATTTTAGTAGGGCAGATTGAAGCTATTATCGAACAGCGTGGCGGTAAAATCTTAGAAGGCTATAACTTATTTGATGTATATGAAGGAAGCCAGATTAAAGAAGGATTTAAATCTGTAGCATATTCCATTACATTCCGTGCAAAAGACAGAACTTTGGAAGAAGCAGACGTTGCAGGTGCAATGAAGAAGATTCTTAACGGTTTGGAAGGACTTGGAATCGAACTTAGAGCATAATGTATAAAAAAGAGAATCTTTGGTGACAAACAGTTGCCAAAGATTTTTTTTGTTGATACAATAATAATGTTTGAAATCAGAAGGGAGATTACGCAAATGGAAAGAAAAAATGTTTGGAAAACATATTCTGAAGAACAGTTAAAAGCTGCAGATGTGTTTGGTAAAGAATATATGTATTTTTTAGATCATGGTAAAACAGAAAGAGAATGTGTAGATTTAACTGTTAATATGATCGAAAAAGAAGGTTATGTAGAATTACAGAAGGCTGTTAAAGAAGGTAAAACCCTAAAAGCCGGCGATAAAGTATATGCTGTATGTATGAACAAAGCAGTAGTAATGTTCAAAATCGGTCAGAAACCTATGACTGAAGGTATGAACATTTTAGGAGCGCATATTGACTCTCCAAGACTTGATGTGAAACAGAATCCATTATATGAAGATAATGGTGTGGCTTACTTGGATACTCACTACTATGGTGGAGTAAAAAAATATCAGTGGGTCACATTACCATTGGCAATACACGGTGTAATTGTAAAAAAAGACGGAACCATCGTAGAAGTTAATATTGGTGAAGAAGATGACGATCCTGTATTCTTCATTTCTGACCTCTTAATTCACCTTTCTGCAGAGCAGCTTGAAAAGAAAGCTGCTAAGGTGATTGAAGGAGAAGCACTGGATTTAATCATCGGTAATGTTCCGTCTACCAAAGAAGAAGATAAAGAAGAAAAAGAAGCTGTTAAGAAAAATATCCTTAGTATCTTAAAAGAAACATATGATATCGAGGAAGAAGATTTCTTATCGGCAGAATTGGAAATCGTGCCTGCAGGAAAAGCAAGAGAAGCAGGTTTTGACAGAGGTCTTATTTTAGCATACGGACATGATGACAGAGTGTGTGCATTCCCTTCTTTAAAAGCTATACTTGAAGTAGGTGATGTAGAAAGAACTGCTTGCTGTATTTTGGTTGACAAAGAAGAAATCGGTAGTGTTGGTGCTACAGGTATGCAGTCTAAATTCTTCGAAAACTCTGTGGCTGAAGTTATGAACTTAGTTGGTGAATATAGTGAACTTAATTTGAGAAGATGTTTGGCATCCTCTGATATGTTATCTTCTGATGTAAGTGCAGCTTACGACCCATCTTATGCATCTGCATTTGAAAAGAAAAATTCTGCATTCTTAGGTCAGGGTATGGTATTTAATAAATTTACAGGTTCCAGAGGAAAAGGCGGTTCTAATGATGCAAATCCTGAATATATTGCTCATATCCGCAACATTCTTGATGAAGAAAGTGTATGCTTCCAGACAGCAGAACTTGGTAAAGTAGACGTAGGCGGCGGCGGAACCATCGCATATATCTTGGCATTATACGGAATGAATGTAATTGACTCCGGTATTGCAGTTATGAGTATGCATGCACCATGGGAAGCAATCAGCAAAGCTGACCTTTACGAAACTAAGAGAGGCTATGTAGCATTCTTGGAAAAAGCTTGTTTATAAAAAATTAGGGGCTGGAGCACAGCCCCTCTTTATGCGTTTTAAAGGAGATAAGAAATGAGCGAGTTAAAAACATCAGATTTTTACTTTGACTTACCTGAAGAGTTGATTGCTCAAGATCCATTGGAGGATAGATCATCTTCCCGATTATTGATGTTAGATAAGAATACGGGAGAGATTTCTCATCATATATTCAGAGAAGTAATTGATTATTTGAATCCCGGTGATTGTCTTGTTTTAAATAATACTAAGGTTATTCCTGCCAGACTTCTTGGGGTGAAGGAAGATACAGGGGCGGCAGTAGAGGTATTGTTGTTAAAGAGACATGAAGGTGATGTTTGGGAAACTCTTGTTAAGCCTGGTAAGAAGTGCAGACCGGGAGCGAGATTATCTTTTGGTGATGGAATTCTGAAAGCAGAAGTATTGGAAGTGGTAGAAGAAGGAAACCGATTAATTCATTTTGAATATGAAGGTATTTGGGAAGAAGTATTGGACAGCCTTGGAGAAATGCCGTTACCTCCATATATTACACATAAATTACAGGATAAGAATCGTTATCAGACCGTGTATGCCAAGTATGAGGGATCTGCAGCTGCTCCAACAGCAGGACTTCATTTTACACCTGAATTGTTACAGCAGATTGAAGCAAAAGGTGTGGATATTGCTTATGTTACCTTACATGTAGGTCTTGGAACATTTCGTCCCGTAAAAGTAGATAATATATTAGAGCATCATATGCATTCAGAGTATTATCAGATTAGTCAGGAAGCAGCGGATAAAATTAATAAAGCGAAGGATAATGGGAATAGAGTTATCTGTGTAGGAACTACCAGTACCAGAACCGTGGAAAGTGCTGCCGATGAAAATGGTAGATTGCAGGAATGTTGTGATAACACGGAAATCTTTATTTACCCGGGATACAAATTCAAAGTATTAGATGCATTGATTACTAATTTCCATTTGCCGGAATCTACCTTAGTTATGCTGGTATCTGCATTGGCGGGAAGAGAAAATGTACTGGCAGCTTATAAAGAAGCGGTGGATGAAAGATATAGATTCTTTTCTTTTGGGGATGCCATGTTTATACAATAGCTATATTTCTTGACAAATTGTCAGACAACATGTAAAATATAGTTATCTATACATGGAGGAACTTGTCATGGATGAAAGAAGAAGAAGAAAAAGAACAGATTTAGATGCTCATTTAACGATTAAAAAATTAGACGGTTCCAGCATTGCTGAACATGAAATTGATGTAACAGATGTATCTATCAGCGGAATCGGTTTTATGTGTTCGGATGAATTGGAACTTGGTTCTATATATGAAGGTACCCTGACTATTTGGACAAAAGAAAAATTAAAAGTTTTCCTTGATATTGTTCGAAGAACTGAAAAGGAAGATGGTATTAATTATGGGGCTCATTTTGTAGGTTTACCGGATTTATACAAGAGAAAAATTGGTATTTTTCAGACTGTGGAAGAGAATCAGCAGCCAATCGAATAAGGATTATGATTTAAGAAACGCCTTAGGAAGAATTCCTAAGGCGTTGTTTTTATCTGCCGATTAATCTGTTTAACTCCTGGTAAAAGGTAGGGAAGCTAATATCTACACATTCGCGGTCCAAGATTGTTGTGTGTCCATCTGCCAGAAGAGATGCAATGGTAAAACTCATGGCAATGCGATGATCTTTGTGAGAATCAATGAGAGCGCCATGTAAATCTTTGCCGCCATGAATAATCATGCCATCTTCCGTACTTTCGATATCAGCCCCCATGGCTTTTAAATTATCTACCATAACCTGAATACGGTTGCTTTCTTTTACTTTTAGTTCGGCAGCATCCTTGATAATAGTAGTACCTTTGGCAAAGGCCGCCATAATAGCGATAATAGGTATTTCATCAATTAGGGTTGGAATAATTTCACCACCAATGGTGATTCCTTTTAAAGCAGAGAATTTTACTAATATGTCAGCAGTTGGTTCGCCGTTGTCGGTATTCATGTTCAAGAGTTCGATACTACCACCCATTTCTTGGGTCACTTTTAAAATACCATCTCTGGTAGGGTTGATTCCTACATTCTTTAATAATATTTCAGAACCGGGAACCAAGAGTCCTGCAGCAATAAAATATGCTGCAGAAGAAATATCTCCCGGAACTGCAATTTTTTGTCCTTCTAAAACAGGTTCCGGTAAAATGATAGCGGTTGTATTTTCTGTTCTTACATTTGCTCCAAAGTGGGAAAGCATAATTTCAGAATGATTGCGGCTGATATATGGCTCAGTTACTTTGGTTTCTCCATCAGCATAGAGTCCGGCTAGTAAAATTGCAGACTTCACTTGTGCAGAAGCAATCGGGGAATGATAATGAAATCCTTTAAGAGGTCTTCCGTTGATAGTAAGCGGAGCACAGTTATTACCATAAACACTGGTAATGTCAGCGCCCATATGACTCAATGGTTCTATGATGCGTTTCATGGGTCTTTTTTGGATAGAAGCATCACCGGTCAAAGTGGAAGTGAATTTTTGTCCGCTTAAGATACCGGAGATGAGTCTGGTAGTAGTGCCGGAATTACCGCAATCCAATATTTCGGTTGGAGCGGATAGTCCGTGAAGACCTTTCCCATGAATCAGGATTCGGTCAGCAGTGTTTTCAATTTCAATTCCAAGTTTTTGAAAACAGGAAATAGTGGATAAACAATCTGCACCTTGTAAAAAGTGAGTTACTTCTGTGGTTCCCTTTGCTAAAGAACCAAACATAATGGCTCTGTGGGAAACGGATTTATCTCCGGGAATTTCGATTTCACCCCTTAATGGGTATATAGTTTCACTAATCATAATAATTACCAACCTATTAAATTTATTTTACTTATCAGGTATTTAAGATAAGTTTTTTGTTTATTATTCTAACTTATTTTATTTCTGTTTGGAAGTCTAATGTTAAAAAGTGTTCAGAATGGTCCCGGAAAGATAAGATTAAAAGTAATGAATAATATTTTTACAAGCTGTCGCGATAAAGTTTTTGTATATTTTGGCATATTATACTTGATAATTCTGATAATATTTAGTAAAATAGTCGCATGGGTATTCGGGGGAGGATAAATTAACAAAAATTTATCTGTACATAATATCCAAAAAACACATTAGGTGGAGGAATTATTATGAATATTTACACAACAGACAAGATTCGTAACGTAGTATTACTTGGTCATGGAGGAGCAGGAAAGACTAGTTTAGTAGAATCTATGGCTTATTTATCCGGTATTACATCCAGAATGGGGAAAGTTTCTGATAAAAATACAATTAGTGACTTTGGTAAAGAAGAACAGAAAAGACAGATTTCTATTTCTACATCCGTAGTTCCGATTGAA
>JAFXGP010000090.1 GCA_017521195.1 Lachnospiraceae bacterium
ACTTATCTTTAAACTTAGAGATGCTTATGAGTATGAATACGAAGATGATGAAGAGGATGAAGATGACGAAACAGATGATGACGATGACAGTGAAGAAGATGACGAAGACGAGGAAGAATACGAAGAAGAACGTGTAACCCGTAAGCCATTTTTCGGATTTGGCAAGAAAAAGGAAGTAGCAGAAGAAGACGAGGATGAAGAGGAAGAAACACTGGAAGAAATCCAGCCGGTTCAGCCTTCCAAACCAGTCAAAAAAGAAACACAGGCATGGCAGTCTAAGGATTTTCTGGAATTGGATGATGACATGGAATTTGAATTCCTTGATTTAGGTAAATAATATTATGAAAGATAAAAATGGGGTGTTTTTAATAACATCCCATTTCGGGTTATATATTAAGAAAAAGAAGAGTATGCTCTTATAGACAATTTTAAAAGGAATAATAATAAGAGCAGGAGGATGATATGCAGGAACAGTTTACTGCGAAAGCAAAAAAAGCATTGACATTGGCATCAAAAGCTGCCGGGAAATTACACCAGAACTATATAGGAACAGAACATATTCTGGTAGGTTTAATCCAGGAAAATACAGGTGTGGCAGCACAGGTTCTTCAGGAAAACGGAGTGGATGCCAAAAGTGTTGTTGAAACAATTAAGGATTTAATAGCACCGGGAACTGATTTACTGATAAAAGAAAAAAATGGGTACTCTAAACGTGCGGAAGCTGTTTTGGAGGAAAGCCACAGACAGGCAAATCGTTTTAAAAGTGAGTTAACAGGAACAGAACATATTTTAATGGCGATTATCAAAGAAGGGGATAATGTTGCCCTTCGTTTGTTAAATACCTTAGGATTTTCTACGCAGAAGATATATGTGGACCTTTTGCTGGCTATGGGAGAAGACGGCAATTTATACAAGGAAGATTTGGCGCGCCATAACAGCAGTAAGCATAAAAAAGGAAGTACAACTCTGGAACAATACAGTAGAGATATTACTGCTTTGGCAGAAGAAGGAAAGTTGGATGCTGTAATCGGAAGAGAAGAAGAAATTCGGAGAGTAATTCAGATTTTAAGCAGAAGAATGAAGAATAATCCTTGTCTTGTGGGTGAACCTGGAGTAGGGAAAACATCTATTGTAGAAGGATTGGCTCAGAAAATTGTAGCCGGAGATGTACCGGACACCGTAAAAGGGAAAAGAGTCTTAACCTTGGATTTATCCGGAATGGTGGCAGGAAGTAAGTATCGTGGTGAATTCGAAGAACGTATTAAAAAACTTATGAAAGAGGTAAAAGAAGAAGGCAATATTCTTTTATTTATGGATGAGGTTCATACGTTGATTGGAGCAGGTGGAGCCGAGGGAGCTATTGATGCTTCTAATATTTTAAAACCGGCTTTGGCAAGAGGCGAATTGCAGATGATTGGAGCTACCACAATAACAGAGTATCGTAAACACATTGAAAAAGATGCAGCTCTGGAACGTCGTTTCCAGCCGGTCACGGTGGAAGAGCCGGAAGAAGAAGAGGCGATTCGTATTTTGGAAGGCATTAAGGAAAGATATGAAGAACATCATAAAGTTATAATTACCAAGGAAGCTACAGAAGCAGCGGTCAGATTGTCTGCCAGATATATTAATGACCGTAATCTGCCGGACAAGGCCATTGATTTGATTGATGAAGCTTCTGCCGCAATCCGTTTGAAAAAAGTAGAAAAGCCACAGACTTTGATAGAAGCAGAGATGGAAATCAAGGAGTTGGATGATTTGATAGAAGACTTAATGATTGCGGAAGAGTTTGCTCAGGCAGGAGCCTTGAAACGTCAGCAAAAAGAGTTGATGGCAAAACAGGCTAAATTATTAAAAGCTTATGAGAAAAAATGTCAGGCGAAACAGTATGTGGTAACAGAGGAAGATATTGCAGGCGTAGTAGCCCTTTGGACAAAGATACCGGTAAAAAAACTGGCAGAAAAAGAAAGTGACCGGTTATTAAAACTGGAATCTATTCTTCATAAAAGAGTCATCGGACAGTCAGAGGCTGTAACAGCAGTTGCCAAAGCAATGCGCCGCGGCAGAGTAGGCTTACAGGACCCCAAAAAACCTATCGGTTCCTTCTTGTTCTTAGGCCCCACCGGAGTAGGAAAAACAGAACTTAGTAAAGCTCTGGCAGAAGCGATGTTTGGTTCAGAAGATGCTTTAATCCGTATTGATATGTCAGAATATATGGAAGGTCATTCCGTATCAAAGATGATAGGTTCCCCTCCGGGATACGTGGGCTTTGACGATGGCGGTCAGTTGTCTGAAAAGGTACGCAGAAATCCTTATTCTGTAGTGTTGTTTGATGAAATAGAAAAAGCACATCCGGATGTATTTAATGTATTGTTACAGGTGCTGGACGATGGTCATATTACAGATTCTAAAGGAAGAAAAGTAAGCTTTAAAAATACCATTTTGATTATGACATCCAACGCAGGTGCCGGCAGAATTGTAGAACCTAAGAATCTGGGATTTGGTGCAGTGTCTGATGCCAATAAAGATTACAAGAGAATGAAAGATAATGTAATGGATGAGGTTAAAAAATTATTTAAGCCGGAATTCATTAACCGAATTGATGAAATCATGGTATTCCATCAGTTGAATAAAGATGAGATGAAAGAAATTGTAACTTTACTTTCCTCCAATCTTACAAAACGATGCAAAGAACAGATGGATATTACATTGACTTTAACACCTGCGGCAAAACAGTATATTGTGGATACTTACTCTGATGCTAAAATGGGAGCAAGACCATTGAAGAGAGGGATTTTAACTGCTATTGAAGATCCTTTGGCAGAAGAAATTTTAAAAGGTAAGGTAAAACAGGGTGATACCGTAGTGGTTGGATATAAAGATAAAAAGATCCAATTCAATGTAAAATAATTGAGGAGAAAACATGGCAAAAGCAAAAAAGAGCACTGTATTTTTTTGTCAGGAATGTGGTTTCGAATCTGCAAAATGGATGGGACAATGTCCCGGATGTAAATCCTGGAACAGTTTTGTAGAAGAAACTGTAACCACCAATATTGTAAGCGGTAAGAAAACATCCGCAATTTCTTCCAAAGAACCTGCGGCTTTGTCTTCGGTGTCTTTGACAAAAGAAGATAGGATTCAGATAGGAATTGATGAATTAGACAGAGTATTAGGCGGCGGAATTGTTCCCGGCTCTTTAAGTCTGGTGGGGGGAGATCCGGGAATCGGTAAATCCACCCTTCTGTTACAGGTGTGTCAGAAGCTGGCATATCAGGGTAGAAAAGTGTTGTATGTATCCGGGGAGGAATCTTTAAAACAGATTAAAATTCGGGCCATGCGTATCGGAGAATTTACAGATTCTCTGTTATTATTCTGCGAAACTAATCTTGGAATCATTGAAGAAACCATACGTAAAGTGTCTCCGGAGGTAGTAATTATTGATTCTATCCAGACCATGTATAACGAAAATGTGGGAGCAGCTCCGGGAAGCGTTTCCCAGGTAAGGGAATCTACAGGAGTATTTTTACAGTTGGCAAAAGGTTTGGGAGTTTCTATATTTATTGTTGGTCATGTAACCAAAGAAGGTACGGTGGCAGGACCAAGAGTGTTAGAACATATGGTAGATACGGTGCTTTACTTTGAAGGTGACAGACATGCTTCATACAGAATTCTCAGGGGTGTGAAGAATCGTTTTGGTTCTACTAATGAGATTGGTGTATTTGAAATGCGTCAGGAAGGGCTGGTGGAAGTAAAGAATCCTTCAGAATATATGTTAAGCGGAAAGCCGGAGGGTGCCAGCGGTTCTGTAGTGGCTTGTTCTATGGAAGGAACCAGACCTGTATTGATTGAAATTCAGGCCTTGGTTTGCCAGAGTAATTTCGGGATTCCCAGACGTCAGGCAACAGGCACTGATTTTAACCGTTTAAACCTACTGATGGCTGTTTTGGAAAAGAGAGTGGGATTACAGGTGGCGGACTGTGATGCTTATGTAAATATTGCAGGAGGCATGCGTCTGCAGGAGCCGGCACTGGATTTGGGCATTGTTATGGCTATTGTATCCGGATACAAAAACAGAGCAGTGGATGATAAAATGGTTGTATTCGGAGAGGTAGGTCTTAGTGGAGAGGTTCGTTCCGTAAATATGGCGGAACAAAGAATACAGGAAGCTAAGAAACTGGGATTTACGCATTGTGTAGTACCACAATCCGGTATGGAAGGTCTGGCTAAGATTGAAGGAATTAAAATTACTCCGGTAGCAACCGTAAGGGATGCCATAGAATTGATATAGAAATAAAAGAAATTAATATTATGAATTCGATTATGGGGATGTGTTTGAAATTTAATAAAAGAGTTCAAAAATGGAATAAAAATTAATGTATAAAAATGTGTCAAAAAAAGAAAAAAATACTTGCATATATGATTTAGTTATGTTATACTCATTTTCGTTGATGTGAGAAACACATAACTGAATTTAGGGGAATCATCCAGCGGCAGGATGGCAGTCTCCAAAACTGCTCACGGGGGTTCGAATCCCTCTTCCCCTGCTAACGAAGGAATGTACCGGTTGGTATGTTCCTTTTTTGATTTGGAAAACAAGTACTTATCAGACGAAAAAGGTAGGTATTGAAGTAATTGGTAATGTAAAAATTCTACTTTACAAAATTAGAAATTTGGACTAAGATAATTCCATGAGAAAACGTTGAAGAGGACAGTAGGATAAGGATGAGTCCCAGAGAGAAACACCGTGCGTTAAGCATGAGCTGGAAGTGTTTTGACAAAGAATTATTTGAAAACCACCTCGGAGTGGCTTTAATACAGCCCGGTGATTCCGTTATCGTCGTAAATGAGAGATTTTGAAATTGATGTGCGTAGAAAGAGTATATTAAGAAATCTACATCAAATTCAAAATAATAAGGGTGGAACCGCGTTAACACGTCCCTTACACTTATAGTCGAGTGTAAGAGGGCGTTTTCTTTTACATTTGACGAGCAACGCGAACGAGAAATGCGAAGCATTTCAAGTCTGCTTATGTCGCAAGAATTTAAAGAAGAAAAGGAGAGAACAATATGAAAATCACATTAAAAGACGGTTCTGTAAAAGAATATGCTGAAAAGATGAGTGTTTTACAGATTGCAACAGACATCAGTGAAGGTTTAGGCCGTGCAGCCTGTGCCGGTAAAGTAAACGGTGTAGTAGTCGATTTAAGAGATGAAGTTAGCGAAGACTGTGAACTTGAAATTTTAACATTCAGAGATGAGGAAGGAAAAAAAGCTTACAGACATACAGCTTCCCACATCATGGCTCAGGCAGTAAAAAGATTATATCCGGATACAAAACTTGCTATCGGACCTGCCATTGAAGATGGTTTTTATTACGATTTCGATAGAGCAACACCTTTTTCTCAGGAAGAACTGGGTGATATTGAAAAAGAAATGAAGAAAATCATTAAAGAAAACATCAAATTGGAAAGATTTACACTTCCAAGAGAAGAAGCTATTAAATATATGGAAGAAAGACAGGAACCATACAAAGTAGAATTAATTCAGGATTTACCGGAAGATGCTGTCATTTCTTTCTACAGCCAGGGTGATTTTGTAGATCTTTGTGCAGGACCTCATTTAATGAGCACAAAATATATCAAAGCTTATAAATTAATTTCTTCTTCCATGGCTTATTGGAGAGGAGATTCCAATAAAGCTCAGTTACAGCGTATCTATGCAACTGCTTATGATAAAAAAGAAGACTTAGCAGCGCATATGGAACATTTGGAAGATATCAAGAGACGTGATCATAACAGGTTAGGTCGTGAAATGGAATTATTTACAACTGTAGATGTAGTTGGACAGGGACTTCCTTTAATGCTTCCAAAGGGTGTGAAAATGATTCAAAAACTCCAGAGATGGATTGAAGATTTGGAAGACAAAGAATGGGGGTATGTTCGTACAAAAACTCCATTAATGGCAAAATCTGATTTATACAAGATTTCCGGACATTGGGATCATTATAAAGATGGTATGTTCGTATTAGGGGATGAAGAGAAAGACAAAGAAGTATTTGCTCTTCGTCCTATGACATGCCCATTCCAGTATTATGTATATAAAAATTCTCAGAAATCATACAGAGATCTTCCTTATAGAATGGGGGAAACATCAACACTGTTCCGTAATGAAGATTCCGGAGAAATGCACGGACTTACACGTGTTCGTCAGTTTACAATTTCCGAAGGTCATAACGTAATCCGTCCTGATCAGGCGGAAGAAGAATTACAGAACTGTCTGAACCTTGCAATCTATATTTTAACAACTTTAGGATTACAGGATGATGTAACTTACCGTTTGTCCAAATGGGATCCTGAAAATAAAACAAAATATCTCGGAGATGAAGCTTATTGGGAAAGCACACAGGATGCTCTTCGTCAGATTTTAGTTGAAAAAGGAATTAACTTCACAGAAGCAGACGGAGAAGCTGCATTCTATGGTCCTAAGATTGATATTCAGGCGAAAAACGTATATGGTAAAGAAGATACCATGATTACCATCCAGTTAGACTGTGCTATTGCTGAAAAATTCGACATGTACTATATTGATCAGAATGGTGCAAAAGTTCGTCCTTATATTATCCACAGAACATCTCTTGGATGTTATGAAAGAACTCTTGCATGGTTAATTGAAAAATATGCAGGTAAATTCCCAACCTGGTTATGTGCAGAACAGGTACGTGTACTTCCTATTTCTGAAAAATATGCTGATTATGCAGAAAAAGTTCGTAAAGAATTGGCTGCTAATGGTGTAGATGTAACTGTAGATCACCGTTCTGAAAAAATCGGTTACAAGATTCGTGAAACAAGACTTGCAAAAGTTCCGTATATGTTAGTTGTAGGACAGAAAGAAGAAGAGGAAGGTTTAGTTTCCGTAAGAAGCCGTTTTGCAGGTGATGAGGGACAGAAATCTCTTGCAGACTTCATTGATGCAATCTGCAAGGAAATCAGAACAAAAGAAATCCGCGAAGAATTAGTGCAGGAAGAAGCACAGAAGTAAGTGGAAAATAAATAATGAAATTTGTTTACTAATAGAATTTTAAATGTTTATAAAAGTAAAATTTTTTATTAGAAAAAACATTAGAAACATGATTAGAAAAGTGTGAATGGGACATACTAACTTATATCGCAATTAAATTGCGAAATTAAGGAGGTATGTACCATGGCAGAATTAAAATGTAAAGCAGAACACTGTGTCTACAACAAAGACAACTACTGTAGTAAAGGTGATATTATGGTAGGTGGAAAAAATGCAGTGACAAGCGAAGAAACACGTTGTGAAAGCTTCGCACAGAAAAGAGGAGACGCTATGTCAAATGCCACATGTCATCCAAGCAGAATCATCAGTATTGATTGCGAAGTGGCAAAGTGCGTTTATAATGCAAATTATAAATGTACAGCAGAGCATGTAGATATCAGCGGAAGCAATGCAGATACAAGCAGAGAAACTTCTTGCAGTACTTTTAAAGAAAAATAAAAAAGATGTTGACTTACAAGCGAAGATATGCTATTCTGTTCTAGGTTGTGAAAACAGCGAGACATAGCAAGCAGAGTATCCACTCTCACCTTACGGCAATCGGGCTTGTAAGAGTCAATAGTCTCATAGAATTGATGTGATTTTTATTTTCTATGAAAGATTTTAGGTGGATAGTTTGCAAACTATCCACCTTTTTGTATGCGCATTTCGCAGTGAGGAATTATCCGCTACGGCGCGCAGAATCTCTTATAAGGGATTCTGATTTAAATTTTGTTTTCTTATGGAGGGTAAGACAATTAGCGAATTAATGATTAACGAACAAATCAGAGACAAAGAAGTACGTGTGATTGGTGAAGATGGTGAACAGTTAGGTATCATGTCAGCAAAAGAAGCAATGAAGATTGCAGATGAAGCAGGACTTGATTTGGTAAAGATTGCACCAACAGCAAAACCACCGGTTTGTAAAATCGTAGACTATGGTAAGTATAGATATGAACTTGCCAGAAAAGAAAAAGAAGCTAAGAAAAAACAGAAAGTTATTGAAGTAAAAGAGATTCGTTTGTCTCCGAATATCGATACCAATGACTTGAATACCAAGATTAACGCAGCAAAGAAATTCCTTGCAAAGGGAGACAGAGTAAAAGTTACATTGCGTTTCCGTGGTAGAGAAATGGCACATATGGCAAGCAGCAAACATATTTTAGATGATTTTGCCGAAAGCTTGAAAGATGTATGCGTAGTTGAGAAAGCTCCAAAAGTAGAAGGTAGAGCTATGACAATGTTTTTAACTGAAAAGCGATAAGCTTTGGTTAAAATAGATTTTGGAACACATTATGTATAGGAGGATATAAATCATGCCAAAAATTAAGACAAGCAGAGCAGCAGCAAAGCGTTTTAAAGTAACAGGAACAGGTAAATTAAA
>JAFXGP010000091.1 GCA_017521195.1 Lachnospiraceae bacterium
TATCAGGTAACTATTGATTTTGACAAAGCAGGACAAAAGATAATGTATGCGGCTTTCGCAAAATTAAAGAAGATTTAAAATAACAGTTGTATGAAAATACAGGTGTTTTGATGGAATTTTTTTGAAAAATCTTTTTTAAATGTGTAGTAAAATAAAATGAAAAGTGGTATCATAAACTTAGAGTTTTTAGGAAAGAAGGTACAAGTATGAATAAGATTGATGAAATTTTAGAAATTGTAAAAGGCAATGAAGCGAAAAAAGATAAGAAATCTTGTCCTGTTGTATGGATTTTAGCTATCGTTGGTGCAATCGTAGCAATTGCTGCCATTGCTTATGCTGTGTATCGTTACTTTAATGCAGAAGTAGAAGAAGAATTGGAAGATGATTTTGATGAAGATTTTGATGATGATTTCTTTGAAGATGAAGAATCTGATCCAATTATTATTCCAAAACAGGAAGTTGTTACAATGGATGAAGAACCTGTGGAAGAAGCTACAGAAGAATAAGGTTGTTATTATACTGATAGCAGAATATTTGAAGAATTATTTTAAAGACTGTTGTAAATGCACAACAGTCTTTTTTTTTGAAAAGAAATAAGGTACAATAAGATACATTGTAAGAATGACAGATATTATCTGTGAAAGATTGGAGAAGGAAAATGAAAAAAGGACAAACATATACAGGAATTGTAGAACGGGTGGATTTTCCTAACAAGGGAATTGTTATTATAGAAACAAAGACGGAAGATGGTACAGTAATAAAAGAACAGTGTGTAGTAAAGAATACCCTCCCCGGACAGAAAGTAACCTTTATGGTGAATAAGCTTAGAAAGGGAAAAGCAGAAGGTAGATTGATTGCCATAGAGGAATGCTCTGCTTTAGAGACAGGCAGTCCATGTCCACACTTTGGAGTTTGTGGAGGATGTACCTATATTTCGCTTCCTTATGAAGAACAGTTAAAAATTAAAGAGGCACAGATTAAGAAATTACTCAGCAACTGTCTGGATGGAAAACAAAAAGATTATGTTCTTGAAGATATTAAAGGAAGTCCGGCAGTTTATGAATACCGAAATAAGATGGAATTTTCCTTTGGAGATGAAGTAAAAGATGGTCCTCTTTCTCTGGGAATGCACAAACGAGGAAGTTTCTATGATGTGGTTTCGGTAGGAGATTGTCAGATTGTGGACGAAGACTATAGAACAATTTTAAAGACCACGCTGGAGTTTTTTAAAGAGAAAGATTTAAGCTTTTACCACAGACTCCGACATGAGGGTTATTTGAGACATTTATTAGTAAGAAAAGCTGCAAAAACGGGAGAAATTTTGATAGCTTTGGTAACTACAACACAAAGAGTATCCTGGGCAGAAAAAGCAGGTATTAATATAGAAGAAACAGATATTAATGCATTGGCAAGACAGTTTATGGAGGCAGAAAAAGTTCTTCTGCAGATGTGGAAAGAAAAGATTCTGGCGGCTGATTTAACGGGAACAGTAGCAGGTATTCTTCATATCCAGAATGATTCCCTGGCAGATGTGGTGAAAAGTGACCGCACGGATATTTTGTACGGTCAGGACTTTTTCTATGAAGAGTTATTGGGATTAAAATTTAAAATTTCCACGTTCTCTTTCTTCCAGACGAATTCCCTGGGGGCAGAAGTACTTTATCAGACAGTGAGAGATTATATAGGAGACCTGGGTACTTCAAATGAGGATGGAACACCGGACAAAGTAGTATACGATTTGTATAGCGGAACAGGAACAATTTCCCAGTTGATGGCACCTGTGGCTAAGAAGGTTATTGGTGTTGAAATTGTGGAAGAAGCGGTAGAAGCAGCAAGGAAAAATGCAGAATTGAATAATCTTACAAACTGTGAATTTATCGCAGGTGATGTATTGAAAGTATTAGATGACATTGAAGAAAAACCTGATTTTATTATTCTGGACCCACCGAGAGATGGAATTCATCCGAAAGCATTGGAAAAAATCATTGATTACGGTGTAGACAGACTGATTTATGTCAGCTGTAAACCTACAAGTTTGGTGCGCGATTTGGAAGTTTTTTTGGAAAGAGGATATCAGGTAGACAGGGTCGTAGCGGTAGATCAGTTCCCTTGGACGGCCAATTGTGAGACTATTGCCCTTTTGTCGAAAAAATAATATAGGAATATTTGTACTTGCACATAGATAGAATTTAGTGTATAAGTGTAAATAGTCTGACGATTACCGTCACAAAGCTAAGGGGAAAATAAAATGGCAAAATATTTAGTGATTGTGGAATCACCCGCAAAGGTAAAAACCATTAAGAAATTTTTAGGCTCCAACTATGAAGTTATGGCAAGTAACGGTCATGTCCGTGATTTGCCAAAGAGTAGTTTGGGAATTGATGTGGACAATGGTTATGAGCCAAAATATATTACAATTCGGGGAAAAGGTGATATTCTTGCAGGTCTTCGTAAAGAAGTAAAGAAAGCAGATAAAATATACCTTGCAACTGACCCGGACCGGGAAGGAGAGGCAATTTCCTGGCATTTACATGAGGCTTTAAAACTTGCTGATAAAAAGGTGTATCGTATTACATTTAATGAGATTACAAAAACTGCAGTGAAAGAATCCTTAAAAAATGCCAAAGAAATAGATATGAAATTAGTAGATGCCCAGCAGGCAAGAAGATGTCTGGATAGAATGGTGGGATACCGTATTTCGCCATTGTTATGGGCAAAGGTGAAACGAGGTTTAAGTGCAGGACGAGTTCAGTCCGTAGCTCTTCGCATTATCTGTGACAGAGAAGATGAAATCAATGCATTTATTCCGGAAGAATATTGGACTTTGGATGCTTTGGTAAAAGCAAACGGAGAAAAGAAGACTGTGACCGCAAGATATCATGGCAGTCATGGAAAAAAAGTGACACTTAAAAACCAAGAAGAAGTTGATGCACTGAAAGCACAGGTGGAGAAAGCATCTCTTATAGTGGAAGAGGTGAAAAAGGGGGAAAGAATTAAAAAAGCTCCGTTACCGTTTACTACTTCTACCTTGCAGCAGGAAGCAAGTAAAGTATTAAACTTCTCAACACAGAAAACCATGCGTCTGGCACAGCAGTTATATGAAGGTGTGGACATTAAGGGAAATGGTACCGTAGGTATTATCACTTATCTTCGTACTGATTCTACCCGTGTTTCCGATGAAGCTGTAGCACAGGCAAAGGATTATATTACAAAACAATATGGTGAAAAATATGCGGCAGCAGAGGAAGAGGGCAAACAGAGCAAGAAAAAGATTCAGGATGCCCATGAAGCTATCCGCCCTACAGACATTACCAGAACACCACAGGCAATTAAGGAATCACTTTCCAGGGATCAGTTCCGTTTGTATCAGTTAATCTGGAAAAGATTTGCAGCGAGCCGTATGGCAGATGCAGTATATGAAACCGTATCTGTAAAAATAGCAGCAGAGGAACATAGATTTACTATGTCAACAGGTAAAATTAAATTCGAAGGTTTCAGAAGTGTATACATTCAGGAAGAAGAGGAGAAAGAACAGTCCAATGTATTGCTTAAGAATCTGGAAAAAGGTGATGTGTTAAGTTTGGAAAACCTGGATGCAAAACAGCATTTTACCCAGGCACCGGCCCGTTATACAGAAGCTTCTCTGGTAAGAGCTTTGGAAGAATTGGGAATCGGACGTCCAAGTACTTATGCTCCAACCATTACTACAATCCTGGCAAGAAGATATATTGTTAAAGAAAATAAAAATCTTTACGTAACAGAACTTGGAGAAGTAGTAAATCAGATGATGAAAGAAGCATTTCCAACCATTGTGGATGTGAATTTTACCGCGAATATGGAAACTTTACTGGATGGAGTAGAAGATGGTGTTGTAAAATGGAAAACCATTATAGCCAATTTCTATCCGGATTTGGAAGAGGCCGTACAAAAAGCAGAAAAGGAACTGGAAGAAGTTAAGGTAAAAGAAGAATTTTCCGGTGAAGAGTGTGAATTATGCGGTCGCCCCATGTATATCAAATATGGACCTCACGGAAGATTCCAGGCCTGTTCAGGTTTTCCGGAATGCCGTAATACCAAACCATATTTTGAAAAGATTGGTATTTCCTGTCCAAAGTGTGGAAAAGACATTGTCTTAAAGAAAACCAAAAAGGGAAGAAAATACTTTGGCTGTATTGATAATCCGGAATGTGATTATATGGTATGGCAGAAACCTTCTCAGATAAAATGTGACAAATGCGGAGACCTTCTTTTGGAGAAAGGAAACAAGCTGGTTTGTCCAAATGAAGAATGTGGAAATATTATTGAAAAAAAATAATCAGAGTTTACAAGCTGTTGTATATTTCAACAGCTTGTTTTTATCCGAAAGAATAGTTAAATTTTCCAAATTAACAGAAAATTTATCCAAATGATTGAAGTTTTGCAAAAAGTATGCTACAATCACTCTATGAAGATGGACGTTTTTGGAGATAAAGATGGAGGAAAGACTGTATGAGTAGTATACAACTCTTGGATAAAACCAGAAAAATAGGAGAACTGTTACACAATAATAATTCCAGCAAGGTGGTATTTAATGATATCTGCCGTGTTATGAAGGAAATTTTAGGTTCTAATGTTATGGTTATCAGTCGCAAAGGAAAAGTGTTAGGATTGGATTTTGCATCTACAGTAGAGCCTATTCGGGAAATGCTGTGTGAACAAGTAGGAGAATTTATTGATAATCAGTTAAACGATAGAATGTTGGCAGTACTTTCTACTAAAGAAAATGTGAATTTGGCAACTTTGGGTTTTGAAAATATTGACTTTGGTAAATATTCCGCGGTTATTGCTCCAATAGAGACTGCCGGAGAACGTCTGGGAACTCTTTTCCTGTACAAATCAGGACAGTTTTATGATATCGATGACATTATTCTCTGTGAGTATGGAACTACAGTAGTTGGTTTGGAAATGCTTCGTGCAGTGAATGAAGAGAGTGCAGAAGAAAATCGTAAGGTATCGGTTATTAATTCCGCTATAGGAACCTTATCTTATTCAGAAATGGAAGCGATTGTTCATATTTTTGAAGAACTGGATGGTATGGAAGGAATTCTGGTAGCCAGCAAAATTGCAGACAGAGTGGGAATTACCAGATCTGTAATTGTAAATGCATTACGTAAGTTTGAAAGTGCCGGAGTTATTGAATCAAGATCTTCAGGGATGAAGGGAACCTATATTAAAGTCCTGAATGATTCTGTATATGAAGAAATTGATAAATTAAAAGAAAAAATTAAAAAAGGGTAATGGATTACCTTGAATAAAATTGACACCCCATGGATGGAACTAAAGTTTCGTAAATGGGGTGTTTTTTTATGAAAAGACTTGTTATTTTGGTTAAATAGACTATAATAAATGATAATGCATAAAATAGGTATACTATCGAGATAATGTACTTGGGAGAAAATGGAGGTAAATTATGTTTGATACAGGAGCATTTAATTATATTAATGTGTTAGACAAGGCTGCAGACGCGTCTTGGATCAGAAACGAAGCGATTTCAAACAATATTGCAAATGTTGATACACCGGGATATAAGAGACAGGATGTTAATTTTGAAGAGCAGTTACGTAAAGCAATGAAGAATTCACGTTATACTTCCATTGATGAGCGGGTAGCCAATGTAGATTTGGAAAGACTTAATCCGATTACATATAGAGATCATTCTACATTGTCTTATCGTTTAGACGGTAATAACGTAGATATTGATACGGAAAATGTGGAATTAGCATCTAACCAGATTCGTTATCAGGGATTGACAGACAGTATAACGAAACATTTTCAGGGACTACAGAGTGTAATGAAATAAGGAGGAATTAGAATATGGGTATGTTTACATCTTTTGATATTAATGCCAGCGGTATGACAGCGCAAAGATTTCGTATGGATATTATTTCTGAGAACGTTGCCAATGCCAATACAACCAGAACAAGTGATGGTTCTCCTTATGTCAGAAAAGTAGTTACTTTTACAGAAAAGGATACACAGACACCGTTTCATCATGTGTTAAATAAGGCCACTGACCGGTATTCCGGAAAAGGGGTAAAGATAGATGGTGTTTATGAAGACAAAGAAACAGAAATGAATATGGTTTATGACCCATCACACCCGGATGCGGATGAAAATGGATATGTAACCTATCCAAATGTGAATATTATTACGGAAATGACGAACCTGATTGATGCAAGCCGTAGTTATGAGGCAAATGCTACAGCATTTAATGCGAGTAAATCCATTGCAATGCAGGGATTGAATTTAGGAAAATAGTAATATAAAGGAGTACATATAAATGGATATCACATCATTGTATAATGTTAATTCCGGTATGGTGGCTGAGACTTTACGCCAGCAAAAAGCTGCGGGTATGACCAGCACAACTGTGGGAGATAACGAAGGGTTTGCCGGAATTTTGAATGTAGCAATGGAAAATATTAAGACTACCAATGCTTATATTTCTGAAAAAGAAAATCAGGAATTGAAATTTGCCTTGGGAGAAACGGATAATACGCATGATTTGTTGATTGCACAACAGAAAGCTGCTACAGCATTACAATATACAGTAGCATTAAGAGATAAGTTCTTGGAAAGCTACAAAGAACTTATGAATATGCAAATTTAAAAGACAGGTAAAAGACTATGGTAGAGAAATTAAAAGAGATTCCGGCCAAGCTTTTAGCCTGGTGGAATAAGTATAATTCAAAACAAAAGACGATTATTATATCAATAGCTGCAGGGGTAGTTTTAGCTCTGGCAATTCTGATCACCGTATTGACCAGACCGCAGTATGAAACTTTGGTGGTTTGTGAATCTACCAAAGAGTCAGCGGCGATCATTGAATTGTTGGAAGGTGCTTCGCCTGCTATTGATTATGTTTATTCGGAAGACGGATATCAGATTAAAGTAGAAAAAAGTCAGGTAGGACAGGCAAATGTATTGTTGGGGGCCAACAACATTCCTACAGTTAGAATGACCATCGGTGATGTTACCAGTGGTGGTTTGACAACTACAGAATCTGATAAAATAAAATTGTATGTGGCATACCAGGAAGAAATGCTGGAAAGTGATTTGGAAAGCATGGGAAACATTGTTTCCGCAAAGGTAGATTTACATATTCCGGAAGATAACGGTACCATGATTGCCCAGAATGAAGATGCATCTGCAGCGATTATGTTGGAACTTAATGATGCACTGACAAATGAACAGGCTGCAAATATTGCGCAGTTTGTAAAAACATCCTTGGGAAATAAAAAGATTCAGACTATTACCATTATTGATAATGAAGGAAATCTTTTGTTTTCCGGTGATGACACCAGTTCACTTCAGGGAGCGGCCAATAGTCAGTTTACGGTAAAACAGCAGACAGAAACCATATTACAAAGCAACATTAAGAAGGTGTTGTTAGGAACTAATGAATTTAATTTGATTGAAGTATCCAGCAATCTGGATTTGGATTTCTCCAGTGTGGAAGAAACAGAGCATTTATTCTATGCTCCGGACGGTCAGACACAGGGGGTTCTTAGTCATGAAGATATTTATGAGGCAGAATCCACAGGCGGAGTTAGTGGTGTTCCGGGAACAGACTCCAATAACGAAGATAATACAGATTATGTAATTCCGGATTATGAAAGCAGTAGTTCAAATACTTCCGAAATTTCCAGAGATTATCTTCCAAATGAAAAAGTAACTTTGACTAAGATTCCAGCAGGATTGATTAAGTATAATAATTCATCTGTATCGGTAGCAGCTATTAAGTATAAAGTTTTAAAAGAAGAAGATGCAAAGAACCAGGGGCTTTTAGATGGTATTACATGGGATGAATATAAAGCCATGAATCAGGAAAGAACCAAGCTGGAAGTGGATGAAGACTTAGTTGATTTGGTAGCAAAGGCATCAGGTATTGAAGCAGAAAATATTTCTTTTATTGCTTATGAAGAACCTATGTACATTGACGCAGAAGGACTTCCGGTTACAGGTACAGATATTTTACAAATTGTTCTGATTGTATTGATCTTAGGATTATTGGTATTTGTAATCTTTAGAAGCATGAGAAGTGAAAAAACAGTAGTTGAGGAAGAAGAAGTATCCGTTGAAAAATTATTAGATTCTATTCCGGAAACTCCTTTGGAAGAATTGGAAGTTGAAACTAAATCTGAGACCAGAAAACTGATTGAAAAATTCGTGGATGAAAATCCGGAAGCAGCTGCGAATCTGCTTCGTAACTGGTTAAATGAAGATTGGGGAATGTAACATATAGGAGGATAAAACATGGCGCGTTCAGGCGAAGATAAAATGTCAGGACTCCAGAAATCAGCAGTTTTACTGATTGCATTAGGGCCGGAAAAATCCGCTCGTATTTTTAAACATTTAAAAGAAGAAGAAATAGAAGAATTGACTTTGGAAATTGCCAATACAAGAAGCATTACTCCCCAGATAAAGGAAGGTATTATTGAAGAATTTTACCAGCTTTGTCTGGCGCAGCAGTATATTGCCGAAGGTGGTATCGGTTATGCCAAAGAACTTTTGGAGAAGGCTCTTGGTACAGAAAAGGCGATGTCTGTTATTGGAAAACTTACGGCTTCTTTACAGGTAAAACCATTCGAGTTTGTACGTAAGACAGATGCATCACAGTTGTTAAACTTTATTCAGGATGAACATCCGCAGACGATTGCTCTTATTTTATCGTACCTTTCACCATTCCAGGCTTCTATGATTATTTCAGCCCTGCCTCCGGAAAGACAGGCGGACGTTGCAAAACGTGTGGCTATGATGGATAGAACAAGTCCGGATATTATCAAGGAAGTGGAAAAGATTTTGGAATCAAAACTTGCAAACCTGGTAAATCAGGATTACACCATTATCGGTGGTGTGGATGCAGTTGTTGAAATCTTAAATGCTGTAGACCGTGGTACCGAAAAACATATTATGGAAACTCTTGAAATTGAAGAACCTGAATTGGCGGATGAAATCCGTAAGAAGATGTTCGTATTTGAAGATATTCTGTTATTGGATGACAGATCTATTCAGCGTGTACTTCGTGATGTAGATAATAACGACCTGGCAGTGGCACTTAAAGGTGCTAATGAAAATGTTCAGGCTGCAATTTTCAACAACCTGTCAAAACGTCTTGCAGCAATGATTCGGGAAGACATGGAATTCATGGGTCCGGTTCGTATGAAAGACGTAGAAGAAGCACAGCAGAAGATTGTAAATATCATCAGAAAACTGGAAGATTCTGCAGAAATTGTTATTTCCAGAGGTGGAGGAGACGAAATTGTTGTCTAAGAATCTGATTAAAGCAAATCAGTTTGTATTAAAAGAAAAAGATCCTGTTGTGGTAGATACCAATGAACTGGTAGCGAAGAAACTGGCCACTGTTTTTCCTGCTTTTAAGGAAAGTGTACCGGTTGGTTTTCAATCGGGATTAAATGCACCGGAGATAGATCCTTTGTTTGTGGATATGGGTATGGATGAATATGCGGATGCTGAGGGAATGGTAGAGCCGGAAGAACCGGTTTACACAGGTCCAAGCCCAGAAGAACTGATTGCGGAAGCTCAGGCTGAAATCGATGAGATGCGTAAAGAAGCGGAAAAGAATATTTCTTTCTTGAAAAAACGCTCTATGGAGGAAGGCAGACAGGCAGGATATGAAGAAGGTAAGAAGCAGGCAATGGCTGAATTGGATGCAGCGAAGAAAGAGCTGGAAATGCAGGCAATGGCTATGGAACAGGAATACCAAAAGCTGATTGATGAATTGGAACCTAAATTTATTCAGACATTAACAGGAATCTATGAAGAAATTTTTAATGTAGATTTAAAAGATTATAAAGGAATTTTATTGCATGTTATCAGTAACACCATACGCAATACGGAGGGAGCAAAAGAATTCCTGGTTCATATCAGCAAGGCAGATTACGAAAAAGTGTTGGAACAAAGAGATGTTCTGATGGAAGAACTTCCTTCCAAGTCTATTACGGTTGAATTTATTCAGGATACTATTTTGCATGAAAATGAATGTATGATTGAAACAAGTAGTGGGATTTATGACTGTGGTGTAGGACTTCAGGTGGAGGAACTTACAAGAAAACTTAGGCTTTTATCCTACGAAGGGTAGAGGAACTTACAGAAAATTATATTAAGGAAAGAAAATAATGGAACTGACCATTAATTTTGAAAAATATAATAAAATACTGGACCAATCATTGATTAAGAAAAAAGGAAAAATTGTAAATGTGGTTGGATTGACTTTAGAATCTGCAGGACCGGATGCTAAATTAGGAGATGTTTGCTATATCTATCCTGAAGGGGAAGATGCAAAACCGATTTTGGCGGAAGTCGTAGGTTTTAAAGAAGGAAAAACCCAGTTGATGCCTTATGATGTAACCGATGGCATCGGCTTGGGAAATGTGGTGGAAAATACAGGTGAAAATCTGAAAGTATGGGTAGGACCGGAACTTTTGGGAAAATGTCTGGATGGTCTTGGAAGACCTACGGACGGAAGTGTGCTGACCAATGGACAGGCATATCCGGTGGAAGCACCGCCGCCGGATCCTATGAGTAGAGTGATAATTAATCAGGTTCTTTCCTTGGGAGTGAAGGCTGTAGACGGTCTTCTAACTGTAGGGAAGGGGCAGCGAATTGGGATATTTGCCGGTTCCGGTGTTGGAAAATCCACATTAATGGGGATGTTTGCCCGTAATACCAAAGCAGATATTAATGTCATTGCTTTGATAGGTGAACGTGGCCGAGAAGTAAGAGAATTTGTGGAACGGGATTTGGGAGAAGAAGGAATGAAACGTTCGGTGGTTGTAGTGGCTACTTCGGACCGCCCTGCGTTAGAGCGAAATAAGGCTGCCAAAACCGCAACAGCCATTGCGGAGTATTTTAGAGATCAGGGAAAAGATGTACTTTTGATGATGGACTCTTTAACACGTTTCTCGATGGCGCAAAGAGAAATTGGACTGGCTAACGGGGAACCACCGGTATCCAGAGGATATCCGCCAAGTGTATATGCGGAAATGCCTAAATTGTTGGAAAGAGCCGGTAATGGAGCTTGTGGGTCTATTACCGGATTATACACGGTTTTGGTAGATGGTGATGATTTCAATGAGCCAATTACCGATACGGCCAGAAGTATTTTAGATGGGCATATTATGCTCAGTAGAAAATTAGGACATAAAAATCATTATCCGGCAATTGACGTACTTCAGAGCATTTCCAGATGTATGAGTCAGATCGCAACCGGTGAACATAAAAAACTGGCAGGTAAATTAAAGAATGTAATGGCCACATACAATGAGGCAGAAGACTTGATTAATATAGGAGCCTACAAACGAGGCAGTAATCCTTCGATTGACTATGCCATTGAAAAAATTAATGATGTAAATCAGTTTTTGTGTCAGGATGTGTATGAAAAAGTTGCATTTGAAGATAGTGTTGGTCGGTTAAAAGCATTATTTGAGGATTAACAAGCATCTGTTTGTATGTAAGTGCAAAGAGTGTTTGTATGGAGTTGCTTATGTCAAAATTCATATATCGGATGCAAAATATTTTAAATATTAAATATAAGTTAGAAGATCAGGCGAAAACAGAATTTATGCTTGCGAATCAGGAGTTGCGCGAAGAAGAAGAAAAGTTGCAAAAGCTAAAAGATAGAAAAGCCGATTATGAGGCAGAAGTACGCAAGCTTTTGCAAAATAATCTTCAGGTGGAACGTATCAAAGAAAATCAGGAAGCTATTGTACGTATGGGCGAGTTTATAATAGCGCAGACGACTTGTGTAGAGAAAGCACAGCATCAGGTGGATATAAAGGCAGCAAAATTAACTGAGGTCATGCAAGAAAGAAAAGCTCAAGAAAAATTGAAAGAAAAAGCTTTTGAAAACTTTCTGCAGGAAGAAAATGCAAGAGAAAGTAAAGAGATAGATGAGCTTGTCAGCTTCACCTATGGAAGAAGACAGCGGGAAGAATAGAAATTATGGCAGAAGAGAATTATATGGAATCCGGAATGGATGCAAAATCAATTAAAGAAGAGCGCAAACGTTTGAAGGCAGAACAGAAGGCACAGCGTAAAGAAGCGAAGAAACGTGCAAAAGAATTGGCGGATCAGGAAGCGGAACTGGAAGAAGAAGGAAGTAATATTCCAATCATTCTGACTACAATGGCCATTGTAGGTATCTGGCTTCTGATTTTGTGTGTCTTAATTAAATTAGATGTAGGTGGATTTGGAAGCAGTGTTTTAACACCTCTTTTAAAAGATGTACCTGTAGTAAACCAGATTCTTCCAAGTGAAACTCCATTGGGAATGGAGGGCGAAGTGGTAGAAGATGAATATGCAGGCTATACCAATCTGAAAGAAGCTGTGGAACAGATTAAGCTGTTGGAATTACAGCTGGAACAGGAAGACATTAAATCATCCACTTTGGAAGAAGAAAACGCAAAATTAAAAGAAGAAATAACACGTTTAAAAACATTTGAAGCAGGACAGGTAGAATTTGAAAGAATTAAAACAGAATTTTTCGAGGAAGTAATTTATGCGGAAAAAGGTCCGGGAGTGGAAGAATATCAAAAGTATTATGAAAGCATAGATCCTGCTACGGCGGAATTTTTATATAAACAGGTTGTGACACAATTAGAAGAAAGTAAAGAGATTCAGGATTATGCACAGGCATATTCTGAGATGAAACCGAAGCAGGCAGCGGCAATTTTTGAAGAAATGACTAATAATCTGGAACTTGCAGCCAGAATTTTAAAAGAAATGTCAGCGGAAGACAGAGGAAAAATTCTGGGAGCTATGGATGCAGAAATTGCGGCGAAATTGACGAAAATCATGGAACCTGACTCTTAAGCTTTTGCCCTTCTTTGCCGATATACAGAAAGAAGAAAGGAGGGAGAAGATGACCAGTACAATAATTTCAGATGTGAAATCGAAACCTGTGTTTCCGGGAAATGTTAACAATACGGAAAAAAACCAGAACGTACAAGGTAAGGGTTGTTTTTCGGAAGTGTTTGATAAAACACAAAATCCGGAAGAAAATTCAAAAGAATTTGCATCTGCCAAAACAGAAGAAGTAGAAAAACTGCAGAGCCATACTAACATCAGGGAAAATAAAACGTCACGTCAGTTGAAAGAACAGACAGAAGAAGTTAAAGCTGTGAAAACAGAAGAAGACGTTGAAACAGAAGTTGTTGAAGCGGCAGATAAAATGGTGGAAGAAATTGCTAGGATTTTTGATGTAACCGTAGAAGATGTCGAACTTGTGTTGGAAACATTAGGATTAACGCCGGTTGAGTTGTTGAATCCGGAAAATCTGACAGATGTGGTTATGGCTTTAAATCCGGAATGTGATGCTTTATCATTAATGACTAATGAAGAATTGTTTGCAGATTTAAAAACATTAATGAATATGGCACAGGAAATGAAAACACAGATGGTACAGGATTACAATCTGACAGAAGGTGAGATGGATGCAATCTTAAGTGCTGTGGCGGAAAAAGCAAAAGTACCGGAAATGGAGAATGAAACTGTGTCAGAAGATGCAGAACTGCCGGAAGTGACAGTGAAGGTTGCACAAAACGCAGTAGCTATAGAAACAGAAGCTACAGAAATCACAGAAGTTGTGACAGATATAATAAAAGAAGTTTCTTATGAAAGAAATGACGTCAAGGCAGTAGAAAATGCTGATGTTTCAAAAGAAGGTACAGTAATCCCGCAAACAGGAACTAATCAGAATGTAAAGAATGATTCCACGGGAACGAAAGAAGAATTCAATCAGCCACAACAGTTTACACAGAGTTTTGTAAATCAGTTGGCAGAGGCAGTGGAAAATGCCGGTAGTTCTACAACTTCATACGGAGTTAGCGGACAGGAAATTATCAACCAAATTACAGAACAGATTAGAGTACATGTAAAAGAAGATACCACAGAAATGGAACTTCAGTTACATCCTGCATCTTTGGGTAATGTGAAAGTGCAGCTAACCAGTACAGGAGGAGTTCTTACAGCAGTATTTACAACAGAAAATGAGGCTGTAAAAGCAGCATTGGAAGCTCAGTTGGTTCAGTTGAAAGAAAACTTTACAGAACAGGGATTGAAAGTGGAATCTGTAGAAGTTAACGTATCTGCCCAAGGATTTGAAAGAAGTCTGGACCAGCAGGAACAGGAACAGAAACGTTTTGAAGATGGCAGAAGTAAAAATGGAAACCGAAGAATCCGTTTGAATGGATTAGAAGATTCGGAAGAATTCTTATCAGAAGAGATGTCTGCAGATGACAGAATCGTAGCAGATATGATGATTAGAAACGGAAATACTGTAGATTATACAGTATAGTAAAGAATTTAAAGTGAGATGAGTAACGACTTATTTCAAAGAATTATGAAAAAGCTTAATGAAATAAGCAGAAAGGAGAAAAGATGAGTACTATAGCACAAGTAAAAGACGGACAGATTTTAGAATCCATATCCAGTCTTAACAAAGAAGCTAAAACATCTAATTCCAGTCTGGATAAAGATGCATTTTTACAGTTGCTTGTAGCACAGATGAAATATCAGGATCCTTTGGAACCGACATCTAATACGGAATATATTTCCCAGTTGGCAACTTTCTCAGAATTAGAAGAAATGCAGAACTTAACCAGCGGAATGACACTGCAGAGAGCATCTTCTTTGGTAGGACAGTATGTTTTTATGAAAGTAACTGACAGTTCAGGAAATACTACATTCCCGGAAGGTACAGTAGATTATGTTGTATATGAAAACAATAAGGCATACCTTTCTATCGATGAAACACTTTATTCCATTGATGATTTGGATACCGTTGCAGACAGTACATATATGCAGGCAAGCAAAGTTGTGGAAGCATTTGTAAAAGAAATGAACAAACTTCCTGCGGCGGCAAAAATAACACAGGATAATTTACAATCTATTGAAAATCTGATTATGGTATACGAGAATATGACCAGCTATCAGAAAGATTTCTTGGGCAAAGAGAATACGGCTGTTTATGAAGCTTATGTAGAAAAGTTCCAGGAATTAGCGGTGGCACCGATTCAGGATTTCATGCAAGAATTAAGCAATCTTCCTGAACTTGATGAAATTACTGCAGACCATACAGGAACCATTTACGCAGTAATGTCTAAGTATGAAAACTTCAGTTCTTATCAAAAAGGACTGATAAATGAAGAAACCATGGAAACATATAATGCGTATGCTGACAAATACAAAGAATTAACAGCAGATAAAACAGAAGAAACACCGGCAGAATAGTACATAGAAAGGAAATGAGGAAATGAAACTTCAGCAAAGTCAATTCCTTTCTATGAATGAACTGCAGGAGCAATACCTGAAGAAATCGCCCAAAGCTTCGCAGACGACGAATTCACAGGGGTTAAGCTTTGAGGAAATCTGGAAGCAGAAAACAGGAGAAGTAAACAGTGAAATCCGTTTTTCCAAACATGCATCCAACCGGTTGGCAGACAGAAACCTTACCTTATCGGAGAATCAGTTAAACCGTTTAAGTGAAGGGTTAAAAAAGGCCGGAGAGAAAGGAATCAGAGAATCGTTGGTCATGGTTGACCAGTTGGCATTTATTGTAAATGTGCCAAGCAATACAGTTATTACTGCCATGGATCAAACCCAGGCAAGAGAAAATGTTTTTACTAATATCGATGGAGCTGTAATCGTATAGCCGGACCTTACAGGAGGCTTAAGTTCCTGAACGACAGAAGGAACTCATACAGCAAAAAAATAAAGGAGGTCATTTCATTATGATGAGATCAATGTATTCTGGTGTGGCAGGTTTAAAAACTCACCAGACAAAGATGGACGTAATCGGTAACAATATTGCCAATGTTAATACCGTAGCATATAAGGCTCAGAGTGTTACTTTTTCAGAATTAATGTATCAGACAACACAGAGCGCATCCGGACCGAATGCAACTACCGGAACCGGTGGTGTTAATGCAAGACAGATTGGTCTTGGTGTTAAATCCGGTGCTATCAATACAAATATTAGCTCTCAGGGAGCTTCCCAGACAACTAACAACCCATTCGACATTATGATTACCGGAGATGCATTCTTCGTAGTTAGCAACGGTCAGGACAATTTCTTTACCAGAGATGGTTCTTTCTATGTAGACGGAGTTGGTAACCTTGCTATGACAAGTAATGGTTACAATGTTATGGGATGGGGTGTAGATCCGGAAACTATGGACATAAAGAAAGATACGGTTCAGCCACTTCGTATTATGTCTCCTGAAAATCTTACATATCCACCGGAAGCAACCAGTAAAGGATACCTTTCCGGTATTTTGGATAAGAACGATACAGATGTAACAAGTTCTTCAGGAAAGAATGTTAACTTACAGATTTATGATGATTTAGGATATAGCTACACAGTTAGATTAAATATCAAAGCTACAGATACAGAAGGCGAATATGCTCTTCAGTTAAATAGTATCTTGGATCAGAATAACGAGGAAATTAAGCTTCCATCCGGTGTTACTTTTCAGAGTTTGTTGGGAGATGGAAATACGACTCCTGTCAATAGAACAGGTTCCGTTCAATTAAAAGAGGGTTATGAATTGGATAACACGGATAAAACGAAGATTATGAACGGAACGGAACAGGTTGCAACTCTTAACAAAGATGACTTGGGAATAACAGTTGATACTACAAAGAAGACTGTAACCATTAATCCTAATCCTTCGGATGAAGTATTGAAGAATAGAAAAGATTTGGCAGAGGCTTATGGTGCAAATAGTTTTGAAGAATTAGCTAATCAATTTGTTACGGGAGAAATTCCGGCTACAACTCAAGGAGGTACAGCTACCGAATTTAGTTACTCTGTATTATATTTATTGACAGCTCAAGATGCTGATGCGTTAAATGCAGCAAAAGTAACTGATGTAACAGAAAAAATTTCTTACAATGAAGAACAGATTCAGGGATGTAAGATTACTTATAATCCAACTACCGGTGTTTTCAGCGGTGTAAATGGTCAGAGTAATAAGCAGAATATAATGTTGAATCTTGCGGGAATTACTACAGAAGTGGATGATAACCAGGTAAGCAGATTTTCAAATATTGATGTTGACCTCTCCACTACCACCATGTACAACAACAGTGGTTCTTCTACCATTGCAGCAACCAGTGGTGACAAGGATGGCCTGGGAACCGGTAGAAAACTGGGAGAAATGTCCGGTGTTTCCATTCAGCAGAATGGTATGATTTATGCTTCTTATGACAATGGACAGACCAAATTATTGGGACAGATTGCAGTGGCAGAATTTGCCAATGCATCCGGTTTGGAAAAAGAAGGGGATAATCTCTACTCTGCAACTTTAAACTCCGGAGAATTTGATGGTATCGGTGTAGACATTACCTCCGGTGGCGGATACATGAATACAGGTGTTTTAGAAATGAGTAACGTTGACCTTTCCGCAGAATTCACGGAAATGATTACTACCCAAAGAGGTTTCCAGGCAAACAGCCGTATCATTACAGTATCAGATACTTTGTTAGAAGAATTGGTTAATTTGAAGAGATAATAATATAGAATAAACAAAAGGCACTGGGATATCTTTCAGGTTTCTGGTGCCTTTTTACAAAAAATGAAGTAGACAATACTTGTTTTTTTTAGTAGAATTATGAAGAGGGTGGGCTAAGTATGTCCATTCGTTGATATTACATATAAAAGAGGGTGTGACTTGTGGATATAGCATCATTAGTTGGTATAGTTGTTTGTTTTGGTTTAGTTATTTTTGGTATTCTTTGGGGAAACAGCCTTTCTACGTTACTAAACTTCGTTAACGTACCATCTATTTTGATTACATTCGGTGGGGCGTTTTGTGCTACCTTGGCAGCAAAGACCATGCAGGAATTTATGAATGGTATTAAGAGTATTGGTCTCGTGTTTAAAGTGCCAAAATTTAATTTGCCGGAGATTATTCGTAAGATTATAGAATTGTCCAATATTGCCCGTAAGGAAGGTTTGCTGGCACTGGAAGAAGCGTCAGCGGAATTAGACGATGCTTTTTTGAGAAAGGGTGTATTGTTAATCGTTGACGGTACGGATCCTGAGCTGGTTCGTGGTATTCTGGAAACAGAAATGAGCAGTATTGATGACAGACATAAAAAGAATATTGCATTTTGGAATGACCTTGGAGGTATGGGGCCTGCTTGGGGTATGATTGGTACTTTGATTGGTCTGGTTAACATGCTTCAGCAGATGGATGACCCATCTACCATCGGTCCGTCTATGGCGGTTGCGTTGCTTACAACTTTATATGGTTCCTTACTTGCTAACTGGATTTGTACGCCGGTTGCACAGAAGTTAAATGTTAACAACAATGCCGAGATGACAATTAAAGAAGTAATGATAGAGGGACTTTTGTCAATTCAGGCAGGAGAAAATCCTCGAGTTATTGAAGAAAAATTAAAATCATTCTTATCACCGGCAGAAAAAGAAGCAATGGAAGCCGGCGGAGGTGACTTAGATGGCTAAGAGAAAAAAGGAAGAACCGCAAAAGCCTTCGAAGGCCTGGATGGACACATTTTCCGACCTGATGAACCTGTTGCTTTGTTTCTTCGTTTTGCTTTTCTCTATGTCAACGGTAGATGCTCAGAAATTCGAGGCTATCGCAGCTTCTTTTTCCCAGACATTCAGCATTTTTAATGGTGGACAAATTTCCGTTGGAGAAGGGATGTTATTGGGAAATGGTGTCAGTCAGTTGAATGAACTGGATCAGTACATGGATACCATGGGTAAGGAAGCCGAAAGCGAGCAGGAAACAGAAAAAATTGATGAATTGCAGCAAAAATTAGAAGAAGCAAAATTGGAAGAATCTGAAAAACTGGCAGAACGGATAGAAGAAGCTATTGAGGAAAGCCAGATGGAAGATATGATTCAGTTGGATTTCACTTCTCAATATGTGCAATTAACTTTAAAAGGAGCAATTCTTTTTGATTCCGGTAGTGCACAGTTAAAAGAAGAGGCATTGCCGATTATTGAAAGAGTGGCTTTGATTCTGGAAAGATATGCGGAAAGTGAGATTGAAATCGAAGGGCATACGGATAACATCCCAATCCATACAAGCCGTTATGCTAATAATAATGAACTCAGCAGTTCCAGAGCGCTTTCCATGTTTGATTATTTGGTTGAGCACACAACATTGGAACCGGCACAGATAAAACATTCCGGACGGGGAGAGTATATGCCTATTGCAGACAATTCTACACCGGAAGGAAGAGCGAAGAATCGTCGTATAGAAATTAAGATTTATAATGAATTAAGTGGTGAATAAAAGGAGATGCACTGATGAAAAAGAATATGTTATCTATTCTTATATTAGCATTGTTGATTGTGAATATTGTTTTGACTGCAATTATGATGTTTTCAGTTACCGGAACAGCCAAGAAGACATCGGCTTTGATAGATGATATCTCAGCAGCAATTAATTTGGATTTAAGAAATCAGAGTACAACATCTACAGCGGCGCCGGTAGTGGATGTGCCGATTGCAGACATTGATGTTATTCCTCTTGGAGAAGAGTTGACTATTCCATTGACGATAGGTGCAGACGGAAACCAGCATTACTATTTGGTTGCAGTTTCTCTTTCTCTTAATATGAAGCATGCGGATTACAAGAAATTACAGCCTACCGTTACAACACAGGCGGATTTAATTAAAGGTGAGATCATCAGTGTAATCGGAAGTTATACATTAGAAGAAATTCAGCAGGGAACTGATGGTATCAGAATGGAAATTTTACAGAGACTTCAGAAATTATTTGATTCTCAGTTTATTTTCAACGTTACTTTTACCAAGGGATTGACTCAGTAAAAGAAGACAGAAGAAGTTACGACGGGAGGTGAGCCTGCTTGGGAGAAGTATTATCTCAAAATGAGATAGACAGTTTGCTTGCAGCATTAAGTACAGGTGAACTGAATGCAGATGAAATAGCACAAAAGGACGAAAAGCAGGTCAAAAATTATGATTTTGCCCGTCCATCCAAATTCTCTAAGGAAAATCTTAGAACTTTGGAATTTATATATGAACATTATGCAAGATTGTTATCTACGACGTTGCCGGTATATTTAAGAAAGAACGTACAGGTTACGGTGGCCAGTTCGGAAACCGTAGTATTTTCAGAATTTTCCAATGCCCTTTCTAATCCAGTAATTTTAGGAGTTATTAATTTTAATCCTTTGCCCGGTTCTATCATAATTGACTTTGCAACGAATTTGGGATTTGCAGTTATTGACAGAATGTTGGGTGGTCAGGGAGAAGCGCTGAAGAAGACTCGTGATTTTTCAGAAATAGAGATGACCATTATTGAAAAGATTTTAATTTTGTGCATGCAGCTCATGAAGGAGCCATGGAGAAACGTGGTGGAGATTAATCCGTTTTTGGAGAGAATTGAAACGAACCCTCAGTTTGCACAGATTATTTCACCTACAGATATGATTGCTATTATTACGTTGAATATTAAAGTAGGTGACGTAGAAGGTCTCGTAAATATATGCTTACCATTTTTTACAGTGGAAGGTATTATAGATAAGCTGAATACTAAGTCTTGGTTCTCAAGTATTCAGGAATCTTCAGATGAAGATTACATGCAGTATGTGGAAATGATGCTTAGAAAGGTAGAGGTACCTGTAAAAGTGCAATTGGGAACTAACCAGATTACGGTTAGTGATTTTACAAATCTGCAATGTGGGGATATTATCAGATTGAATACAAAGACAGACTCGGATTTAGAGGTCTATGTGGGAAATATAAGAAAATTCACAGCATTACCGGGAACTAACAATGAAAAATATGCTGTCCGTGTAACATCTGTGATTAGAGAGGAGGAATAAAGAAATGGATGGAATGTTATCTCAAGATGAGATTAATGCCCTTTTAAGTGGTATGGCTGCTGATTCAGAATTTGAAGCAACTACAGAAGCCAGCTCTATTGTGGGAAGCCAGATAGATGAAAACTTATTAACAGAGACAGAAAAAGATGCTATCGGTGAAGTTGCTAATATTAGCATGGGTACATCCGCAACCACACTTTATTCGTTGGTAAACCGTAAGGTAGATATTACAACACCGGTTGTAAGTCTTGCTACATGGGAAAATGTATTGGAGTATTATGAAAAACCTTGTGTGTTTATTCAGATTAAGTATACTACAGGATTAGACGGACATAATATTTTAATTTTAAAAGAGCATGACGTTAAAGTTATCACAGATTTAATGATGGGTGGTGACGGAACCAATACAGACGGAGAGTTAGGGGAATTGCATTTAAGTGCTATTTCGGAAGCTATGAACCAGATGATGGGTTCGGCAGCAACCTCTCTTTCACAAATGCTTGGCTCTATGATTGATATCAGCCCCCCGGAAGCAAGCTTAGTAGATTTACAAGATTTCAGAATGGGAGAAGAAATTGCTAATTTCCTGGCCGGAACTTTTGTAAAAATTGCTTTTAAAATGCAGATAGGAGATTTGGTAGACAGTACCATTTTACAGTTATATCCGGTAGATTTTGCAAAAGAATTAGTAGCTACCTTTTTGGGAGAGGCTATGGGTGATTCTTCTGCTGAACCTGCACCGGTTGCAACACCTGAACCTACACCAATGGCATCACCAATGCCTGATGCGGCACCACAGATGATGCCGGGAATGGATCCTGCAATGGGACAGATGCCAAATATGGGAATGCCGGGAATGGATCCTGCAATGGGACAGATGCCAAATATGGGAATGCCGTATTACGGATATCCCGGAATGCCAAATATGGGAATGCCGGGGATGATGCCGTATCCTGGAATGCCAAATATGGGAATGCCGGCGGAGGCAGTGAATTATCAACCCGCACAATTCCAGAGTTTTTCAACCAATGTAAATCCGGTTGCAGGTAATGAGAATATTAATTTGATTATGGATGTTCCGTTGCAGGTAACGGTTGAATTGGGTAGAACAACCAAGTCTATAGCAGAAATTTTAGATTTCTCACCGGGAACAATTATTGAACTTGAGAAATTAGCAGGAGAACCGGTTGACGTTTTGGTTAACGGTAAGTTTGTTGCTAAAGGTGAAGTTGTAGTAATTGAAGAGAGTTTTGGTATACGTGTAACTGAGATTATTAAATAAGGATAAAATAAGGAGCTAAAAAATGGCAAAAAATATTTTAATTTGTGATGATGCAGCATTTATGAGAATGATGATTAAAGATATTCTTACTAAAAACGGATATAATGTTGTTGGTGAAGCTGAAAACGGAGCAAAGGGTATTGAGAAATATAACGAATTAAAACCAGACCTTGTATTAATGGATATCACTATGCCGGAGATGGATGGTATCGCTGCTTTAAAAGGTATTAAAGCGGCAGATCCAAAAGCAAGTGTAATTATGTGTTCTGCTATGGGACAGCAGGCTATGGTTATCGAATCTATTCAGGCCGGAGCAAAGGATTTTATTGTAAAACCTTTCCAGGCAGATCGTGTTCTTGAGGCAGTTAAGAAGGTAGTAGGTTAATATGCTATTATCAATGACTACGGGTCTTGAGTCAGTGATTCAATTAATAACCGTACTTTTTATATTTGTTTTTGTACTGGCAATTACATGGATTTCAACAAGATATATTGCCGGAATACAAAAAGACAAGTATAAAACCGGAAATATGGAACTGATAGAGACTTTAAGAATTTCCAATAACAAGTATATGCAGATTGTCAGGGTAGGAAGTAAATATTATTGCATGGCAGTGTGCAAGGATACTGTTACTATGTTGGGAGAAGTCCGTAAGGAAGATATGGTTTTTAGTGAGAACAATGTAAATGTGAATATGGATTTCCATAAAATTTTGGAAAAAGTAAAGCAGAAACAATTGGGAAATAAAACTGATACCAACGAGGAAAATAGACATTAAGATGAAAAATTTACATAGCTTTAACATTAAATTTATAAAAACGATATGCCTGCTGATTATGGCGGGCATATTCTTTATCTGTCCATCAGTTACTGCACAGGCGGTAGGTTCTTTGGATAGTAATCTTACCGGAACAGACAGAAATGAAACTGTTTTAAGACAGCCGGGGACGGCTGAAACACCGGAAGAGTTACAGGAATTGAATATTGCAAACGGGTTAACCGTAACGGTAAATGGAGATAATGGAGAGCTAAGTTCTACATTACGGATTTTAATTACGTTAACGTTAATTGCTTTAGCACCTACGTTAATAATTATGTTGACTTCGTTTACTCGTATTATTATTGTATTACATTTTACCCGTAATGCGTTGAATACTCAGACGGCCCCCTCTAACCAGATTTTGATTGGCTTGGCATTGTTTTTAACATTTTTTATTATGAGTCCGGTCATTAATCAGATTAATACAGAGGCTATTAAACCCTTAGATGCGGGACAGATTACTCAGGAAGAAGCATTGGAGAGGGGAATGGAACCACTCAGACAATTTATGTATAAACAAACACAGGTAAAAGATGTTAAGTTGTTTATGGATATAGCCGGCGAAGAATGGACAGATGATTTGGATGAAATCCCGAATTCAGTTCTGATCCCCAGTTTTATTATTTCAGAACTGCGGACAGCATTTATTATAGGATTCATCATATATATACCATTTATTGTAATAGACATGGTCGTTGCTTCGACTTTAATGAGTATGGGTATGATGATGCTTCCGCCAACTACGATTTCCATGCCTTTTAAAATTCTTTTGTTTGTATTGGCAGATGGTTGGAATCTGGTAATAGGAAGTCTGATAAAGACCTTTTATTAAAAACAGATATTAGAAGGAGAAATGGAATATGACCATAGACAATGTTGTACAAATCTGTAGCCGGGCTCTGTATATTATATGTATTACGGCGGCACCTGTGTTGCTTGTTTCATTGGTGGTTGGTTTGATTGTAAGTATTTTTCAGACGGTCACCAGTATTCAGGAACAGACATTGACATTTGTACCTAAAATACTGGCTATTTTTGCGGCTATCATTATTTTGGGACATTGGATGTTAAATAACATGGTTGAATATATGGTTGGTTTGTGGACAGATTTTTCAGTATACATAAGGTAAAGACATATGATTAATTATTCATTTTCAATGGATGAGCTGGAATATTTTATGCTGATTTTTTGCAGAGTTTCCTGTCTGATATATGCAGTACCTTTTTTTAGCATGAACAATACCCCCAGAAGAGTCCGTGTAGGATTATCTTTTGTGGTAACCTTGTTACTGTATTATGCCATGTGGGAAAAACCTATTCTGATATATAATACCCTTTGGGAATATGCTGTTTTGGTTTTAAAAGAAGCAATTGTAGGGCTGTTGATGGGATTTGCCTGTAATATATGTACTACGATAGTGGGATTTGCAGGAAGAATTATAGATATGGAAGCAGGATTATCCATGGCAAGTTTGATGGATCCGACAACAAAAGAAAATATGAGTATCACCGGTATGATTTATAATTATGCTATTATATTGATTCTGATTATTACCGGTATTTATGAATATATATTGAAAGCATTGAATGAAAGTTTTCATCTGATTCCTATAGGCGGTGCTGTTTTGAATTCCGATAAATTATTGGATGCAATGCTTAAATTTATGGCAGATTATGTACTGATTGCTTTACGTATTTGTCTGCCTATGTTTGCTGTAATGATTTTATTAAATGCTTTACTTGGTATTTTGGCTAAGGTTGCACCACAGATGAATATGTTTGCTGTAGGTATGCAGATGAAAGTGTTAATAGGATTATTATTGTTATTTTTAACGATGACTATGCTTCCGGGAATCTCAGATTTTATTTACACTGAAATTAAGACCATGGTGGTTGCATTTGTGGAGGCAATGATGTGATATTAGAATATAATCTTCAGTTTTTTGCAAAAGATGGTCCCGGAGGAGAAAAGACAGAACCGGCCACTGCGAAAAAATTATCAGATGCCAGAAAAGAAGGGCAGGTAGCCAAATCCAAAGAAATGGCCAACGGGATGGGGCTAATGACTCTGTTTTTGGTGTTGAAAATTTGGACCGGTAAGATGGGGATTAATTTTTTAGAAACTTTTGAGACTACTTATAACCGGATTCCGCAGGTGGTAAATCTTATTGGTGGTACTGCACCGCAAAGGGAATTGATATTATTACTTCGACAGGGTGGCGTTCAGATATTATTAATTGTGTTGCCGATTTTACTGATAGGATTTTTGGTAGCTTTTGTCAGTGATTTGTGGCAGGTAAAATGGCAGCCGACAGCTAAGACCTTGCAACCTAAGTTATCCAAATTGAATCCGATTAATGGATTTAAAAAAATTTTTTCGGCTAATTCCATTGTTGAATTAGTAAAATCGATTATTAAAATTGCAATTATAGTGTGGATGGCATATGGATACATAAAAGATAGGACGAATTATTTGTTTTTACTCTATGATATGGATATTATGCCTGCGTTGCAGCTTATTTTACAGGTAGTTACGGATTTGGGAATCCGGATTGCAGCCGTTTATCTTATTTTTTCTTTTGCTGATTATGCATACCAGAAATGGAAATTTTCAGAAGATATGAAAATGACGAAGCAGGAAGTAAAAGAAGAATATAAAAACCAGGAAGGGGATCCTCAGATTAAAGGAAAGATTCGTCAAAAAATGATGGAAGTATCAAGGCGAAGAATGATGCAGGCTCTTCCACAGGCTGATGTTGTTATTACTAACCCGACTCATTATGCGGTAGCAATTAAGTATGATCCGGCAGTTAGTGATGCTCCGGTTGTAATAGCCAAAGGACAAGATTATCTGGCACAGAAAATCAAAGAAATTGCCAGAGAAAATAAAATAGAAATTGTAGAAAATAAACCCTTGGCACGTATGTTATTTGCTAATGTAGAGGTGGGAGAAGCAGTTCCGCCGGAAATGTACCAGGCAGTAGCAGAAGTGTTGGCATTTGTATATCATTTACAGGGACGTGTATAGAAAAATAAAGAATAAAGAATAAAGAAAGGAAGGTGAACATAGATGAAAAAAGCGGATTTAGGTGTAGCATTATATTTATTGACGGCTATTGCTATGTTCATCGTTACAATTCCTTCCGGATTATTAGATGTCTTTTTGGCGATTAATATATCCATTTCTTTTACTATTTTATTTGGTTGTATGTTTACAAAAGAAGTGTTGGATATGTCTTTTTATCCTACTATGCTTTTGTTTACAACTATTTTTAGAATTGCATTAAATGTATCTTCCACCAAACTGATTTTGGGAACAGGAGATCCGGGTAACGTAGTTACTACTTTCGGAGAATTTGTTGGTGGCGGAGATTTAATTATCGGAACCATTGTATTTATTATCTTGATTTTAATTCAGTTTATGGTTATCAACAAAGGTTCCGAACGTGTGGCAGAAGTAACTGCCAGATTTACTTTGGATGCCATGCCCGGTAAACAGATGGCGATTGATGCGGATTTAAATACCGGCGCCATTACTGATGCAGAAGCAAAAAAGAGAAGAGATAAGATTCAGCAGGAAGCAAGCTTCTTTGGTTCTATGGATGGTGCGGTGAAATATGTAAAGGGAGATGCCATTGCAGGTCTTATTATTACCGTAGTTAATATTGTTGGCGGTATTGCTATGGGAGTTTTGCGTCAGGGAATGGATATCGGTGGTGCATTGGAAAAATACACTATTCTTACCATTGGCGATGGTCTGGTTTCTCAGATACCTTCCCTTTTGATTTCTTTGGCAACCGGTATTTTGGTAACCAAAGGAAGTAAGGATGCTGACTTTAGTAATGTTCTAATCGGACAGCTTTTCGGCATTCCAAAAGTACTTTATATTGTAGGAATTTCCATGGCAGTAATTGGATTAGTTACTCCATTGAATGATATTGTGTTTGTGGGGCTTGGCATGGCATTTGTTGTGGCAGCCAGAATGATTGAAAGCACTATTGAAACAGCTAATATAGAGGCAGAAGCAGATATGGATGAAGTGGCTGCGGATGAAATCCGTCAGCCGGAAAATGTCAACAGTTTACTACAGGTAGACCCTATCGAATTGGAGTTCGGTTATGGTATTATTCCGTTGGCAGATGTAAACCAGGGCGGAGATTTGTTAGATCGAGTAGTTATGATACGTCGCCAGGTAGCATTGGAACTTGGTATGGTAGTACCGATTATCCGTCTTAGAGACAATATCCAGTTGAATCCAAACCAATATATTATTAAAATAAAAGGAATACAGGTTAGTGAAGGAGAAATTCTTTTCGACCATTATATGGCAATGAATCCGGGATTTGTAGAAGAGGAAATTGCCGGTATTCCTACCTTTGAACCATCCTTCCATTTGCCGGCAATCTGGATTACAGAGGGACAGAGAGAAAGAGCGGAAAGTTTGGGATATACGGTAGTAGATCCGCCATCTATTATTGCGACTCATTTAACAGAGGTAATCCGTCAGCATGTGGCAGAATTATTATCACGACAGGATGTCCAGAATTTGATAAACAATTTAAAAGAAACAAATCCTGCATTGGTAGAAGAATTAATTCCAAAAACTCTTGGTATTGGCGAAGTACAAAAAGTTCTTCAAAACCTGTTAAGAGAAGGAATTTCTATTCGAGACTTGCTTACTATTTTTGAAACGTTGGCAGATTATGCATCTACCAGCAGGGATACAGATATTCTCACGGAATATGCAAGACAAAGTTTAAAGAGAGCTATCTCAAGTAAATATTTTCCACCAAGAGAGGTCACCAGTGTAGTAACATTAGATCCTGCTGTGGAACAGGAAATTATGAAGAGTGTAAAACAGACGGAACAGGGAGCATATCTTTCCCTGGATCCGGAAAGAACAAGAGCTATTTTAAAATCTGTAGAAGCAGAAATTAAAAAAATGGAAAATATGGGGAAAAATCCGATTGTGATTACATCCCCCATTGTACGTATTTATTTCAAACGATTGACAGAAGAGTATTATAAAGATTTGATTGTAGTTTCTTATAATGAAATCGGATCGGATGCGGAATTACAGTCAGTTGGTATGATTACTGCATAAATAATTAAAAAGTGTAGTAAAAACCTGCGTTGAAAAATGTGTTATGCTTATTGGTTTTAAAAAGACAGTAGCGTAAGAGGAGTTAGGTTATGATAATAAAAAAATTTACAGCAAAAACAGAAGCAGAAGCCATAGAAACAGCCAAAAAAGAGCTGGGTGAAAATCTTGTTGTAATGAATGTGAAGAGTGTTAAAAAGAAAGGTTTTTTGGGTCTTTTTAAATCCTCATTATCAGAAGTAACAGTGGCACTGGAAGAAGAACGTGAACAAGACAGAACATCTCAGTTGTTTGGGGCGAAGAAGGAGACAACAGGGCCATTAGTTCCGGATTCTGTGTGGGAGAAAAAAGAAAAAGTTGTGAGACAGGAAACAACGAAAGATTCGATTAATGTCATAACTTCAAGTGAAGAAACCGGTAAAGCAATTGTAGAAAAGCTGGATGGATTACAGAATTTACTGCAAAAGCAATTAAGTAAATCTGAAGAAGAAAAAAGGGAAGATATAAAAGAAGAAGTAAAAAATCAGTTCATATCAGATGAAACTATGACATTTATTAAACTTTTATATAATACCATGATTGAAAATGAAGTGAAAGATTCTTATGCCAATGAGTTGATTGGAGAGATTCAGAGCAAAGGCAAGCCGGATATGCAGATGGATTTTGTTCTTTCTAATGTGTATCAGAAAATGATTCTAAAATTTGGGCAGGCGAAGTTAATCGGACCGGCAGAAAAGAAACCTAAGGTGTTATATTTTATTGGACCTACAGGTGTAGGAAAAACTACTACCATAGCTAAAATTGCTTCCAAATTTTGTGTGGAAGAAAAGAAAAAAATTGCGTTATTAACGGCGGATACCTACCGTATTGCAGCAGCGGAACAGTTAAGAACTTATGCTAATATTTTAGAAGTTCCTTTTAGGGTTATTTATACTCCGGAAGAAATTTTACAATCAGTAGAAGAATTTAGAGATGTAGATTACATATTGGTAGATACTGCCGGTCATGCGCATCAAAATGAAGAACAGAAGCAGGCAATTCTCGGATTTATCCATTCGACAGATGATAGTATCGATAAAGAGGTATACTTAGTTGTAAGTGCAACTACCAAATATAGGGATTTGGTGGGAATAGCAGATGCGTATAAGGAAGTAGATAATTACAAACTTATTTTTACAAAATTAGATGAAACAACTGCATTAGGAAATATGTATAATCTTCGTTTATATACTGGGGCATCATTGTCCTATGTTACTTGTGGACAAAATGTACCTGATGATATTTCTCCTTTTAATCCACAGTCTACAGTGAAACAGATTCTAAGCAGTAATTAATGGATTTATTTACGAAGGAGAAAAATCATGGATCAGGCAGAACAATTGCGGAATATTATAAAAGCCAATCAGAGTCCTCAGAGACCCTTGGCACGGGTTATTACCGTGACCAGTGGTAAGGGAGGCGTTGGGAAGTCAAATGTTTCTATAAATTTAGCATTACAGTTTCGAAAAATGGGACAACGTGTTATAATATTAGATGCGGACTTTGGTTTGGCCAATATTGAAATTATGTTTGGTACAGTACCAAAGCATAATTTGTGTGATTTGATATATAAAGGCAAAAATATCAAAGATATTATAACCTGGGGAGCCGGGGATGTAGGGTTTATTTCCGGTGGCTCGGGAATTGTAGGAATGTCGAATCTAAGTAAGAATTATCTGGTATATATTATACAGAATCTGGCACAACTGGATGCCATTGCGGATGTAATTATCATTGATACAGGAGCCGGTATCTCAGATGCAGTATTAGAATTCCTGGTTGCCAGCGGAGAGATTATTTTAGTAACAACACCGGAACCTACATCTATAACAGATTCGTATTCTTTATTGAAAGCTTTAAACCGACATCCGAGATTTTCGAAAGAAGCATCTAAGATAAAGGTGGTTGCTAATAGAGTAAACAGAATAGCAGAAGGAACTTCCTTGTTTGAAAAATTAGAATTGGTAGTAAATAAGTATTTAAAAATACCGATTTCCTATTTGGGTGCAATTCCTTTGGATAATCAATTAGCGGAGGCTGTAATGCAGCAAAAACCGGTATCACTGAGCAATCCAAATGCAAAATCAACCATAGCTTTTGAAAATATTGCAGCAAAGCTGATGGGAGATGATAAATTGATAAAAAAACGAGGAATGGCAGCCTTTTTTTCACATATTATTACAGGGAAAAAATTAAATTAATTATGAAAAGTGGGAGACGATTATGATTGAAAAGTATTTAAGCCCGGGGGACAAGGTTGAAATACGTTTTGCTCAAAGGATGGCGATAACAGAAGAAAATACAGAACGAAAATACAATATTTATCTTAGTAAAATCAGTCAGATGCTGGATGAAGATCAAATCGAAATCCTGATGCCTATAGAACAGTCAAGAATAGTTTTATTGCCAAGAAATGTAATAGGTTCATTGGTGGTTTACACTTCTAACGGATTGTATCAATGCGATGTAAAAGTCGGAGAACGTTATAAAAAGGATAATATTTATTTACAGGTATTGGAATTAGTTTCAGGAATTAAAAAATACCAGAGAAGAGAATTTTACAGATATAATTGCACCATACCTGTATTCAGCAGAGTCTTAACGGAAGAAGAGCTAAAGAGTATGGTTTGGGATGAAACCCAAAAGGGGATAGAAGGATCTACCTTGGATATCGGAGGCGGCGGAATCCGTTATATGGTATCGGAGCAAATGACATCAGGGGAACATGTTATTTGTTTTTTGAAATTGGAAATTAAGAATTCAATTAAGGAAATACAGGCTTTAGGAAAGATTCTTAGTGTCAGACTTGTAAAAGATTCAAACCTGTTTGAAGTACGCGTTCAGTTTGAAAAAATATCTAATGCAGCGAGAGAACAGATTATTCAATATATTTTTGAAGATGAACGTAAGAGAAGAAAGAAAAATAGCGGTCTTTAGGAGGGGGTAAATATGAAAAAAATCTTAGTTGTTGATGACTCTGCACTCATGAGAAGGGTTCTTTGTGATATAATAGAGCAAGATAAGAACCTGAAAGTAGTTGATAAAGCTACTAACGGATTAGAAGCTTTAGAGTTGATTAAAAAGAACAGTTATGATGCCGTGGTACTGGATGTAAATATGCCTGTGATGAATGGTCTTGAATTGCTGAAAGCATTACGCAAAGAAAAAATTGCTGTTCGTATCATGATGGCAAGTACAGATACCAGAGAAGGGGCACAGACAACATTAGATGCTTTGGAATTGGGAGCATTGGATTTTGTTCATAAACCGGATCGTGCATTAGATTGTAGAGGAGAAGAGTTTACCAAAAACTTTCTTCGTACATTAAGTGCAGTAGTGAATTCTAATCCACCGGTATTTACTAAGGTTTTCAGTAGAGAAGATAGTCAGAATACGAAAAAAATTGTGGAATTAGTGAAGAAAAAAGGTGTAGCTAATGCCGGCAAGCAGATTGTAGCCATTGCCAGTTCAACAGGCGGACCGAAGTCTTTACAGTCCGTAATTCCGCGTCTTCCTGAAAATTTGGATGCACCGGTAGTTCTTGTACAACATATGCCAACCGGATTCACTAAATCCATGGCAGAAAGATTAGATTCTTTAAGTTCCATGCACGTAAAAGAAGCTGAAGAGGGTGAAGAACTTAAAAAAGGCTGGGTATACGTGGCACGAGGAGGAAAACATCTTAACGTAGTAGAGAAACAGGGGAGATCTATTATCCGTTATACAGATGAACCATCCAGAGAAGGTGTAAAACCATGTGCGAATTATATGTATGAATCTCTTGTTAACAGTAAATACGAAGAGATTGTGTGTGTAGTTCTTACAGGAATGGGTTCAGATGGGACAGAAGGAATTACAAATCTTAAGAGTAAGAAAAAAGTGCATGTTATATCTCAGGATGAACAAAGCTGTATCGTATACGGAATGCCAAGAAGTGTAAAAAGAGCAGGATTATCCGATCAGGTTGTGGCACTGGATCAGGTTGCACAGGAAATTATTTTACGCGTGGGGGTAAATTAAAATGGATGTAAGTCAGTATCTCGAGATTTTTATTGATGAAACAAAAGAACATTTACAGAGTTTAAACACACAGATTCTGGAATTGGAACAGAATCCGGAAAACATGGATACTATTAATGAAGTATTCCGTGCTGCACATTCTTTAAAAGGTATGGCAGGAACCATGGGTTACAAAAGAATGCAGAATTTAACCCATGATATGGAGAATGTTTTTTCAGAAGTAAGAAATGGACACATTAAAGTAAATGCTTCCATGATCGATTGTTTGTTCCAGTGCTTGGATGCTTTGGATGAATATCTTGGTAATATTCAGGAAAGCGGTGATGAAGGAACAAACGATAACGAACTCCTTATTAAAGATTTAAATGCTATGCTTGACGGCGGTGCACAAAAAGCAGAAGATAAAAAAGAAGAAGTAAAAGCAGAAGCACCTGTTTCTGATATTTCTAAAGAAAAATGGAAAAATATTCCTTTGGGAGATGCTGAAAATCATGTTTTGGCAGAAGCTGCAAAACAGGGTAAGAATATTATCGGTCTTACCGTATATGTACAGGAAAGCTGTATTTTAAAAGCAGCAAGAGCATTCTTAGTATTTAAAGCATTGGAAGATTTAGGAGAGATTATTGTTTCTAATCCATCTGCACAGGATATTGAAGATGAAAAATTTGATTTTGAATTCAGTATTATTATGATTGCAGATTGCGATGCGAAAAAAGCTATTGATGCGGCAAGTTATGTATCTGAAATTCATGAAGTAGTTGGAAGCATTATGACACCTCCTACATATGAAGAAACAGAAGAAGTGAAAGAAGAGGCAAAAGAAGAAACTGTAGCAACACAAACAGTTCAGGAAGCACCTGCTGCTAAGAAAGAAGCAAAAGCACCTGCGGCAACAGCAGTAGCTGAAAAGAAAGGAAAACCTGTTGTTAACAGAACAGTTCGTGTTGATATTGAAAAATTAGATGTTTTAATGAACCTTGTAAGTGAGTTGATTATTGCAAAGAACTCTCTTGTATCTGCAACTAATGCAGAAGGTGCAGTTAATGTAGGTGTTAACGAACATATTGAATATCTGGAAAGTGTTACAACTAATCTTCATGAATCCGTTATGAAAGTTCGAATGGTTCCGATTGAAAGTGTTGTAAACAAATTCCCACGTATGATTCGTGACTTACAGAAAAAATTAGGCAAGAAGATGGAATTATATATGTCCGGTGAAGAAACAGAACTTGACCGTACTGTAGTAGATGAAATCGGTGATCCTTTGATGCACTTGCTTCGTAATTCCGCCGACCATGGTTTGGAATCAGCGGCAGTGAGAAAAGAAAGAGGAAAACCTGAAGTTGGTTCTATTTTCTTAAATGCTTATCAGGAAGGTAACAACGTAGTTATCGAAGTTAGAGATGATGGTAATGGTATTGATGTGGATGCTGTAAGAGCGAAAGCAATCGAGAGAGGCACCATAACAGAAGAACAGGCTGAGTCTATGAGTGAAAAAGAAATCATTAATTTACTGTTCCTTCCAAGTTTCTCTACAGCAAAACAGGTATCAGATGTATCCGGTAGAGGTGTAGGTCTTGACGTAGTTAGATCTAAGATTGAATCCTTAAGTGGTGAAGTAGAAGTTAAGAGTAAGTTGGGTGTTGGAAGTACATGGATTATCCGTCTTCCATTGACATTAGCCATTATTCAGGCACTTATGGTGGTTGTTGGCGGCGAAAAATATGCGATTTCTTTAGGAAGCATCCAGACAATCGAAGATATTTCTCCGGCGGATATTAAGTTTGTACAGTCCAAAGAGGTAATTACTCTTCGTGGAAATGTTATTCCGTTAGTTAGATTAAACAAAGTTCTTGGTATTGAATCAACTAAGAAAGAAGATGAAAACTTAATTGCTGTTATTGTTAAGAAAGGTGATAAACAGGCAGGTCTTATTATTGATGAATTAATGGGACAGCAGGAAATTGTTATCAAATCCTTAGGAAAATATATCAATAAGAGTAAAGAAATCAGCGGAGCAACCATTCTTGGTGATGGTGAAGTGGCATTGATTTTAGATACCAATGCATTGCTCTAAAAAGGGGGGAATAACAGAATGGAAAATACAAAGAAATTTGCAGATACAGCACAGTACATCGTTATTTCAATGGGCGATGAACAGTTTGGTATTGATATTAAATACATAGATAATATTGTAAAAATGCAGCATATTACAAGAGTTCCAAATGTGGCATCTTATATTAAAGGTGTAATTAACCTTCGTGGTGAAGTTCTTCCTGTAATGAGTTTACGTTTGAAAATGGGATTAGAAGCAGATGTAACCACAAAAAATACCCGTATTATTATTTTAAGATTAGAACAGTATGGTATGATTGGTATTATTGTAGATGAAGTTAAAGAGGTTCTTACATTAGAAGAAACTTGTATTGAAAAAGTTGCAAGTGATAGTAAAGAGGATAGAGATGGATTCGTATTTGCAGTAGGTAAATGTGAAGATGGATTAGTTTCTTTATTGGATTTGAATGCAGTTGCATTAGAAAAAGAATAGTTGCTTGGGGGTAGCACATGAGTGGAATGACAGTTGGGGACATGTCTGCACAGTACATGGACGTATTAAAAGAGTTAGGTAATATTGGTGCGGGAAATGCTACTACAGCTTTGGCAGAGCTTTTACAATGTAAAGTAGACATGAATGTTCCGCAGGTAAAATTAATTAATTTCTCTGAAATTGGAGAATTAATCGGCGGCGAAGATCAGGTTATGGCAGGAGTATATCTTGCAATTCAAAAAGATATTACCGGTAGTATTCTTTTTCTTGTGAAAGAAGAAGTTGCTTTACATCTTGTGAAGAAACTTATGGGAGATTATGCGCAGGACATTTATGGTGAAATGGAACAATCTGCGCTGAAAGAGATTTCTAATATTATTACGGGTGCTTATTTGAATGCTTTAAGTACTATGACAGGTTTGAGAATTGAACCTTCAGTTCCGGATTTAACAATTGATATGGCAGGAGCAATTTTAAGTGTACCTGCTATAGAGTTCGGAATTATGGGGGATGAGATGTTACTTATCCAGTCTCAGATATATGATGAAATAGCTATAGATGGTTTCTTTATTATGGTTCCGGATGTGGATTCCTATGTGAAGATACTTAACTCACTGGGAATTACAGTATAGGAAATTATAAAACGGAATATAGTTGAAGGTAATGAGTATGGAAATTAAAGTTGGAATGGCTGATTTAAATGTATGCAGCGGTACTGATTCCATAACAACATTAGGTTTGGGATCCTGTGTGGGGGTTGTATTATGGGATCCTCAAACCAAAATATGCGGGATGGTGCATGTTATGCTGCCGGATAGTACCAGTATACGTAATAATACGAATGTGGCTAAGTTTGCAGACAGTGGTATTGAGGAGTTATTAAAACGTGTACTTGCCAAAGGTGCAAAACGCCAGAATTTGGTTTCTAAAATTGCCGGCGGAGCTAAAATGTTCTCTGTAAATAATAAGTCAGAAATGCTTAGTATTGGAGATCGTAATGTTGAGGCTAGTATAAAGAAACTAAAAGAATTGAAGATTCCTTTAAAAGCTCAGGATACAGGGGATACTTATGGTCGTACGGTTACATTTTATCCTGAGACAGGGCAATATCATATTAAAAGAGTAGGAAAAGAAAATAAGATTATTTAAGGGTAACAGTAATGAAAAGCAAAAGAATGAAAATGTTTCCGTTGATACTTATGTTGGTGGCAGGAAGTTTTACCAGTATTATGACCTACTATTTTCAATATGAAATTAAGACAGCATTACTTGTATTGCTGTCTGTTTTGCTTGTTTTTTATTTATTAGGTTTGCTTTTGGTAAATGTAATCGTCTCATTTGATAAGAAAAATGAAGAGGAACGTAAGGCGAAAGAGAAGGAAGAAGGAATTGTATTAGAGAAAGATAATGCTCAGGAAGAAGTGGTAGAAAAGTAGTATACCATCCTGATTAAGGGGTTGTCATTTGAATGGATGAAGCAGGAAGAAACAGGTTGTGGATTGAATATGCGAAAAGCAATCAGAATTCTGCAATCAGAGAAAAAATAATTTTAGAATATGCTCCATTGGTAAAATTAGTTGCCGGTAGATTGAGTATGTATCTGGGATACAATGTTGAGTATGAAGATTTGGTCAGTTATGGTATTTTTGGCTTAATAGATGCTATTGATAAATATGATTATACCAAGGCTGTCAAATTTGAAACATATGCGTCTCTGCGTATTCGTGGTGCAATTTTAGATCAAATTCGAAAAATGGATTGGATTCCCAGAACCATTCGACAAAGACAGAAACAGATAGATGCGATAATGCGTCAGATTGAAAGTACCAAAGGTCGGGTTGCAACAGATGAGGAAATAGCTCTGGGTTTGGGAATTTCTAATGATGAATATCTGGAATGGCAATCTAAAATGAAAATTACTAATGTAATTTCCCTAAATGAATTTTTAGAACAGGGAAGCGAGGTGCCTAATACACCGAACGGTAGCAGACATTTTATAATGCCGGAGGAAGCCATTGAACAGGAAGAGTTAAAAGTAATGTTGGTGGAAGCCTTGAAGATGCTTACGGAAAAAGAGCGAAGAGTAATAGAGTTGTATTACTATGAAGAGTTAACACTGAAAGAAATTAGTCATGTGTTAGAAGTGACGGAATCCCGAGTTTCGCAGCTTCATACAAAGGCTTTGCAGAAGATGAAGGGCAAACTTGGTAAATATATGGGTATATTAGAGCAAGTGTAGTGCTTTAAACATGGAGGAAAGAACATTGGAGATTAATAAAAAGTACTCCTATTTTCAAGTAATTAATGAAGAAACAAAAACCAACCTTAAGCTGGTGCGTGGAGAAACTCCGTTAGTTGTTACGGAAGTTGCTGATTATTTAACCCAACATAAGATTTCTTTTAATCTTACAGAATTAAATAAGGCAGTTATATCGGTTAGAGACGAGTTGATAATTGAATTGTGCAAACAGAAATCTTTCCCTATTCGTGAGGAATTTATTTTAAATGTCAGTGAAAATAAAATGCAGGCAATAGGTAGATTTTATCCTCCGTCTAATGATGGCGGATATATGGATAAAAAGGAAATTCTGGCAGATTTAAGATATAAAGGCATTGTTTTTGGGGTTGATGAGCAGATTGTAGATGACTTTTTAAGCGAAAGAAGTTATTGTAATAATATTATTCTTGCCTCCGGACAGGAGCCGAGACACGGAAGTGATGCCTGGATTGAATATTTGTTTAATACAGATGTAAAAGCAAGACCTACTTTGCAGGAAGATGGTAGTGTGGATTTCTTTCATTTAAATATTATTAACCATGTAAAAAAAGGAGATTGTCTTGCAGTTTTACATCCGGAAGATTTGGGAGATGACGGTCGTGACGTATATGGTAATGTAATTAAACCAAGAAGTGTTAAACGTGAATTGTTAAAATTTGGACGTAACATTGATTTGGCAGAAAATAGACGTGAAATATATTCGCAAGTAGACGGACATGTTAACCTTGTAGAAGGAAAAGTTTTTGTAAGTGATGTTATGGTAGTGGAAAATGTGGATATTTCTACCGGTGACATCGATTATGAAGGTAATGTACAGGTTAATGGTAATGTATGTTCTAATTACAAAGTCAGTGCCCGTGGAAATGTGGAAGTCAGAGGTGTCGTTGAAGGTGCTGAGATTACAGCAGGTGGTAATGTAACTATAGCAAGAGGTGTAAATGGTATGTCCAAAGGGGTGATTAAAGCCGGAGGAAATATCATAGCACAATTTGTAGAAAATGCTAAAATAGAAGCTCAAGGATATGTAGAAACAGGATCTATCCTGCATAGTAATGTTTCGGCCGGAACTGAAATAAGAGTAGGTGGGAAAAAAGGCTTCATTACAGGTGGTTATGTATGTGCCACAAACTTAATAGAAGTTAAAACACTGGGTGCTGAATTGGGAGCTAATACCATTGTTGAAATTGGTATTAATCCGGATACGAAACGTAGATATCATGCATTGGAAGAACAGATAAAAGCGGATACCAAAACGATTAATACAGCACAGCCTGTTTTAGATGCTGCGAAAGCAAAAATTCTTTCCGGAATAAAATTACCACCGGAACAGGTAAAGAATATTCAGGATTTATCAAATGTGGTTACTTTGAAGAAAAAAGGAATTGAAGCAGCTGTGAAAGAAATGGAGCAGTTAGAAGAAATTATGAATATCAGCAATGAGGCACAGATTATTGTAAAAGATAGAGTGTATCCGGGAACAAAGATTGTAATTTCTGATGTATCCAGAATTATGAAAACACAGGCTCAGTACTGCCGGTTTATTAAATCAAAAGGTGATGTAGCAATTGTAGGTATGATATAAATGAATTTGATTTTCTTAATGTGCTTTGAATGAAGTGGTGGAAGAATGGAGGAAACAAATGGCAATAGGACAGGTAGAACTAAATCAGGCTATGACCAGAATCCAGGATTATACAACTCAAAAGCATAATGAAGATCAGCGGGGAACTTTGCAGCAAACTCAGGCACAAGATAAATTCAATAAAGATTTGAACCAAGATATCCATAGAGTACTTAAGATTAGTCAGGAAGAGTACCAGAATAGGACAGAATATCAGAATAAAAAATTTGATGCCAGAGATAAAGGTAGCAATCAGTACACCGGTGATGGAGGAAAGCAGAGGAAGATGAACGCGAAATCTGAGGATAAGGTGACACCTAAGAAAACTTCAGGTTTTGACATTAGGATATAAAAGTGGAGGCAGCCGGAGAATATCCGGCTGAAATTAATATGGGACTTACAGAAATTTTATTAATTGTATTAGGTGTTTTAGCATTTGTGGGAAGTTTTGTAATACCGGAAAGTTTAACAAAAGATAAAGCAAAAGAAATGGAAATACCTGAGGAAAAAATTAAAGAATTAGTAGAACAGGAAGTGAAGCAGGCTGCATTTCAAATTGAAGAAAAAACGGATGAAACTATATCTGCTGCAGCTGAAAAAACAGAACGTTATATGGAACGACTCAGCAATGAAAAAATCATGGCAATTCAGGAATATTCAGACACTGTGTTGAGTCAGATTAATAAGAACCATGAAGAGGCTGTATTTTTATATGATATGTTGAATAACAAACATATACAGGTAAAAAATACGGCTGCTGAAATTAATACTAAAGTGCAGGATGTAAAGGCTGATATTGACCAGACGATTCAGGAACAAATGCTTGAATTGCCTCAGGAAAATAATGTAGAGAACATAGATGTTGGAAATGTAGAAGTAAATTTTGATAAAACTGTTAAAAAAGATATAAAAGCAGAGGATGTAAAAGAAGAAAAAACGAAACGAGTTGCTACAAAACGGAAGGCACCGGTTAAGAAAACAATTGCAAAGAAAAAAAGTAACAGTGAAAAAACTCCGGAAATAGAGATTCAATTTGAACCGGATTCAGATATTGGAAGTAACAAAAGTAAAATTTTAAAGCTTCACGAAGAAGGTAAATCCAACATGGCAATAGCAAAAAGTCTGGGATTAGGAATTGGTGAAGTAAAATTGATTATCGATTTATTTGAAAGCGGAGAATAATTCGAAAAACTGTTTTCAAGAGAAATGTATGATAGCTGCAGAGATAGGAAAGGCGTAAAATACAAATGAAATTGAAATATTATATGCGTGGACTGGGAATTGGAATTATAGTTACCGCAATTATTATGTCTTTTACCCGACAGCCACAGGAATTGACAGAGGCTCAGATAAAAGCAAAGGCACGCGAACTGGGTATGGTAGAGGAAAATGTTCTGGCGGATTTAAAAAAAGATGATGTAATTATTCAAGAGGAAACGGAAAAGAAAGATAATGAAAATGCGGAAACATCTGAAGAGATTACGGAAACAGAAGTAACGTTTGAAGGTGTTACGGAAGAAAATACCATTGATGAAGAGGTTGTATCAGAAAATACTGTCAATGAAGAGACTATGTCAGAAACTACAGATGTTGAAAATAATAGTGATGAAAACACTGGTGAAATCATCCCGGAAGAAGAAAATAATCAGGAAAATGTAATAGAAGAAGCAGAAGAACTTTCTGAAAAATATGTTGTAATCTCCATAAATGGAGGAAATGGTTCTGAAATCGTTAGTAAAAGATTGTATGAAGCAGGATTGGTTTCTTCGGAAGAAGAATATAATAAGTTTCTGGTTAAGAATGGATATGATAGAAAACTAAGAGTCGGAAATCATGAAATTCCGGTGGGTGCTACAGAGGAAGAGATAGCAAAAATTCTCTGTGGCAAGAATTAGAATATACAGATGGAAGTTGTGAAGAATTTGTATATAATATAGAAAAAGAAGAAGGAAAAGGGAATGGCATTGTTAACAATGCCATTCTTTATATATAACAGAAAAAAGTACTTGATAAAAGTAAAAGTGTCTGATAAGATAGCAAAGTCGTGAAACGACAGGAAACAACAAAAGAAACGAGGAAAAACCACAGACTGTAGTAAGACTCAGGGGAGCCGCAGAGGTTGAAAAGAGTTTCGAAAAAAGTTTCAAAATAAAATAAAAAAGATGTTGACAAGAAACGACAAGCTGTGTTAGTATAACAAAGCTGTCGCAAACAA
>JAFXGP010000092.1 GCA_017521195.1 Lachnospiraceae bacterium
AGAATTGGCTGCAAGTATCAGAGATACGGAATTAAAAAAATTGATGACAGAGGTAGAGAAGGCTCAGGAAACTTTGGAAGAAGCTAAGAAACAACTAAGTGAGTTTGAAGCTTTTGTAGGTGATGGGAAAATATATGCATCTGAATCCGGTATCGTTACAGAGATTGGTTATGAGGAAGGGGACGATTTGCTAACTTCAGGAAACATTGTATCTTATACAACTGCTGAAGATATGAAGATATCAGTAGATGTTTCCCAAGAGGATATTGTGGTGCTGACTGTAGGAGATGTGGTGGATATCGTATTTTCAGCTTATGAGGATGAAATGTATGAAGGTGTGATTTCTTCTATTAAAACTACTGCCACTTCAGATTATGCAGCTACTGTGAGTTATGAAGTAGTTATCGATCTTAAGGGAGATACCTCAAAATTATATGGCGGAATGACAGCGGATGTAACTTTTGTAACAGAAAAAAAAGAAGATGTTGTTTATGTGTCCAAAACTGCTGTTATGGAAGAGGGAGAAAAGAAGTACGTATATATTAAGGATTCTAATGGAGAAATGGTAACAAAGGAAGTTGTTACGGGAATAGAGAATACTATTTATGTAGAAATTGTTGAGGGACTTAAGGAAGGAGATATCGTTTATGCAGCCAGTAAGGTAAGTCGAAGGGAAAAAGATAAGTCTAAGAAAGATGATGATATAGAAAGTTTTGAGTCTCAGGAAGAAGGTATGCAGGATATGATGCCTGAGGGAATGGAATTTGAGATACCGGAAGGAGGATTCCCGGGAGGAATGGAATTTGAGATACCGGAAGGAGGATTCCCCGAGGGAATGGGCGGTCAGATGCCGAATTTTGGGAGGTAATGTGAAAGAGTATGAAAGAAATATTTGAAAAAATAAAAGAGAAGTTCAAAATTACTTCCCGGTCTGGGAATGTGGACGAGAATGTCTCGCGTGAGAATATATTAAGGTCTCCGAAAGCAGTAGTTGCGATAGTAGGTTGTATAGTAGCCGTGAGTATTTTGATAATTGTGGCATATACATTAAGCAATGATAAGGAAGAGATTATTTATAAAGAAACCATGGTTGAATTTGGCGAATTATCTGTGGGAATTACAGAAAGCAGTTCTGTAGATATGGAAACTACGACACAAAGTTTTGAGTTGGATATCAGTGCGTTGGTTAAAAACGAATCATCAAACAATAATGGTTCTGCTCAGGGACAATCTGTACAGTCGGGACAGATGGGCCAGTCAGGACCAATGGGCCAGTCAGATCAGATAGGCGGTGGTATTCAATTTCCTACGTTAACAGGAAACGGAGTATCTTACAGTAGTCAGCAAGCTGATGTGACGGTGGAAGAAATTGTTGTTTCTGTAGGTCAGAAAGTGGAAAAAGGAACTTTGTTGTTATCCTTGACCAAGGATAGTGTAGAGGATATCCGTAGTCAGTTGGAAACAGACTTAACAGAAGCAAAAAATGACTTGGACAGCATTGAAAATGAACAGAGATCGTCTAAACTGGAAGCAAAACAAAATTATGACAGTAGTGTTTTATATGGTAAATTTGCACAAACGGAGTATGAGGAAGCCATTGAAAACGAGCAGGATACAGTAACTGAATTAGAAGAAAGTGTGGTAAAAGTTCAGGAAACAATAGATAATTATTCAGCACAATTAGAAGAACTGAATGCAGAATATACAGAAGCGGTATTATACTGTACCAATATTACAGAAACTTTAGACAGTATGGATGTTTCTAAGGACCCAGCCTGGTTTGCCAGTTTGGAAGGAACCAGAATTGAAGCGCAGGAATTTGTGTATTCTCTGGAAAAGGATATAGAACAATTACAGTCTAATCTGGAAAAAAGTACAGAAGAATTGGAAAATACAACAAAAAATCTGGAACAGGCAAGAAGAAATCTGGAATTAAAGAAATTGAGTGCTAAAAGAGATTATGATTTGCGTATGCTGGCAAGCAATACGGCACAGGAAAGTTATGATATATCCATTGGGTATTTGGAACAGGAGGCCGCAGAGCAACAAAAAGCATATGACAGTGCAAAAGAAAAAATGGAAGCATTCGATAATGCAATTTCAGAATATGGAATATATGCATCTGAAAGTGGTGTAATTACAGAAATCAGTGTAGGTGCAGGTGACAGTATTACTACAGGCACAGAGTTGGTAACTATGTATACACAGAATGTAAATCTTACAGTTACCCTTGAGGAAAGTGATGCAGAAAATGTTACAGAGGAAAGTGTGGTTAAGGTATCTTTGATTTCTTATCCTGATTTAATTTTTGAAGGTATAGTCAGTGAAATAGGAGATGCCCAGTATGACAGCAGTACAGGAAAGTCTTACTATGATATTACTGTAAGTGTTGAAGGAAATGGTGTAGATTTCTATCAGGGAATGACAGGGGAAGTTACTTTTCTTACAAAGGAAACAGAAGAGGTAACTTATGTTTCTAACCGTGCTATTTTCAGAGAAGGAATAAAATCATATGTTAAGATGAAGGATGATGAAGGAAAAATAGTGAAAAAAGAAGTTATCACAGGATTTTCAGATGGGGTTAATGTAGAAATTATAGAAGGGGTCAGTGAAGGAGAAATTGTGTTAATAGAAAGTCGGGTGAGTGATGAATGAAACCAATAGAATTGTTACGTTTAGTGTGGATTAATTTATCACAAAATAAGTTTAAGGTTATTATGACATCCATTGGTATTGTGGTAGGTTCTGCTACGATTATGCTGGTAATTGCTATCGGAACCGGTGGTAAGATGGAAGTTGCAGAACAATTTAAGAACTTGAATGCAGGAGCTATTGATATTTCTTACGAAATGAAAAACTCCGGTTTTGGAGGAAACTTTGGTGAAGGAATGAGCTTCGGTGGAGGAATGTCATCCGGAACAAATTCTTCAAGAGGCGGCAGAACTTCAGGCAGTGGGAGACCATCAGGTGGCGGAATGCCGTCAGGTGGTGGAATACCATCAGGAGGTGGAATGCCGTCAGGAGGGATGTTTTCGTTTAATGGGATGCCTGATTTTGGCAGTATGTTTGGCGGGAGAAATGATGAAAGCGAACGAATGAATCAGGAAAAGATTACGTTATCAGAAGAAGAGATGGAAGAACTTACCGTGTTTGTGCCGGGACTTTCCGATGCTACAATTTCTTATTCTTCCAATGCATCGGTGGAGGGTGGTGAATTGGAGGACAGTACCAATTATACCATTGCCGGTGTATTGGATAATTATATGGAAATTAGTAATTTAAGTATGCAGATAGGTGAGTTTATCTCAAAGGATAATCAAGAGGGAAAAGAAAAAGTCTGTGTTCTGGGGTATTCTGTTGCAAAAACAGTTTTTGGAAGTGCTTATGATGCCTATGATGAAATTGTCTATATTGACTCACGTCCTTATGTTGTAAGAGGAGTGTTTGATGAGATGGGAACAGTGGCATCCGGTATTAATCCTGATACAGCAATTTTTATTCCTTATAGTACAGGTATAAAGTATTTGGTAGGGGAAAATGTGAGTCCTACCATAACGGTAATTGCAGAAGAAGTGAAAGATGTAGAACAAGTAATTACAAATATAAAATCTGTTTTGGCAGATATTTATCCGAATGCAGAATTTACCATTTCTGATGCCGGCAGCAAAATGGAAGCCGCATCCGCGTCGAATGAAACATTAACGATACTCTTAGTAGCCATGGCAGTGATTGTATTTATTGTTGGTGGTATCGGAATTATGAATGTGTTGTTTGTATCTGTAAAAGAGAGAACCAATGAAATTGGTGTACTAAAGGCGTTAGGATGTTCCAGAAAAGATATTTTGTTGGAATTCTTAATGGAAGCTGCTTGCACAAGTCTGGTAGGAGCTGTTTTGGGAGTACTTTTGGCATTGGGAATTACACCGGTGGCGGAAGCTTTATCTGTAAGAGTGGAATTATCGGTATTTGGAGCATTATTATCTTTAATATTTGGTGTTCTGACAGGCTCTGTATTTGGTTTTTATCCTGCGTATAAGGCCTCACGACTGGTTCCGGTAGTGGCTCTGAACCAGGAGTAGAAGTTTGCGTTAAGGAAGATTATGAAGAGAGAGTATATAGATACTTTGAAAGAAGATTATTTATAAAAAATATAAGAAAGTTGAGAGAGTTGTATGATTAAAGAATTAAGAAAAAAGAATATGATGTGTATTTTCATGTGTCTGTTTCTGATGTTGGCAGGGGGGATGTTGCTATGTGGCTGCCAAAAAGAGCAAACAGAAAGTGCAGTAAGTACAGAAGAAGTAAAACTTGAACAGGGACAATATTTTGTATATGGACAGATTGTGTCTATTAATGGAAATGAGATGACATATTATGTGACAGAGGAAGAAACAGTTACGGTTCAAATCCCAGTAGGAACTAAAGTTACTACCAGACTGGGGACAGAAACAACTTTTTCCAGGTTAGCAGCAGGAGATAATATAAAAATGCTGATACAGGAAAATGATGGACAGCAAGAGATAATGGAAATCTGGATTGTAGATTAGAAAGGTTTTAGAACATGGAACATATCATATCAATGTCAAACATAAATAAAGGGTATATGATGGGCGAAGAAAGAGTTTCTATTTTGAAAAACATCTCTTTTTCTGTGGATAAGGGAGAATTTGTAGCGATTCTTGGTCCTTCCGGTTCCGGTAAAACTACGTTGATGAATATTATTGGCTGTATGGATGTTATGGATGATGGAGAATATTTTTTGAATGGCAGGGCAATTCATAATGCCAAAGAAGATGAATTAACAACTATACGTAATAAGGAAATTGGATTTATTTTTCAGAACTATCAGCTTATTTCTACGTATAACATATTACAAAATATTTCCATGCCTCTTTTGATGCGTGGCATGAGCCGTAAGGAAGCCGAGGAGAAGTGTATGGGAATGATAGAGATGCTGGGGATTTCCCATAGAATTGCTCATAAACCCAATGAATTATCAGGTGGTCAGAAGCAGAGAGTTGCCATTGCACGAGCTTTAGTTGGTCAGCCGGCAATTCTGCTGGCGGATGAACCAACAGGTGCGTTGGATACCAATAGCGGAAAAGAAGTTCTTAGATTATTTAAGGAACTAAACGAAATGGGGAATACTATTGTTATGATTACCCATGACATGAATGTTGCAAAATCTGCGAAACGAATCGTAAAGATTATAGATGGGGAATTGTATAATTAATTGCAGAATTACAAGATGTAGTTATAAACATTGTTATGTATCATAAAGTGTAACTGACAGAGAAGAATCAGCTTTGTCAGTTACACTTATTTTTATGCATAATCGAAGTATTTTTGAAAATACTATAAAAAAGAAGCTAAAAGGAAGGCACAAAAATGGAAATTACAAGTGACATTAAGTATATAGGTGTAAATGATCATTCCATCGATTTATTTGAGGGGATTTATAAGGTTCCAAATGGGATGTCTTATAATTCTTATGTAATTCTGGATGAAAAAATTGCTGTACTGGACACAGTGGATGGGGATTTTACCGAACAATGGTTTGAAAAATTGGAATATACTTTAAACGGAAAAAAACCTGATTATCTGATTGTACAACATATGGAACCGGACCATTCAGCCAATGTAGTACATTTGTTGGAAAAATATCCGGCAACTACATTGATAGCTACTTCCAAAGCATTTGATATGATGCAAAATTATTTTGGTTCGGACTTTGAAGCAAAAAAAATGATAGTTAAGGATGGGGAAGAATTATCTCTCGGAAAGCATAACCTTAAGTTTATTTCGGCACCTATGGTACATTGGCCGGAGGTAATGGTTACGTATGATGAAACGGACAAAGTTCTGTTTTCAGCCGATGGATTTGGCAAATTCGGAGCTTTGGATATCAAAGATTGTTGGGTAAAAGAAGCCAGACGATATTACTTTGGAATTGTGGGGAAATATGGTTTGCAGGTGAATAATCTTATGAAGAAATTGGCCGGAAAAGAAATTCGATGCATCTGTTCTTTGCATGGCCCGGTATTAAAGAAAAATATTGATGCATATATTCAATTGTATGAAAAATGGGCCTCTTATGATCCCGAGGAAGAGGGGATTTTAATTGCTTTTTCATCAGTATATGGAAATACGAAAAAGGCAGTGTATCTGTTACGGGATATGATGAAGAAAAGAGGGTACTATAATGTACAGATATATGATTTAACGCGATGTGATATGTCAGAAGCAGTAGCGGAGGCTTTTCGGTTTAACAAATTAGTATTGGCAACTACTACGTATAATGGTGGTCTGTTTCCGGCGATGAGAGAGTTTATCAATAATCTGACAGAAAGAGAATTTCAGAACAGAACAATAGCATTAATCGAAAATGGAAGCTGGGCCTCGGTAGCAGGAAAAATGATGAAAGACAGTTTTGAAAAAAGTAAAAATATTATTTTTTTAGAGCCGTACGTGAAAATAACTTCAGTTTTAGATAAAAAAAGTGAATCGGATTTGAAAGAATTGGCAAAAGTATTATCTGAAAAAAGAAAATCATAAAAATAAAGAAAAATTAAGAAGGAGATTTTAATCATGAAATATGTGTGTGATGTATGTGGTTGGATTTACGATGAAGAAGTGGGAGATGAAGAATTAGGAATTGCACCGGGAACTAAATTTGAGGAACTTCCTGAAGACTTTCTGTGTCCATTATGTATGGTAGGAAAAGATCAGTTTAGTATAGTTGTAGCATAAGTTTCTGTGTCTAAGGCAGAAGGAAAGAGGGGGACACGGATGCAAGAAACAAAAAAGAAACAAGGATTAAAGGAAGTACTGGAAGCAGGAAAAGAATACTACGAAATTCGTTTGGAAAGTATCGGGGGACTTGGTGCCAATCTGTGCGGAAAAATGCTTGGAGAATTGGGATTAAAATATCTGAATGTTAATAGCAGTAATTTTTCCAGTTATGGTTCGGAAAAAACGGGAACCCCGGTAAGAGGTTTTATCAGATATTGTAAAAAAGAGAAAGAAATAAGAGTACATTCACCAATCATAAATCCTGATTTGTTAGTAATCTTTCATCAGGGAATTTTAAAAACTGCTTCCGGAGATATTTATGTTGTAGAAGCTCAAAAACTTGCTATGGAAACGAAGTCACGGATAAATGTGGTTATGCTGGGAGCTATCTTGAAGGTAATGGGAATTCAAGGTACAGAGGTTGGGGAAAAGATTTGCCGGGAAACTCTTGGAAAAAAATATCCGGATAGTTTAGAAAACAATTTGGAAGGTATCCGCAGAGGGTATGAGAATGTAAGGATACTAAAAAAAGAGGAAAGCAATTACGAAAAGATTTCTCAAATTGTAGAAGAATACAATGGGAATGTTGTGGAGGAACCTAAATGGGGATATTTAACAGCTCCCATGGGAGGAATCAATCCTTGTGTGGGGAATAGTATCATTGCAGACTTATCACCTTCCAGACAGGGATATATTCCGATTTTTATTAAGGAAAGATGTATCAACTGTGGTTTGTGTTTTTCTGCATGTCCGGATATGGTATTCCAGTTTGCAAAAGGAGAATATAAAGGGCGTACCATGATGATTAATCAGGGGTTGGATTATTATCATTGTAAAGGATGTCTTAGATGCGTAGATGTATGTCCTGTCAATGCATTGGTAAGAGGTGTGGAAGCAGAGCATGAGAAAAAGGAACATTTCATGCCAAATCAGGAACTGTTAAGAATGCCAATGTATTATGAAAAGGCAGGCGCGGATGGATATATCACATCGGAATCTTATTTAACGGAAAAGAGAATGGAAGGGGGAGAGGTGTAATGGAAAAACAAGTTATGGAATACCTTTCGGGAAATGAGATAGCGGCTATTGCCATTAAACAGATAGGATATGATTTAATGGGATATTATCCTATTACCCCTTCTACCCAGATTGCAGAAAATCTGGATGTTATGCGTGCTAATGGAGAAACGGATCTGGTGATGGTGGCAGCGGAAGGCGAGCATAGTGCGGCAGGAATCTGTTATGGTGCATCTGTGGCTGGAGGGCGTGTCATTAATGCTACCAGCGCAAATGGTCTTTTATATGCATTGGAGCAGTTTCCGGTGCAATCAGGAACCAGATATCCTATGGTGATGAATGTAGTATGCAGAACGGTATCGGGACCGTTATCTATTAAGGGAGACCATAGTGATATCATGTATCTTCTAAATGCCGGTTGGCCGATTTTGTTTGCTGCAACAGTGCAGCAGGTTTATGACTTTAATATCATTGCCCTGAAATTATCAGAAGCAGTAAGACTTCCTGTCGTGGTTGCATATGATGGTTTTTTCACCAGTCATCAAAAGGGAAGATGCTTCCGATTCGAAGAAGATAAAACGGTAAGAGATTTTATTGGCGAAAAGAAAGAAAAATATCCATTTTTAGATTTGGAGAATCCTATTACCGTAGGTTCTTATATGAACGAACCGGATATTATTAATAACCGTTATCAGCTTCATTTGGCTATGGAAGAGGCAGATAAGTTACTACCGGAATTATTTGCTGCTTATGAGAAAATCTCCGGCAGAAGTTATGGAAAAGTAGATGGAACGGGATGTCAGGATGCAGAGGATGTTTTGTTTTTATTAGGTTCTTCTTATGATACGTCTATTGATGTGGTTGAAGAAATGAGGAAAACAGGCAAGAAAGTAGGAGCAGCAACTCTGCATGTATTACGTCCATTTCCGGCAAAAGAAATAGGAACCTTTCTTTTGAAAGCAAAGAACATCTTAGTTGCAGACCGGCAAGATAGTTATGGCGCCGGTGGGGGAAATTTATCTCTGGAAGTACGTGCAGCGATGCAAAAATCGGGTAGAGATGTAAAAATTAAAAGTCTTGTGTATGGACTGGGGGGAAAAGATTTCTTCCGCGAAGATGTAAAAAAGATGTTGGAATGGTTGAAAGATGATAGTAAACCGGATTTTGCCTATTACGGAATTACTGCAGGGGAGATAACAATGGAAGATGAACGGCCATTGTTTGCACCTGTTATTAGGGAAAAAACCAAGATTTGTGCCACGAAAGTAGAAGAAACGGAACAGACATTAAAAGTTACAGGAGCAACTCCCAATGCTGTGACGGCTATGCCTGCCAGAATTGCACCCGGTCATGGAGCCTGTCCGGGATGCGGTATTCCGGTGAATTTAAATCTTCTTCTCAGAGGAATTGAAGAACCGGTGGTATTCTTGTTCCAGACAGGATGTGCCATGATTGTAACCACTGCTTACCCCAAAACAAGTTTCAGAGTACCTTATCTTCATAATCTGTTTCAAAATGGGGCAGCCACCTTAAGTGGAGTAGCTGAAATTTGTTACCGAAAACAGGAAAAGGGAGAAATTCCAAAGGGAGATATTATTTTTATTATGGTTAGCGGTGACGGAGGAATGGATATTGGAATGGGTTCGGCTTTAGGAACTGCTCTAAGAGGACATCGGTTGTTAATTTTTGAATACGACAATGGTGGTTATATGAATACCGGATATCAGTTATCTTATTCAACACCTCTGGGAGCAAGGAGTTCTACTTCACATGTAGGAAGCAGACAGTATGGAAAAACATTTTTCCATAAGGATATGCCGGGCATTATGGCAGCCACAGGAATTCCATATGTGGCTACAGTAGCAGAGTCTAATCCTACAGATTTTATGAAAAAAGCAGCAAAGGCAGCATATTATGCCAAAACAGAAGGAACAGCTTATGTGAAAGCAATTTCTGCCTGTCCTTTGAACTGGAACGATAAACCGGCAACGGAGCGGAAGGTGATTGAGGCAGCAGTAAATTCCTGTTATTTTCCATTGTATGAAGTGGAACATGGAGTGACGAAGCTTTCTTATGATCCTGAAAAAACAGGTAAAAAAATTCCTGTTATCGATTGGTTATCTATGATGGGAAGAACCAAACATTTGAAAAAGCCGGAGTACGCCCATGTAGTTGCCAGAATGCAGCAGGAGATTGATGCAAGGTTTGCAGCTATTAAGAAAAAAGCGGAGTAGATAAAAAAATGAAAGCAAATGCTTACTATGGTTATCCATAGAGGCATTTGCTTTTTGTCTTTTGAGTTATATTTTTTTCTTTAAGATACAGAAAATCAGTAATAACGGAAAAACTACAGCGGCCAAAATTCCCGTATGTAATTGCCCTGTTGTGGTATTAGTAACAAAGCCAACCAAAGTAGGACCAGCAGAACAACCTAAATCACCGGCCAAAGCCAATAAGGCAAACATTGTAGTACCGCCGGTATGTAAGCTGGCGGCAGCAGTACTGAAAGTACCCGGCCACATAATGCCTACAGATAAACCGGTGAAAGCACAACCTAATAAACTAAGTAACGGATTAGTTGTTAAACTGGTAAGCAAATAAGAAATAACACAAAGAATACTGCTTGCTAACATAAATTTTTGCAAATTTATCTTTTCAGCAAATTTTCCATAAAGCGCTCTGGATAATCCCATGAGAATAGCAAAGGTCATGGGACCGGCTAAATCGCCTGCAGTTTTGCTGATTCCAAGCCCTTGTTCTGCAAAAGTGGATGACCACTGACTGACAGATTGTTCACTGGCACCGGCACAAAGCATCATCAACATAAGAAGCCAGAAGGTTTTATTGAGAAAGAGTTCTTTTGTACTCATTTCCTGTTCATTCTCTGAAAGCAGAGAAGCAATCGGTGTTTTTGAAAACAAGATTCCGTTAATTATGGGAATGATGGCCCATATGCAGGCCAATATTCTCCAATTTTGGATTCCCGCAAAATAGAAAAATAAAGTAGACAGGAGTACCACGCCAACGTGCCCCCAACAATAGAAGGAATGTAGTAAGCTCATGGCACTTTCTTTGTTATCTGTAGGACAGCTTTCCATAATAGGGCTCACTAAAACTTCCAGAAGACCGCCGCCTACAGCATATACCATAACAGCAATCAGAATTCCTGCAAAGGGGTTTATGATTTGTGGCAAAATAGTCAAAAGTATTAGTCCTAATGCTGAAAGAACATGAGCAAGGACAATGGAAAAACGATAACCAACTTTGTTTATATATTTTCCTGCCAACATATCTGTCAGAAGTTGTATTCCAAAATTAAAGGTTACTAATAATGTAATTTTATCCAGTGGAATATTATATACATTCTGAAATGTTAAAAAAAGTAATGGTACAAAATTATTGACAATAGCTTGTACGACATAACCCACAAAGCAGGAAATAATTGTATTTTTATAAGTTAATTTCATAAAGGATTCTCCGTTTTCAATATTTGAGAATCATAATACCATATTTGAACATGAAGATAAAGATTGTGACATAGACAAAAGTGTGGTAAAATGGCACCTAGAATGAAAAAGAGGAGTGCATATTATGAAAAGAGCATGTGGTATTTTACTTCCTGTAAGCAGTTTACCATCTAAATATGGTATTGGCTGTTTTTCTAAGGAAGCATATCAGTGGGTTGACCAATTAAAGGAAGCAGGACAGAGTTACTGGCAGATTTTACCTTTAACTCCAACCAGTTTTGGGGATTCTCCATACCAGTCTCCGTCTTCTTTTGCGGGAAATCCATATTTTATTGATTTGGAAGAGTTGATTGAAGAAGGACTCTTGACCAAGAAAGAAGTGGAAAGCATCAACTGGGGCGGTGACAGCAATTATGTTGATTATGATGCATTGTTAGAGCATCGTGTAGCAATGTTGGAAAAAGCTTTCGAAAAAGAAGAGTTGGATAAGAAAGAAGATTTCAAAAAATTTGTAAAGGAAAACGAAGCATGGTTAGAAGACTATGCAATGTTTATGGCTATCAAACCATGTTTTGATGGTGCGTGTTGGAGTGAATGGGCGGAAGATATCAGAAAACGCTGGGGATACTCCATGGATTACTATAAAACTACATATAAAAAAGATATTGATTTCTACAAATATATTCAGTACCTTTTTGACAGACAGTGGAAAAAACTTAAAAAATATGCTAATGAAAGTGGAATTGAAATTGTAGGAGATATTCCGATTTATGTAGCATTTGATTCTGCAGATGCATGGGCAAATCCAAACTTATTCCAGTTTGATTCTGAAAATAATCCAAGTGCAGTAGCAGGATGTCCTCCGGATGCCTTCTCTGAAGACGGACAGTTATGGGGAAATCCATTATACGATTGGAATTACCATAAAAACACCGGATTTGATTGGTGGTGCAGTCGTATGGAACACTGCTTTAAGATGTATGATGTGGTTAGAATTGATCACTTCAGAGGCTTTGATGAATATTTCAGTATTCCTGCAAAAGCAACTACTGCAAAAGAAGGACATTGGGAAAAAGGTCCGGGAATGGATTTATTTAATGCTTTGGAAAAGCGGATTGGTCAGAAACAGATTATTGCAGAAGACTTGGGATACATGACACCTACTGTTGAAAAATTATTAGCCGATAGTGGATTCCCGGGTATGAAAGTGTTGGCATTTGCTTTTGATCCAAGTGGTAAATCAAGTTACCTTCCTCACAACTATGACAGAAACAGTGTAGTTTATACCGGAACCCACGACAATGAAACTTTGGTTCAGTGGACCAGCGGTATGGATGAAGAAACAAAAGAGTTTGCTGAAAAATATTTGAACAATGCAAACTCACCGGAAGCTGAAAAATATTGGGATTACATCCGTCTTGCCATGATGAGCAGTTCTAATACCTGTATTATTCAGGCACAGGATTTATTAGGTCTTGGTGCGGAAGCAAGAATGAATTTTCCATCTACAGTGGGCAACAACTGGAAATGGCGTATTAACTCTACCATGCTTACTAAGACTGCAATGGATAAGATTTATGATATGGCAATTATCAGTGACCGTCTTTCTTATCAGTGCCAGCATTTAGAATGGTTAAAGAAGGAAGAAAAGAAAAAAGCTTTGGAAGAGGCAAAAGCAAAAAAAGAAGAAAAGAAAACAAAAAAGAAATAAGTGTTTGAAATTTAATTAAAAGCAGTAAGGGATAACTTTTTCATGGTTCATAAAGTTATCCCTTATATTTTTGTTACTTCTAAGTTGCGTGAATTTATGGTAAAATAATTTGGATTATGAATGAATTGGAGATTACCATGGACGAGAAAAAAATCCGGATTAATAAATATATAGCTGATGCAGGAATCTGTTCCAGAAGAGAAGCTGACAAATTAGTAGAGCAGGGACTTGTTATGGTAAACGGAAAATTTGCAGAGAGTGGAACCAAAGTGGGAAAATATGATGAAGTAACGGTCAGAGGAAAGAAGATTTCCATAGCAGAAGAAAAGATTGTACTGGCATATTATAAACCTGTTGGCATTACCTGTACGGAAAGAGATTTGCATGCCAAGAAAACGGTTATTGAGGATTTGAAATATCCTGTAAGAGTGACTTATGCAGGAAGATTGGATAAAGACTCGGAAGGGTTGTTATTAATGACCAATGACGGAGATTTGATAAATGGACTTATGCGTGCAGCAAATTTCCATGAAAAGGAATATGTTGTTAAGGTAGATAAGGAAATTACAGAGGACTTTGTAAAAAAAATGGCACAGGGAGTATATCTGCCGGAATTGGAACAAACTACACGGTCTTGTGAGGTAGAATATATTGGAAAATTTACCTTTAAAATTATATTAACCCAAGGATTAAACAGACAAATTCGAAGAATGTGTAAGGAATTGGGATATCAGGTAAAACAATTACGTCGTATTCGTATTGCCAATATTGAATTGGGCAAGCTAAAGCCAAGGGAATACAGAAGATTAACCCCAAAAGAACTGGAAATGCTGTATTCCAAAGTGAGAAATCGGGAAGAAGCCTAAAGATTAGGAAGATGAGGTTTGATACAGGCTTAGTATTCTGATTGAAATGAAAATAAATTGTTTGGAGAAAAATATGAATTCAATAGATAGAATGAAAGAACTTATTGTAATATTGCAGGAAGCTTCCAAGGCATATTATGCAGAAGATCGGGAAATTATAAGTAATTTCGAATATGATAAGTTATATGATGAGCTGGTGAAGTTGGAAGAAGAAACCGGAACAACTCTGGCAGGAAGTCCCACTCTGACAGTAGGTTATGAGGCTGTGGATGAACTTCCAAAAGAAACACATGAGAGCCCAATGTTGTCTTTGGATAAAACTAAGGATAGAGAAGCCTTAAAAGAATGGTTAAAGGAGAAGGAAGGAATATTGTCCTGGAAATTGGATGGTCTTACCGTGGTTCTCACCTACGAAAATGGTAAATTGTTAAAAGCAGTAACCAGAGGAAGCGGAGAAGTCGGAGAAGTGGTAACTAACAATGCCAAAACCTTTGTCAATCTTCCTTTGACAATTCCCTATAAAGGAAAACTGATTCTCCGTGGAGAAGCTGTAATTACTTATGAAGATTTCAAGAAAATTAATGATGAAATAGAGGATGCACAGGCAAAATATAAAAATCCGAGAAATTTATGTTCCGGTTCTGTTCGTCAGTTAAATAATGAAGTAACCAAAAACAGAAGAGTACGTTTTTTTGCATTTTCACTGGTAAAAGCAGACGACGGGGAAGGAAGAAATACTGAGGACGGAATACAGAAGTTTACAACGAATGAATCAGAATTTGAATTTTTAAAATCCCTTGGTTTTGAAGTGGTAGAATATAAAAAAGTTATTGCAGAATCTATTTTGGACAATATCCGGTATTTTGAAGAAAAAGTGGCAGGTTATGAAGTTCCATCGGATGGTTTAGTATTGATTTATGATGATATTGCATACGGGAAATCACTGGGAAGAACTGCTAAATTCCCTCGTGATGCTATTGCTTTTAAATGGGCAGATGAAATGCGGGAAACAACACTGTTAGAAATGGAGTGGAGCCCCAGTAGGACAGGATTGATTAATCCTGTTGCGATTTTTGAACCGGTGGAACTGGAAGGAACCACCGTGAGTCGTGCGTCTGTACACAATATAAGTATTGTAAAAGGGTTGAAACTGGGGATTGGAGATACCATTACCGTTTATAAAGCTAATATGATAATTCCGCAGATAGCAGAAAACCTGACTATGTCAGATTCCTTAGAGATTCCGGAGTGCTGTCCTGCTTGTGGCGGTAAAACAGAAGTAAGACAGATTAATGAAGTACAATCTTTGTATTGTACTAATGCAGAATGCAGTGCTAAGAAAATTAAGGCATTCACGTTGTTTGTAAGCAGGGATGCACTTAATATTGAGGGACTTAGTGAAGCTACTTTGGAAAAATTTATTGCAAAAGGATTCTTGCATGATTTTACAGATATTTTTCATTTGGACAAGTACGAAGATGAGATTAAAGCAATGGAAGGATTTGGGGAAAAATCATACAAGAATTTGATAGAAAGTGTGGAAAATGCCAGACAGACAACACTCCCAAAAGTTATTTATTCTCTGGGAATTGCCAACATCGGTCTTGCTAATGCAAAAATGATATGTAAAGAGTACAAATATAATCTTAGGGATATGGTGAATGCAACTGTGGAAGAATTGAGCCGGATTGATGGTGTGGGAGCAGTTATTGCAGGAACTTTTTACGAGTATTTTAAAGAAGAAAAACACAGACAATTAGTAGAAACGTTACTGGAAGAGTTGCATATTGCGGTAGAAACAGTAGACGAAAGTAATCAGATTCTGGCAGGAAAAGCATTTGCAATTACAGGAAGTTTGGAACATTTTGAAAACCGTAATCAGTTGAAAGAAAAAATTGAGTCACTGGGTGGAAAAGTCACCGGTAGTGTGACAGGCAAAACATTTGCACTTATTAATAATGATGCAGCCTCTAATTCTTCCAAAAATAAGAAAGCCAGAGAATTAGGTGTGGAAATTATGACAGAAAGAGAGTTTTTGGATAAGTATGTTAAATGAGAAGGATAAAGGAAGACGCGTAGTAACAGAGAATGAATATGTGGAATATTATAAATCGTTAATGCGTTTTTCCTTTAAATTGGTACATCGTTTCAGTGAATTTTGGAAAGAAGTATTAGATGAATATGATTTAAATCAGACAGAATTTTTGATTCTTGGTGTGGTAGCGGATAATCCGGGAGTTTCACAACAAGAGATTGTAAAATATGTGGGAGCAGATAAATCCATTGTTTCCAGAAATCTGAAACGTTTGGAGAAAAAGGAATTAGTGCAAAGGAGACCAAACGAAGAATATAATCATGGACACTTTTGTGAGACAACTCAATACGGGAAAAAAGTGTATGAAGAAATCCATGAAAAGGGGGATCCTTTAATTGAAAGAAGATTTTCATTGGTTACCCATGATGAACTTAAAACTGCCAGTGAAACTTTGATGACTATCTGGGAACATATTTACTAAATAAGAATCATAATAAGAGAAGAGTATGACGATTTTGGCTTCGTCATACTCTTTTTAACTGCAATAATTAATTTTATAATTCATATGGTGTGGTCTGATATACGAAGTAATTCAGCCAGTTAGTATAGAGGTTGTTGCAATGACTTCTCCATTGTAATTTTGGTTTTTGTGTATCGTCATCATTAGGAAAGTAATTTTTAGGGATATCAATAGGTAATCCTTTATTTTTATCACGTAAATACTCGTTTTGGAGTGTTAATCGGTCATATTCCGGGTGTCCCATAACGAAAACCTGTTTTCCTTCTTCTGTCATGGCAAGTAAAACTCCGGCTTCGTCAGATTCAGCCAATACGGTTAAATCCTGGCAGGCATGTATTTTTTCAGCAGGAACAGTAGTATGTCTGCTGTGAGGAATGTAAAAATAATCATCAAACCCACGAACCAGAGGATTTTTGCGGTTAGACACCTTATGTTCAAAAACACCAAATAATTTGGCGTCCAACAATACCTTATCAATTCCAAAATGATGATAGAGACCGGCCTGAGCTCCCCAGCAAATGTGGAAAGTGGAAGTAACATGAGTTTTGGACCAATCCATAATCTCGCATAATTCCGGCCAATAATCTACTTTTTCAAAAGCCATCTGTTCTACCGGTGCACCGGTAATAATCATTCCATCCCATTTGCGATATTTTAATTCTTCAAAGGTGTGATAGAATTTATTCAAATGGGTGCTGGAAGTATGAGTAGAAACATGACTGCTTATCTTCATAAAAGTAACATCTACCTGTAATGGAGTATTACTCATGGCTCGGAGTAATTGTAATTCCGTATCTTCTTTAATAGGCATTAAATTTAAAATAATAATCTGTAAAGGTCTGACATCCTGATGAAGGGCACGATATTCGTCCATAACGAATATGTTTTCATTTTCAAGTATATTTTTTGCAGGTAAATCACTCTGAATTTTAATTGGCATGTTGTTCACCATCCTATTTATATCTGTTCGTTCATTCTATCACAAGGGAAAGCCAATCGCAACCGGAAGAACTGATATAAAATAGGGAAATTGTTTTTTGAACGACGATATTTTTAATGGATGAATCTTGTAAATTAAAGAGCCATATTGTACAATAAAATGTAATGTTCTTTTGGGTAAAAAACAGAAAATTTATTATAAGAGGTGTTAAATGATAGATTCGGCAACTATATCTGTCCAATACATAAAAAAAGATGATTTTACCGGCAGTTACAAAGGAATGCGTTATCGTTTATCTAAAGCCGGAGACGATATGGAAGTGGTTATTTGGCCGGGACCTTATAATTTTATAAAAACGCCGGAGCAAAAGAAACAACGAAAAGAGTTTTCTTTGACGATTGAAGGAAAAGAAGAAGCTGTAAGATGGTTAAATGAACAATATGAAGTTCAGAAACCCTTATGGGACAGTGTTTTAAATTAAATATTCCTTTGATACAATTATTAAGATTGGGCAGACTATTGTAAATCATATTTTTGGAGGAAAAGATGAAACAAAATTTTATAGATAGAATGGAAAGAAAATTAGGGAAATTTGCAATACAGAATCTTTCCTTGTATTTGATTATTTGTTATGCATTTGGCTATATTATTCAGATGGTAAATGCGAACTTTTTTAATTACCTTACATTAGAGCCTGCATTGGTTTTACAGGGACAAATTTGGAGATTATTTACATGGATTGTAGTACCGCCTTCATCCAGTAATATTTTATTTACAATCATTATGTTGTACTTCTATTATTCCATTGGAAATAATATGGAAAGAGTTTGGGGAACATATAGATTTAATGTATATATTTTTTCGGGAATGTTATTTACTATTTTAGGAGCATTTCTCACTTATGGAATTTATTTCATGGATTATGGAAGAAATGTAGTAGGAATCGGAGCATTTGTCAGCACATATTATATTAATATGTCTATTTTAATGGCCTATGCGGCGACTTTCCCGGATATGCAGATTTTGATGATTTTATTTATCTTTCCTGTGCCTATGAAAGTAAAATGGTTAGGAATTTTATATGCCTTTATGCTGGCTATGGAAGTAGTTGGAAGCAATTTGGTAGGTAAAATTATTATTTTGGCATCTCTGCTTAATTTTATATTGTTTTTCCTGTATTCACGAAATAGGAAATATACATCACCTAAGCAGGTACATCGTCAAAAAACTTATCAGGCAGAAGTGAAAAAGATGCAGAAAATTACAAGACATAAATGTGCAATTTGCGGAAGAACGGAGGAGAGCAATCCGGAATTGGAATTCAGATTCTGTTCTAAGTGTGATGGTAATTATGAGTATTGTCAGGATCATCTTTTTACCCATGAGCATGTAAAAATACAATAATTGAGATAGTAAATGATATAATTTTTAGAAACAGGAATGTTCTGATAGGTGGAACGAAAAAGTTGGGTTATTGGTAAATATGGAAGATGTAAGAAAAAAATACGAAAAAGTGGGTTTTTCAAAAGACCAGATTGATGAAATTGAAATAGGAATCCAAAAGGGATTGAAGGTATCGTATTATGCAAAAAAGGAATTTCTGGCAATTCAGATGCATCAAATTCGCTTAGGTCTGGAAGAAAAGCTGGCAGTTAATAAATATGCCTCTACAGAATATGATTGGTTGCAGATGGAAGAGATACGTAAGGGATTGAAGAGTGGAGTGGACGTTTCAAAATTTGCTTATCCTAAAATGTCTTATGAGGTTATGCGACAACTGCGAAAAGGTTTGGAGCAGGGAATTGAACTTCCGTATCGAAATGGTTGGTCAGCAGGTGTTTTACGGGAATTACGAAGAGCACTTCTGGCGAAAGTTAATATTATAAAATACATCCGAGAAGGATATAAAGAAGAGCAGCTTAGGGAAATCAGAAAAGCCATTGAGGGCGGAATTGATATCGATCCTTACATTTCAGTAGGTTATAATGGTGCCTGCATTCATGAAATTGTAGAAGGCTTGGAAAGTAAACTGGATGTAAGTATCTATGTTAAAGAAGAATATAACTGGCAGCAGATGCGTGAAATTCGTCTGGGATTGAAAGACCGAGTAGATATAAATTATTATACGAATGTTCTTTTTAACTGGAAGCAGATGCGTGAAATCCGTTTGGGATTGGAAGAAGGTTTGGCGGTAGACTCCTATGCAACATTGATGTATACGGAAAGAGAGATGGTTAAGAAACGTAACGAACTTTCAGCTTCTTATGTTCAAATGACTTCGGAAAAAAATGAGTATATCGAACAAACTCTGGATTCCACAGAAGAATTAGATTTTTCTATTAACATCAGTAGAGATGAGATGGAGGCTATTATAGTATTCCACACCAATAATAGAAAGATGGATAAGGAGAATTTGTTTACGAATTTATTTAAAGCCGGGGTTACTCATGGAATTGATGAGAGTGCGGTTAACCTAATTATGAAAGGTACCTCACCACAGGATTATCTGGTTATTGCCCGCGGAACAAAGCCGGAACAGGGAACAGACGGAAGTTATGAGTTCTTTTTCAGAACAAATTTGAGTAAAAAGCCTGTCATCTTAGAAGACGGAAGTGTGGATTACAAAAATATTGACTGGATGGAAAGTGTTAAGAAGAATCAAAAGATTGCTTATTATCACGAAGCACAGGAAGGAAAAGACGGAAGAACGGTTACCGGTAAAGTGATTCCAGGAAGAAAGGGAAAAGAGCTTAAAATGTTATCCGGTAAGGGCTTTGAGTTGCTTCCTGACCGTAAAACATATATTTCTGCAAAAGACGGAAAGATTGAATATGTAAATGATAAAATAATGATTACGGATATGTTAGAGTTGGAGGATGTAACTACAGCTACCGGAAATATTCAATTTGATGGTTCTGTTCATATCCGTGGAAACGTAGGAAAAGGTGTTTCTATTAATTCTACCAAAGATATTATTGTGGATGGATTCGTGGAAGCAGCGGATTTGTCAGCCCAGGGAGATATTATTCTGAAAAAAGGATGTAATGCATCCGGTGGAGGAAGTATTAGTGCCGGAAAAGATTTGATGGCAAGATTCCTGGAAGGTGCAAGAATACATACCCAGGGAAGTGTAAAAATTAATTATTGTATGAATTGTGATATTTATGCGGAAGAAAAAATTGAAGTTACCGGAATGATAGCCGGAGGTGTATCTTATGCAGCCGGAGGAATTAAGGTGGAAGATATAGGAAATATCAGTGGCATCAGAACGATTGTCAGAGTTGGTGAGGATGATGAATTCTTAAAAAGAGAAGCATTGCTCAATGGAAAAATATGTGAAGTAGAAGAAGAATTGCAAATGTTACGAAGAGCAACTGAGGATTTCCAGACAAAATATCCTGTAGAAGTAAGAAATACCAATCCTGTATATCTTAAACTGGAAGATGCAGTTTATACCAAAAAATTGGAATTGGAAAAACTGACAAATGCAAAAGACAGTATGAATCAGCATAAAGAAAAGTTTAAAGATGCGGGTATTGAGGTTACAAGAAGCATATATGAAGGAAGTTATATCGAAATTAGCGGAGCCAGCTGGCATGCTAAGAACGTTAATAGGGTAATGTTACGAAAAGAAGGTTCCAGAGTAGCAATTATAAGTCAATAGTATAAAGATTAAAACATGGTTTAAAATGAAATCATGAGGAATGTGGTTATAATGAGTAAAATAATAATTGTAGATGCAAATAAAGATAATCGTAAAATACTGAAGGATATTCTGCAAGAAGAATATGAGATTGTGGAAGAGAGTAAGGGAACAAGTGCCTGGGATACTATCCGTAAAGAAAGAAAAAGTCTAAAAGCTGTTTTGTTAAATACGGAATTACCGGAAATGGATGGATTTCAAATTCTTCAAAATTTGAATCAGAGCAGAATATTAGACTCTTTTCCTGTCATTATTATCGGTGATGAGAGACAACCGGAAACGGAAGGAAGATGTATGGAGTTGGGAGCAACAGATTATATTTGTCAGCCATTTAATGACGTAGTTGTTAAAAAGAGAGTAGAAAATCTTGTTAAATTTTATGCTCATAAGAAACAACTGGAAGAAAAAGTAGAAAATCAGATGTTAACGTTGCGGAAGCAATATGTTGTCTTACAGGTACAGGCGGATAAATTGCAGAAAAAGAATGATGAAATGATAGAAGTTGTCAGTAATGTAGCGGAATACCGAAGTTTGGAAAGCGGAAGTCATCTTCGTCGTGTGAAGAAGTATACGAGAATTCTGGGAGAATATGTGAAGGAAAACTATCCGGAATATGGTCTTACCGATGAATTGTTGGATATTATTGTTTCTGCCAGTGCATTGCATGATATTGGAAAAGTGGCGATTCCTGATTCTATTTTATTAAATCCGGGAAGATTGTCGGATGATGAGTTTGATTATTTAAGATCTCATACAATTCGTGGATGTGAATTGTTGGATGACTTTAAGAGTGTTTGGAGTGAAGAATATATAAAAATCGGCAAAGAGATATGTCGTTCCCATCATGAAAGATATGACGGAAAGGGATATCCGGACGGTCTTGTAGGAGATAAGATACCAATATCTGCCCAGTTGGTATCCATTGTGGATGTTTATGATGCTATGACAAATGAAAGATTCTACAAAGGTGCTTTGGCGATTGAAAGAGTTTTCTATATGATTACAAACGGAGAGTGTGGAGTATTCTCACCTAAGCTGTTGGAAGCATTCCGTAAAGTAAAACCTAAATTCGAAGAAATGGCAGTTGCATATCGCCAGAAACTTCAGGGGAAATCATAAAGACGTATATGTATAAAATATTATGCGAGAGGTTTAACGTATGAATAAAGAATTAGAGTTTGCCAAAAAATTAGAGGCAGTTCGTAAGCTTGCGAAAGCACAGGGAAATATGTTAAGTCAGGAACAGGTAGAAGAAGCTTTTTCTGAAATTGGTATTACGGGAGCGCAATTAGAACCTGTATTCCAATATTTAAAGACGAAGAATATCGGAATAGGTGAACCTATAAATATCGAAGAGGTTTTGACACCGGAAGATATTGATTATCTGACAGAATATGTAGAATCTCTAAAAGAGCTACCTGTATTTTCAGAGGGAGAGAAAAGAGCTTATGCCATGTCTGCCATGGCAGGAGACAGTGTGGGAAAACTGAATATTATTAATCTGTTTTTACCGCAGGTAGTGGATATTGCAAAATTGTACAGTGGACAAGGTGTACTCTTGGAAGATTTAATCGGAGAAGGTAATGTGGCATTGGCAACCGGAGTTGAAATGCTGGGTTGTCTGGAAGATCCGGAAGAAGTAGATGGTATGCTTGGTAAAATGATTATGGATGCCATGGAGGATTATATTGCAGAGAATATCGAGGCTAAGAAAGCAGATATGAAGGTAGTGGATAAGGTAAATCTGATTTCGGAACAGGCCAAAGAATTGGCAGAGACACTGCATAGAAAAATCACAGTTGAAGAGTTGGCTCAGGAAACCGGTATAGAGGAAGCGGAAATTCAGGAAGCTATTCAGTTTAGCGGAAATAAGATAGAATATTTTGAATAGCAGAAAAACAAAGATATTTCGAATCTGACCTAAATGAAATGGTAAGATATAAGGGAGTAAAAGTGGAAAATAGAGATTTTAAATATGTTATGCATGATTTAACGAACCTGTATATTGGTGCAAGACATACTTATAATGAATTGTTGGTGTCTGAAGATATTCCTTTTAAATTAAAGACCTTAATTAGTCGATTTTTTGTACGGGAAGTAGATGGGGATACCAAAATTGAGGATCATATTTTTTATCTGAAAGAAACGGATATGTCCTATCAGATTTATAAAGAAATGAAAGCAAGATTCCGTCTAAGTGTATGGAAGGATGAAAGCGATGGTGTGAAAAAGCCGGGATATAAAAGTCAGGTATATCGGATTACTGAGATTATAGGAAATGAAGAATTAATGCGCAAAAAAGATATTACCATAGTAGAAGAAGTCCACATCACCAAGCTTGGACTTATGGCAGTATCTGTATAATGTATAAATGATCGAAAATATGGGAAAGCATTTTAAATAGGGTGCTTTCCCATATCTTTAGATGGAATGGGTAATAATAAAAACATGAGGAATAGTAGATGAGAATTGAAGATGTAACCTCCTATGAGGTATTGGAGAAAAGAGAAATCAAAGAGTTAAGAAGTATGGCAACAGTACTTCGTCATAAGAAGACAGCTGCAAGAGTGATTCTAATGGAAAATGATGATGAAAACAAAGTTTTTTACATTGGTTTCCGTACCACTCCAAGAGAAAGTACAGGGGTGTCCCACATTTTAGAGCATTCTGTTTTATGTGGTTCTAAAAATTTTCCGGTAAAAGATCCATTTATTGAACTGGCAAAAGGTTCTTTGAATACTTTTTTAAATGCCATGACTTATCCTGATAAGACAGTATATCCGGTGGCAAGTTGTAATGATAAGGATTTTCAGAACTTAATGCATGTGTATTTGGATGCTGTTTTTTATCCTAATATCTATAACCATGATATGACTTTCCGCCAGGAGGGATGGCATTATGAAATGGAAAGTTTTGATAGTGATCTTAGTATCAATGGTGTGGTTTACAATGAGATGAAAGGGGCATTTTCATCACCGGATGATGTATTGGAAAGAGAAATATTGAATTCTTTATTTCCGGATAATGCCTATAGTGAAGAATCCGGCGGAGATCCGGACCATATTCCGGAATTAACCTACGAGCATTATTTGGATATGCACAGAACCTACTATCATCCATCCAATAGTTATATCTATCTCTACGGAGATATGGATATGGCGGAAAAATTGGTGTTTATTGATGAACATTATTTATCTTCGTATGAAAAGTTGGATATGGATACCGATGTTGCGAATCAAAGAGCATTTTCTGAGCCTAGAGAAATCAGGAAACAGTATTCTGTTTCCGAAGGAGAGGAATTAAAGGATAATACTTATTTGAGTTATAATATAGCTATGGAAAACAATCTGAATCCGGAGCATTATCTGGCTTTTCAAGTATTGGACTATGTACTTTGCTCTGCACCGGGAGCTCCTGTGAAACAAGCTCTTTTAGATGCAGGAATTGGAAAAGATGTTTATGGATTTTACGATAATGGTGTAAAACAGCCTTATTTCAGTATTGTAAGTAAAAATACAGAAGAGGAAAATAAGGAAACATTTATTTCTGTCATTGAAAGTAAATTACAGCAGCTTTGCGAGGAAGGATTAGATAAAAAGGCTTTAACAGCGGCCCTTAATTATTATGAATTCCGATACCGTGAAGGGGACTATGGATCTTATCCACCGGGATTAATGTATGGTTTACAGATTCTGGACAGCTGGTTATATGATGAGACAATGCCATTTGTACATGTGCAGGCTGATGAGACTTTTAAAATATTAAGAACTAAAATGGATACCGGTTATTATGAGGAGTTAATCAAAGAGTATTTGTTGGAAAATACCCATAAAACTATTTTGATAGTAGAACCGGTAGAAAATTTGGCGGAACAAAAAGAAGAGGCATTGCATGAAAGATTACAAGCATATAAAGCATCTTTAACAAAAGAAGAGGTAGAAAAGATTGTTTCGGATACAATAGCTCTTCGAGAATTTCAGGAGTTGGAAGATACGCCGGAGGATATGGCATGTATTCCTGTTTTGGCGAGAGAGGATATTAAGAAAGAAGCAGCAAAAATTAATAATGAAGAAAATAAGATAGGTAAGAATATAAGTCTTTTCCATGATATTTTCACTAACGGAATCAGCTATTTCAGATTGATGTTCCATGCATCGCAGGTACCTACAGAATATTTAACTTACCTTGGTTTGTTTAAAAATATTTTAGGTCTTATAGATACTAAGAAGCATTCTTATAGCCAGTTGTTTAATGAGATTCACATTGAAACAGGGGGAATGGTTCCTGTGTTAAATTTATATACAGATTCTACAGATTTATCCAAGTGTAATGTATATTTTGAATGGAAAGTTAAAGCTCTGGAATCTAAATTACAAGAAGCATATGAGCTGTCCAAAGAAGTACTCTTGGAATCTGTTTTTGAGGATGAAAAACGTCTTTATGAAATTATAGCTGAATTGAAATCAAGAATGCAGTCAGATATGACGTCGTCAGGACATCAAGTAGCTATGGGAAGAGCTGCATCTTATTTTAGTAAATCGGCGGCTATTTCCAATGAAATTAACGGAATTTCCTTGTATCGTCTGATATGCGAACTTGATAAAAATTATGAAGAAAGAAAAGAAGAGTTAAAGAGAAAATTGCAGGATATCAGTAAGTTCTTGTTCCGACCGGAAAATCTGATGTTTGACTTTACGGGTAGTCGGGAAGCATATGAACGTTTTGAATCTGTTGTTTCCGGATTCGCAACTGAATTATGTAATTGTAAACCGGATTCAGAAGGTTTTTCAGTAGTGCCTGAAAAGAAAAACGAAGCCTTTATGACAGCCGGACAAGTACAGTATGTGGCAAAAGCCGGTAATTTCCTTAAGAAAGGGCTGCCGTATACGGGAGCATTGCGAATGTTGAAAGTAATTATGGGATACGATTACCTTTGGAATCAGGTTCGTGTAAAGGGCGGAGCTTATGGATGTATGTCAGGATTCTCTAAAAATGGAGACAGTTATTTTGTATCTTATCGTGACCCGAACCTTGCAAAGACCTTGGATGTCTATGAAGGAGCGGTAGAGTATCTTCGTAATTTCTCCGGAGATGAAAGAACTATGACTCAGTACCTGATTGGAGCCGTGAGTGATTTAGATGCTCCGTTAACACCACAAAGTAAGGGATTGCGTTCCTTGTCCGCTTATATGACAAAGCAAACAGATGAAGATTTCCAAAGAGAACGAGATGAGTTGCTGGCTGCAAATCAAGAAACAATTCGTGGCTTGGCAAAATATGTGGAAAGCTTTTTGGAAGATGACTGTATTTGCGTAGTAGGGGCAGCAGCAAAGGTAAGAGAGTGTAAAGAACTGTTCTATAGTGTGGAAAATTTACTGTAGCTAAGATATATCTGAATTTTAAAAGTGCTTAAAACAAAGTAGGATAAAAGAGAAATTAACATCTGTTTTATCCTATTTTTTGTGGTTGTTTAGATATTTAAGAATTTATTAAGATATCTGAAATAATGTATTAAAGGCAGCATTTTGGAAGGAAAAAATGTTATAATAAAGTACCACTAAATTGTTTCGTGAAATTAATTAAGAGGAGGAATCAGTTATGAAAAAGAGAAAAATAGCTTTGATACTGGGAATGTGTTTTATGGCAGCTTCTTTACAGACAGGCTGTGGCGGTGCATCTAAGGATAGTGTAGCTACAGAAGCAGTTGAAGCGGCGCCTATGGAAGAAGCTGTATATATGGAAGACAATGGCACAGGAATGGTTACTGCAGGAAGTAGTGCCGAGATGAAAGGTGAAGCTGTGGAGGATATTGCTGAAGAGGCAGGTACACAAACAGATACTCAGCAGGAAGAGGTAGGAACAGAACGTAAATTAATAAGAACCGTAGAGTTGAATCTTGAGACGGAAAATTATGATTCCTTAATAGAGGGATTAGAACAACAGATTAATGAGTTAGGCGGATATATTGAATATAAGGATGCTTATCATGGAAATTATAACAGTAAAAAGAACGGCTATCGTAACCGTCATGCAAATATTACAGCCAGAATTCCGGCAAATAAGTTAGATGAGTTTACAGGGAAAGTGGCAGAAATCGGTAATATTACTTATGAAAGTGAATCTGTAGAAGATGTAACTTTACAGTATGTGGATTTATCCAGTCATAAGAAAATGCTGGTGGCAGAACAGACTCGTCTTATGGAACTTTTGGAAAATGCGAATTCTATGGAAGATATTATAACTATTGAAAGCAGACTCTCAGAAGTAAGATATCAGATTGAAAGTATGGAATCACAGCTTCGTACCTTTGATAATCAGGTGGATTACAGCACAGTACATATAAATGTAGAAGAAGTAGAACACTATACACCACAACCGGAAAAGAGTACTTGGGAGCGAATTAAATCCGGTTTTGGCGAAAATGTATATCGTGTAACCAACGGAATTAAGAATTTTGCGATTGAATTTGTAATTGCGATTCCGGTATTACTGGTTTGGGTAGTCGTGATTGTAGTTGGCGTGATTGTGATTCGCATGGTTTTGAAGAAGAAAAATAAAAGAGATGTAGAAAAGGTTGAAAAGAAGCAGGAATTGTTTAATAAGAAAGTTGTAGATGAACAAGTAATAGAAAACGATAACAAACAGTAAAAATACTTATTGTTAAATATGCAGAATAGAGGAAATGGCGTACAAGTAGAGGTGACTATTTGTAGTATCATGGAGGGTTCTGAAATGGATGGAGCAGTATTAGGTTTTATCATTTGGTGTCTTTGCGGCGGATTCTTTATTGTTCTTGGAATCTATGCACTTTTTTCCAAGAAAGCAATGGGATTTTGGGCTGGTGAGGAAGTAACCGGAGTTTCGGATATTAAGAAATATAATAGGGCAATGGCAAAATTGTTCTGTATATATGGCATTGTGCTTGTATTACTGGGGATTCCATTATTGGGGGGACAAAATTCTGCGGGACTTGTGATTCCTATTTTGGGAACCATGTTTATCAGCATTATTATGATGGCGGTTTATCTTGTAGTTATTGAAAGAAGATATAAGAAAAAGTAAAGTACGGAGAAAAACGGAAACTCTTGCTAAAATAAATTGAAAATGATATAAAGAAATAGACAATTGCCATTTGGTGATTGTCTATTTTATGGATAAAAGATATAGTAGAAGTTTGATTTTAGGTAACATGAAATTAAAAAACATGCCAGAGCTAGCATGACAATTAGGTATTAGAAATTCAGGAGGAAGAATGGAAACAAATAACGCACAATATAAATCAGGTTTTGTAAGTCTCATCGGACGTCCTAATGTAGGAAAATCCACATTGATGAATAGTCTTATCGGACAGAAGATTGCCATTACATCTAACAAACCACAGACTACCAGAAATCGAATCCAGACCGTATATACCGATGATCGTGGACAGATTGTATTTTTAGATACACCGGGAATCCATAAAGCAAAAAATAAATTGGGAAATTATATGGTAAATGCGGCTCAGAGAACTATTTCAGAAGTGGATGTAATTCTTTGGCTGGTAGAACCAACTACTTACATTGGAGCAGGAGAACGCCATATTATTGAACAGTTGAAGAAAACCAATACACCGGTCATTTTGGTTATTAATAAAATTGATACTGTAAAAAAAGAAGAGATTTTAGCGTTTATTGAAGCATATCGCCACGAACTGGATTTTGCGGAAGTGGTTCCGGTATCTGCTTTGAAGAAAAAAAATACAGAGGTTCTCATTGATTGTATTTTGAAATATCTGCCATATGGTATGCCATTTTATGATGAGGATACCGTAACTGACCAGCCGCAGCGTCAGATTGCGGCAGAGTTGATTCGTGAAAAAGTTCTTCGTTCCATTGATGAAGAAATTCCGCATGGTGTTGCAGTGGCCATTGACAGCATGAAGTGGAACAGAGATGTGTGCCACATTGATGCCACTATTGTTTGTGAAAGAGACAGTCATAAAGGGATTATTATCGGTAAACAGGGTTCCATGCTTAAAAAAATTGGTACTTTAGCCCGCAGAGAAATTGAAGATATGTTAGAATGTCAGGTAAATTTACAGCTTTGGGTGAAAGTAAAAAAGGATTGGCGTGACAGTGATTTCCTTTTGAAAAATTTCGGATATAATCCAAAAGACAACGAATAGAAAAATGAAAAAAGCAAATCCTATTCTTGATATATTACACAAGAGTAGGAGGTACATTTTATGGAAGAAACTTACTGGAAGCAGTTTATGACCACAGGAAAAGTAGAGGATTATTTGCAGTTTAAGGGAGTTTCAAACATAGAAGGAGAGGTACAAAATATAAAAGAGGCAGGAAGCGATAAGGGAGAAAGACCTGATGCAGGAATTGGTAAATGTGACAGCCATTGTACTTAACTCAAGTCCTATTGGAGAGTATGACAGAAGGGTTGTTTTACTGACAAAAGAAAGAGGAAAAATTACAGCCTTTGCCAAAGGGGCAAGGAGGCAGACATCCAAACTTATGGCGGCAACCAATTTATTTGCTTTCGGAGAGTTTAAACTTTATCCGGGACGTAATTCTTATACCATGACGGATGCACAGATTCAGAATTATTTTGAGGAACTTAGAATTGATTTTGAAGGTGCCTATTATGGGATGTTTTTTCTGGAAGTATGTGATTATTACACCAGAGAAAATAATGATGAAAAGGAATTTTTGAAATTGGTTTATCAGTCTTTAAAAGCACTTTCTGTAAAAAGCCTGAATCGCAAGTTGGTACAGTGCATCTTTGAAATGAAAGCCATGGTCATTAACGGAGAATTCCCGGGAATACCGGCGGAAGGGAACTGGCAGGAATCTACAGAGTATGCGGTTTCTTATATTATGTCATCTTCCATTGAAAAATTATATACATTTACAGTCAGTGAAACGGTGCTTTCGGAACTGATTCGAATTGCTGAAAGGTATCGTTATCACTACATAGATCGGGAATTTAAGAGTTTGGAAATGCTGTCGGTGTTGTAGACAGCATTTTTTATGCAGAAAATCCTTACAAATAAAAGAAACTTCAAGTTTTTATGGTTGAAAAAATACCAATACTTGGGTATAATGTAACAATATTGGTGCTTTATATGATTAAAGTACTGACTTCAAATAGGAGGAGAATATTATGGAAAAGACAATGGAGAAAATCGTAGCATTAGCGAAATCCAGAGGTTTCGTTTATCCAGGTTCCGAAATCTACGGCGGACTTGCAAATACATGGGACTACGGTAACCTTGGTGTAGAATTAAAAAATAATGTGAAAAAAGCATGGTGGCAGAAATTTATCATGGAAAACCCTTACAACGTAGGTGTTGACTGTGCGATTTTAATGAACCCTCAGACATGGGTAGCCAGCGGACATTTAGGTGGATTTTCCGATCCTTTAATGGATTGTAAAGAATGTCACGAACGTTTCCGTGCAGATAAAATCATCGAAGATTTTGCAAAAGAAAATGGTATTACTTTAGAAAGCAGTATCGATGGATGGAGTCAGGAACAGATGAAAGCATTTATTGATGACAACAATGTTCCATGTCCTACCTGTGGAAAACACAACTTTACAGACATCCGTCAGTTTAACTTAATGTTCAAAACTTTCCAGGGTGTAACAGAAGATGCTAAAAATACAGTATACTTAAGACCTGAAACAGCACAGGGTATTTTCGTAAACTTCAAAAATGTTCAGAGAACATCCCGTAAGAAAATTCCTTTCGGTATCGGACAGATTGGTAAATCCTTCCGTAACGAAATTACACCGGGTAACTTTACTTTCAGAACCAGAGAATTTGAACAGATGGAATTAGAATTCTTCTGTGAACCTGATACAGACCTTGAATGGTTTGCATATTGGAAATCTTTCTGTATCAACTGGTTAAAGACTCTTGGTATCAAAGAAGAAGAAATGAGAGTAAGAGACCACGATGCAGA
>JAFXGP010000093.1 GCA_017521195.1 Lachnospiraceae bacterium
AGCAGAGGACTGAAAATCCTCGTGTCGCTGGTTCGATTCCGGCTCTGGGCATCTTTAATTTAATAAGGGCGTGTAGCTCAGTCGGTAGAGCACTTGACTTTTAATCAAGTTGTCCGGGGTTCGAATCCCCGCACGCTCATTATTTTAAAGAATGGAAGTACTGAAAAATCAGCACTTCCGATTTTTTTGTTTTGAATGACCATTGATTAACTATAAATATTTTTGATACAAGTATTGGATTATGTTATACTGTTAAAAATGTATAATTGAGGAGAGTATTATGAATGTATTAGTAGTTGATGGTCAGGGTGGACAATTAGGTGGACAACTTATTAAATTGTTAAAAGATAATTTTGAAGATATAAAGATTATTGCTGTTGGAACGAATGCAATGGCAACATCAACTATGTTAAAAGCAGGTGCTAACCAAGCTGCCACTGGTGAAAATCCGTTGATAGTAGCTTGTAGAAAAGCAGATATTATTATTGGACCTATTGGTATTGTTATTGCAGATTCCTTATGGGGAGAAATTACACCTCAAATGGCAATTGCAGTAGGACAGGCAGAGGCTGTACGAATTTTATTACCAATAAATAAATGCGATAATATAGTGGCAGGTATTTCTGACTTATCAACGACAACAATATTAAACGATGTAATAGAAAAAATGAAGAGTATTATAAAATAGAACTTGTCATTTAATCTAAAGATATGTATAATAATTAAGCTGTACAGAAGTGCAATGTAATAGACAGAAGTCTTTGTATTTAAAATATTATAATTTGAAATCAAGAACAATACCAGAAGGTGTTACTTTGCCTCAGAAGAGGGGAGAGTGCACCTTTTTTTGTTGTAGGAGGAATTTTTAAAATGGAAAAAAATAAAATTAAAAATCTTACTTTATCTGCTATGTTTTTAGCATTAGCATTTGTACTGCCATTTTTAACAGGACAAATTCAGCAAATTGGTTCTATGTTGTGTCCAATGCATATTCCGGTATTATTGTGTGGATTCTTTTGTGGAGCACCATGGGGGATTGGTGTTGGAATTATAGCACCATTATTACGTTCAATTACTTTGGGGATGCCGCTTATGTTTCCTGCAGCTTTTTGTATGGCTTTTGAGTTAGGTACATATGGATTTATAGCAGGATTATTGTATAATAAGTTACCAAAGAGAAAAATTTATGTATATATATCTTTAATTAATGCAATGATAATTGGGCGTTTGGTGTGGGGACTTGTAATGTTTGGTTGTATGGGATTTGATACTTCCAAATTTGGTTTAAGTGCATTTTTAGCAGGTGCAGTATTGAATGCGGTACCGGGAATTATTATACAGATTATTTTAGTTCCAATAGTAGTAATTGCATTAGAAAAAATATAATTTACGATATATAAAAGAAAATTTATATGGTACAATGAAATACGTAATTTCTAAGGGACGTATTATGAAAAAGCAAAACGATTGAACGAATAGGAATGATAGAATGGAATTAATTCAAGTTGGTGAAAAAACTTATTATATAAAAAATCCTACAAATATCGGTGTTTATAAAATAAACGAAAAAGATGTATTTTTGATCGATTCAGGAAATGATAAAGATACAGGAAAGAAAATTTTAAAGATAATAGATGCTCAAGGATGGAATATGAAAGGGATTATTTCGACACATTCTAACGCAGATCATATAGGTGGGAATAAACTTATCCAGGATAGAACCGGCTGTCCTGTATATGCATATGGTATGGAGAAGTGTTTTATAGAATATCCTATTATGGAACCGTCATTTTTGTTTGCGGGATTACCTGTAAAAGATCTGAAGAATAAATTCTTATTGGCAAAAGAGTCAGTTGTTACTGATATTAATAATAATTTGCCGGAAGGACTTGAATATTTTTCTTTAAAAGGTCATTTCTTTGATATGATTGGTATTAAGACAGATGATGATGTTTATTTTCTGGCAGATTCTTTAGTAAGCGAAGAAACGATTAAGAAATATCATTTATTTTTCCTTTATGACGTTAGAGAATATCTTAATACTTTAGATTATCTTTCTACTTTAACCGGGAAATTATATATTGCTTCCCACTGTGAAGCTACAGATAATATTTTGCCGATTATCAATGCAAACAGAGATAAGATAAATGAAATTTGTAACACTATATGTTCTTTCTGTGAAGAAGAAATTATTTTTGAAGAACTTCTGCAGAAAGTTTTTGATACATATGGACTAACAATGAATGCAAATCAGTATGTATTGATAGGTAGTACAATCAAGTCTTATTTATCTTATTTGCATGATGAAGGAAAGTTAGTTTTTGAATTTAAGAATAATAAAATGATATGGAAAAGTACATTGTAAAATATATATAATATTTTTTATGTAATAAAGTTATATATAATAAGTAAAATTATCATATAAAAAGACTGAATATTCAGAAAATAATGATATTAAATTCAGAAACTATAAAAATAAATATAAAGTATTTTGAAAAATATATTGACAAACCTTTCGATGTAAGATATTATAATATTAACAAAAGAAAAGAAGAGAAAACTTCTAAAAACAGGAGGAAGGTCCAATGAAATAAGAAATTATAATTGGACGATTTAATAGAAAGAGAGGTTATATAGTGAAACTTCAGGAAATTCATTAAAAGAGCTATTTGATTTGTAAAGAAAGATCAAATAGCTCTTAAAAATTTGTGTTTTTTTTTGCCTATATATGTAAAGCAAACTTGACATACCGAAAAATAAATGATATGCTAAAGATGTAAAGTATATTTTACATATCGCATAAAATTAATATATATGGGTTTACCGGAAACATATGATGATGAAAATGGAGAATGTATTTAAAAAGGAGGGATACTTTGAAAAATAAAATAGAGAACATAAGAAAAGAGAAAAATATACGACAGGAAGATTTTGCAAAAGCTATGGGCGTATCCAGACAGACAATCAGTTCTTTAGAAAATGGACGATATAATCCATCAATTCTTTTGGCGTATAAAATAGCAAAGTATTTTGAGATGACGATTGAAGAGGTATTTCTTTTTGAGGAAGAAGATGTATAAATAAAAGAGGAAAGCATTATATAGGATTGGAAGAAAAAGGAGAAGACAAGTATGAATAAAAAAAGATTGATTTTAAGTATTGTAGAAATAGTACTAGGAGCAGTATTAATAATAGCTTCTATATATGGCTTAGTAGATGAGTTTTGGAGCGGTATGGGAACTACTATTTTAGTAATAGGTATATTAAATTTAATAAGGGTAGTAAAATATAAAACTAATGATGAGTATCGTGAGAAATGGGATATTGAAGTTAGTGATGAGAGAAATAGGTATTTAAAGTTAAAATCTTGGGCCTGGGCAGGATATCTGTTTGTTATGAGTGGAGCTGTAGCGACCATTGGATTTAAACTTGCCGGAAAAGAAGATTTAATGATGATGGCATCATACAGTGTATGCTATATTATGATTCTTTATTGGATTTCTCACATTTTTTTGAAGAGAAAATATTAATAAATAATGTTAGGGAAAGCAAATAGAGAGGTAATTTTATTGTAAAAATAGGATAATATTTAATTTGAAAAGCAAAAATATAAAAATAAAAAGGATAAAGGGAATGAGTTTAGTTAAGGATATAGAAAACTATATACCTGTAAATGAACAGGAAGAAAATGATAAAAAAGTAATGTTGGATTATATGCAGAAAAATATGGATTATCTAACAAGAGAAAATAAGGTGGCTCATTTTACCACATCAATATGGACAGTGAATAAAGAAAGAACAAAAACCTTAATGGTTTATCATAATATATATGATTCCTGGTCTTGGATTGGAGGTCATGCAGACGGAGAAGAGGATTTGTCTGCAGTTGCTCTTCGGGAATTAAAAGAGGAAACCGGAATAGAAGATGCTGCATTGGTAAGTAAAGATATCTTTAGTTTAGAGATATTAACGGTTGATGGACATATGAAGAAAGGAAAATATATACCAAGTCATCTGCATTTCAATGTAACATATCTTGCAGAAGCGGATGAAGATCAGATATTAGTTGTAAATGAAGATGAGAATAAAGGTGTAAAATGGTTTATATTTGAAGATGCCTTGAAAGCTTCCAGTGAACCTTGGATGGTAGATAGGGTGTATCGAAAGTTGGTTGAAAAAATGAACAAATAAAAATTAGATGGTAAGATCATAAAAGAAACAGATGTATATTTTGATATTAAAAAGGAGTAAATCCAATTGGATTTACTCCCTTAACTTTTATTTTACCAAAGATTACGATAAATCTGCATAATAGCTTCTTTATCCGGTGTTCTTGGATTAGTTGCTGTACAAGCATCTGCTAAAGCTGCTTCAGCCATTGTTTCAACTTTGCTCATGTAGTCATTTACAGAGATAGTTCCAATTTCAGAGATTCTTGCAGGAATCTTCATATCCTGATTCATGAACTGAATCCACTGGATTAAGGAACGAACACTCATAACTTTGTTGTAACTACTTAAGCCAAGTACATGAGCGATAGTAGAATATCTCTTAACAGATGGATGATATTCAGACTGGCTTCTGCTGTCTTTATGTATATCTGCGTTGTATTCAATAATATGTGGTAATAACATCGCATTAGCACGTCCATGTGGAATATGGAAGTTTGCACCCAACTGATGAGCCATACCATGAGTAAGACCTAAGGAAGCTGAGTTGAAAGCAAGTCCTGCTAAACAGGAAGCTACATGCATTTTCTGTCTTGCATGAGTATCATTACCATTTAAGAAAGCTCTAAGTAAGAATACACCAACAATTTCAATAGATTTTTCAGCTAAAGCTGTTGAGAATTCGTTGTGGTTAGTACTTACATAAGCTTCGATAGCATGTGTTAATACGTCCATACCGGTATCAGCTGTGATTGCCGGAGGTACACTCTTAACAAGTTCTGCATCTAATATAGCTTCTTCCGCTGTTAAGGAAGGAGATACCAATGGATGTTTAATTTTTGCTACAGGGTCGTTAACTACTGCAAATGAAGTAACTTCTGAACCGGTTCCGCTGGTTGTAGGAATAGCAACCATAGCTACGTCTGCATAATGATTGATGCCTAAAGCAAATTCACGGATAGATTTAGAAGAGTCGATAGCAGAACCGCCACCTACTGCTACAATAGCATCAGGCATATATTCCAGCATTTTCTTTACACCGATAATGATTTTATCGATTGGAGCATCCGGAACTACATCATGGAAAACTTCATAAGCTTTGCCGGATCTTTCTAAAGGCTCTGTAATTAATTTAATCATAGGTCCCTTTGCAATGAAAGGGTCGGTAATAACTAATACACGTTTGTATGGCATCTGTGCCAGGCGTTCAAGAGCATTATCGCCAAAATGGATCTTTGTTTTAATCTCAAATGATTTCATGCTAATTCCCCTTTTTTCTGTGCGAAAATATACGCAACATTCCCCTTATTTTGTATTTGTGTTTCCCCTTATGATGTTTCTATAAAGACAGTTACACTTATACTTATTGTACAGAAAAAGTTGAAAGAAGTCTAGAGGATTTATGTGTGAAATAAGAGAAATTTATCAAAATTTTTGTATATTTTTCGAATATTTATTTTTGAGAATAAAAGTGTTTTATAATATATTACATCTGATGTCTTACAACTTCATATTCATCATTATTTCTGTAGTAAGGACAACTTTTCCATGAGTCTGTAAGAAACTTATACATTTCATCCTCATCTAAATCCATTTCACAGGTATAACATTCATAATCGTCATCATATTCATAATATAAACAGGTATCGCAAGTACTCATATGTTTTTCTACTTTCTATATCGTTAAAAGATTTAAGCATATAATTTTTTCACTTCTGCAATTACTGAAGTGGTTCCAAGTATTACTATAGGATCATTCTTTTCTTTTGCAAGACATAAAGCTTCCGGAACAGATTCTGTCCAAAAAGTTTTAAGCCCCATTTTTTGCAATTCATATTGCTGGTTTTGAGTAAAAATATAGTGAGGATTTTGGGATTTGGTTAAAATAATGGAAGAGGATTTTTTTTCCATTGCTTTTACTACACCCTGATAATCCTTATCATCGGGAATTCCTACAATTATGGTAGCAAAATCTAAATTTAAATAATCCAAAACTTTAATTACATTATCACAAGCTGCGGAATTAATGCAGGCATCTAATAAGGTAAAAGGTTCATTACTGATTACTTCCATTCTGCCCGGCCAGTTAATTTTAGATAGATTATTTTTTATTCTATTTAAATCAAGATTGTTTAAAATATCTCTACATAAAGCAAAAGCCAAGGCACAATTTTTTGCCTGATGCTCTCCTAAAAGAGGAATTAAAATATTCGGATAAACTTGTCCTTCAATGATGATATCAAACAACATTCCTTCGTTGGTATATTGAATATTGTCTGCATAAAAATCTGTTCCGTATATTTTTAGAGGAACATTTAAATGATTTGCACGGTTTTGAATAATTTCCAAAACTTTAGGAGTTTGCTCAGCTACATAAACACATCTTTGCTCTCCGGTGATAACATGGGATTTATCTTCCACAATTTCTTCTAAGGTTTCTCCCAGTTCTCTGGTGTGTTCCAAAAAGATACTGTTAATGACAGCATAATCGTGTTTGATATTATTAATATCATCAAATTTTGCACCTTTACCACATTCAAAAATATTAAACCCGGTATTACAGGATTCAAAATAATTAAGTGCCAGATAAGCCTGAATTCCCATAGGACTGATACAGACATTTTTCGGAATGGAAGAATCCAGAGTATCTATTTCATCTTGAATCAAAGATATGTTTTTTATGAAGTCTTCGTCAGATATTTTTACACTATTTACCTGAAATCTTTCGCAGAAATCCACAATATGGGGACTGGTCATAAGTCCTACTGTGTATTCTGATTGTAAAATTTGAGAAATCATGTTGGCTACGGAACCTTTACCTTTACTGCCGGTTATTACAGTGCAGGGAGTTTTAGACTTCTCATAAAGCAAATCAAAGGTAAGGTCGTTTCTTCTTTTTTCAGAATCCTTGGTATGATAACTCTGATATTTACTTGCTTTTAAGTATGATTTATATACAAAATCTTCCGCTTGCTGTTTGGTCATATAAAATCCTTATATATAGTTTCTATAATTTTTTTTGCTACATTTACGCCGGTGGCAGTTTCAATGCCTTCGATTCCAGGCATAACATTAATTTCGCAAAAATAGGGTTTATCTTTACCGAATAGTAAATCGATTCCCAGAAAATCCAAACCTGTTTGATTATAGATATCTTTTGCAATCTGACGGATTTGTGGGGTGATTTCAAAAGGTTCCACAGAGGCACCCAATGCTACGTTTGCCCTGAAATCACCTTGGGATTTTCTCTGCATGCAGGCAACAACCTCTCCCCGAATACTGTAGAATCTCATATCTCTTCCGAAACTGTTGGTTATGAATTCTTCAAATAACCATTCTTTTTCCATTCCGTATGTACGGGAAAGATTCTGCAAATCCTCCGGTTTTTCAATTAAGGAAATCTGTTCTCCCATAGAGCTTTCCAATCCCTTGGCTACAAAAGGTGTACCAAGGATTTGTACAATGTCTTCATATTTAAGCAGAGCTGTTCCCAGTAAATACTTAGGTACAAGAAATTCGTCGGAACAAAGTTTTTTTACCTGTTCGTATTTATTGATGTATATGTTGTACGCATCTAAGGGATTGTAACTTTTTATTGCTATAGAATTAATTTCATCTTTTACTTTTCCCCATTTATAACGGTTAATGACAAATTCTCTTTTTTCTAATTTGGTGCCGTTATTTATAAGTCCGTTTTCCGAAATAATGGTGTCATGAATTCCTACAATTTTTAAATCAATTCCCAGGTTTGCTGCTTCCTCCACAAGTCGGTTGCAAGTGTAGGCATTTGTCATTTGATTGTATTTTTCAATGATGTATCCGCTAATTGGCATAATTTGTATTTACCTTTCTGTTATTCCTTGCTATAAATCATGTTAATGCCCTTCTGCAGGGTAGCATCATCAATAGCACCTCTGGCATGGGCAATCAGGTTTCCGTCTGCATCGATAAAATAAGTAGTAGGCAGAGAAGAAACAGAATAGGTAATGGCAGCGCTGTAGTTAGTATCGTAATATACAGGGAAAGAATATCCGCTTTCTTCGATAAAAGAGGAAGCTATTTCCACAGTTTCTCTGGAACCATCAGTTATATTTACCATTAAAAAAGAAATATCATTACCATAAGTTTGATAAGCTTCGTCAAAATCCGGCATTTCCATCTTACATGGACCGCACCAGCTTGCCCAGAAGTTTACGATGATTGGTTTTCCGAAAAAGTCGGATAGGTTTATTTCATTGCCTTCTATATCATAGACTGTAAAATTCGGAGCCTGAGTAAGCTGAACATCGGCAGATGATGAAGAGTCTTCAGAGTTATTGCCATTATTTTCTGATGATTGGGAATCATTGGCAACAGTATTAGTAGTGTCATCTGTACTTTCAACACCCTCCTCTACAGATAATGAATCCAATGTAAAATCAGCGCTTAAACTATTGTATAGAACAGAAGCACCCACCATTAAAACTATAAATAAAACTATTAAAATCAAAGTTTTCTTTTTACTGTTCATATAAACATTTCCTTTTCCATTACTTAGAATATTCGGTATTAATGATTAGCTGGTTGTAAATATGAAAATAAGTATATTCTAGCTTAATATTGCCAGCAATTTTCCTAAAGTTCCGGTGGCCATCATTACGCCGACAATAATTAGAAGAATACCGGAAACAGTATTAATAATTTTATAATTTCTCTTAATAAAATCAAAAGTTGTTTTTAGTTTTTGGATCAAAACAGCACTCAAAATAAAGGGTATCCCAAGCCCCAAAGAATATGCAAGTAACATTAACATTCCTGTCATTGTTTTACCCTGCTGGGAAGCCATCATAAGTGCCGAACCAAGGAAAGCTCCAACACAAGGTGTCCACCCGATAGAGAATATAATACCAAAAAGAATGGAAGAAAAGAAATTCAAATTATCGGTATTAAAACTTTTATGACCACCTTGAAACAAATTTAATTTAAAAATTCCTAAATAATTCAGACCAAATAGGATAACAATGAAACCGGAAACAATATTTACTACGGTTTGATATTCTTTTAAAAGACTTCCAAAAGTACCGGCCAAGGCTCCTAAGGAAATAAAAATGATAGTAAATCCTAATATAAACCCTAACGCAGAAGTTAGGGTTTTCTTTGTATTTTTTGTGTCGCTGCCTGCAAAATAAGAAATATAAATTGGCAACATAGGCAGCAGACAAGGGGATATAAAGGTTATGATTCCTTCCAAAAAAGATATAAAATATAGCATAAAAGATATCTCCGGTTTTTAATGTTTATAAGAAAATTTAGGTTCTGGCCAAACCATCTACGTACAAGATTTGTCCTGTAATATAAGAAGCTTCCTCAGATGCTAAAAATACAAATGCATTGGCAATGTCTTCCGGCTGACCTAAACGTCCCAAAGGAATTCTGGCAATCAATGGCTCAATCATTTCCTTCGGAACAGCTTTCATCATGTCTGTTTCTGTAATACCCGGTCCAACTGCATTTACACGGATTCCTTTTGGAGCTAATTCTCTTGCAAGGGATAAGGTAAATCCATTTACTGCAAACTTAGAGGTCGGATAAGTAAATCCACTGGGCTGCGCATCACGGCTTACCATAGAAGAAGTACTTAAGATAACTCCGCTGTTTGCTTTTAACATCCAATCAACAGCTGCTTTAGAAGCAGTATACACACCTTTTACATTTAAATCCATAACTTTATCAAATAATTCTTCTGTATAATCCACAAAAGGAGTTTTTTCGGAAACTCCTGCATTGTTAACAAGAATATCAATGGTTCCATATTTGTTACCGACTTCATCAAAAGCTTTCTTTACATCAGCAGCATCGCTTAGATTAGGCCAAATACCTTCCACAACGGCATTCGGATATTTTTCTCTTAAAGTAGTCACAGCTTTGTCAGCTGTTTCCTGGCGGCTGGCGCAGAGAACAACTTTAGCACCTTCTCTTAAAAAAGCTTCTACAGTAGCAAAACCGATTCCACGGCTTCCTCCGGTAACAATAGCAACTTTGTTTTTTAATCTCATAAAAAAACCTCCTCATTAATTTATAATAATAGTAATTGTTACTGATACTATAAATATATCAGATATTTGCATAAAAATCTATACTTATATGAAAAATTATAATAAAATCATTATATGAATATACATGGAACATTCGTAAGAGAGTAATTTCTATATGAGGGAACAGATAAGAGGGAAAACTATGATTAAAGTAATTGCAAGTGACATGGATGGTACACTGTTAAATAACAATCATGTATTTAGTGCAAAAACCATTGAAAGCCTGAAAAAAGCATGTGAAAAGGGAATCCGCTTTATGGTAGTTACGGGGAGAAATTACATTAGCGCCCTACATCCTTTGGAAGGTACCGGATTAGTATGTGATTATATATTAAGCAGTGGAGCAGAAATCAGAAATTCAAAAAAAGAAGTTCAGATGTCTATTACATTAACATTTGATGAATGTGAACATCTTTATTATAAACTGAAAAAATATGTACCGGGAGTGATGTTCTGTTCTGAACAAATGAACTATATCCTCGGAACCTTTGAAGAGGCTGACAATGCTTTGTTGGATTATATAAAATTTTTCCACGATACGAAGGATAGGGATGAATTAAGAAAAACCGCGTTATATAAAGAAATGTGGAGTAGAACTAAAGCATTACCCAACTTTGAAGATTTGCGAGATAATAACGTACCTATTTCCAAAATGTTTTTGGTTTCTGATGATTGGAAATTGCTGTTGGAAATAAAAAAAGAACTGGAAAAAGAAGAGAATTATGCTGTTAGTTCTTCCTTTAAAAACAATTTGGAAATAACACATATTAAAGCTCAAAAAGGACCAATTTTAAAACAATACATAGAATCTCTTGGTTACACCATGGATGAAGTTATGGTTCTGGGAGATAGCTTAAACGATTGCTCTATGTTAGAAATGGATTTCGGAGCTACCATTGCTATGGCAAATGCTGATGAGGAAATAAAGAAAGTTGCTAAATATATCACAAAAAGCAATGAGGAAGACGGAGTTGCTTATGTGATAGATGAAATGCTTAAGATGTACGGCATTGGGTAATTAAGATGTAATGAAATGTAAATCAGGAAAAAATGATTATATAAAAATATTAGTATTAAAAAGGAGATAAAGTCATGGTAAAACACGTAATTTTATGGCAGTTAAAAGATGAATTAACAGCAGGGGAAAAAGCAACTATCAAAAAAGAAATGAAAGAAAGCTTAGAGGCATTAGTAGGAAAAATTCCGGGACTTGTAGAATTAAAAATCCAGACAGAATATTTAGCAAGTTCCAATGCAGAAGTTATGTTGGATTCTACATTTGAAGATGAGACAGCATTAAAGGTATATGCAACTCATCCGGAACATGTGGCAGTGGCAGACGGAAAAGTAAGACCTTATACAAAAGTGAGATTTTGCATGGATTATGAGCTGTAGTTGGAAGTTAATTATATAGTTGAGAGAATTTGTCATAATATAATAACAAACGATGACAGGAATTGTGGCCACTGAACCAGTGGTAAATACTCTGTGGTGTAGAAAAACCAAGAAATTTTTGAATATTTTGAACAGAGTAGTTATGCTGTTTCATTAATTGTTTTATTTTTTGACCGGTTTGAGATATGTATAAGATTGGATATTGCCTTTTATGGGATAATGATAAACTATGAAATTAACTGTAATTTGGGGAGTATCCCATAGTTTGTGTAAACCTTCAAACTGATGTAAGAAATCACAGTTTTTTGAAAAAACAGTGATTTTTTTGAAAAAACGGAGTATAATATTACAAAAAAGTGAAAGAAGTGAAAAAATGGAACCATATAAAGCATCAAAATTACCGTTAGAGTATAAAATTGATAAAGAAATGCTACGTTTAATTGCAGAAGCAAATGAAAAATATGGTGAGTATAAATCATTACTCAATACATTAGAATTTGATTCCGCATTTTTTCTGGATTCAGTTTTGTTGAATGAAAGTTATAAGTCTACTCAGATTGAAGGAACTCAGATTTCTCAGGATGAAATGTATTATTTAAAATATATGGAAAATACAGATGATAACAGAGAAATTCAAAATTTAAAGAAAACAATAGAATTTGGATATAAGGAAATACGTAACGGTTCACAGATTAATTTGGGTATGGTAAACAGAATGCATCAAATTTTATTGGATAGTGTTCGTGGATCTCAAAAAACTCCCGGACAAATTCGTACAACACAGAATTGGATTGGTCCAAGGGGAGTAGGAATAGAGGGTGCAACTTTTATCCCACCTGTTCCGGAGGATGTACCGGAATTATTGTTAAATTTATACGAATATATGAATGATCAGTTTATAGATCCTAAATTAGTTAATTTGGCAATATCCCATGTACAATTTGAAACGATACATGCTTATAAAGATGGCAATGGAAGATTAGGTAGAGCATTGATTCCGGTGCAAATGTCTCTGCTTGATAATGAAAAACCGATTTTGTATTTATCAGAAATTCTAGAATTATACAAGCCATCTTATCAGCGATATTTAATGGAGAGCAGAAGAGGTAATATTGTAGGATTTATTAAGTTCTTTTTACAATGTGTAATAGATCAGTGCAACAGCTATATATATAAGATATCTAAGATTAAAGAGATTTATCGGGAAGATATGAAGAAAATAGAATGTATGAAAGGAAATTCTGTTTATCGGATTATGCCGGTAATTATGAAGCAGATTGTATTTACCAAGAAAGAGGTTCAAGATGAATCAGGAGTGTCTGTGAATGCTGTTTCCAAGATTATAAATCAGCTTGTTGAACTGGGAATTATCATTCCGGATTCTACGGTTATTAAGAAGGGCTATAGATATCAGAGTATATATGAAGTATTTGTGGGAAATAAGGATTATATATAAAGCACTTTCTTGTATTACCATTCATTTTTCAGTATACTTAGAGAAAGATTTGATGAGTTCATCGAAAGGACAAAAACCATGAAATATTTACTTAGAAGTATGTTATTCGTACCGGCATATAACGAAAAATTTTTAAATAAAGCAATCACTTGTGAAGCAGATGCCATTATTTTTGATATGGAAGATGCGGTACCTAAGGGAAAGAGACCGGAAGCCCGTATTATGTTGAAGAAGTATTTAGATATGGGTGTATTTCGTGGAAAACAGTTGTTTATACGTGTGAATCAGTTGGGAACAGATGATTTGCCGGAAGATTTGAAATTGATTACAGATAATCAGATTACAGGAATTGTAGTTCCTAAAATTACAGATGTAGGTAATATCAAAGCTTTTGAGGCTTTGTTGGATTTTGTAGAAAACAGAGAAGGATTGGAGAGAGGTAGTCTGAAGTTATTGCCGTTAATTGAGAATGCGCAGGCAGTTATTAATGTGGATTCTATTGCAGCAGGAAGTAAGAGAAACATTGCTATTCTTTTTGGTGGAGAAGATTATCTGGATAGTGTATCGGGAATTAATGATTGTCCAAGACGTGCTTTTGAGATGCCACGTACCATGATTGTTATGGCAGCCAGAACCCATGGACTCTTGCCAATTGATACTCCTTATTTGGATTTGAAAAATGAAGAGGGGTTCTTAGAAGAAGAATATGCGTCTGTTGCTATGGGATTTGCAGGATGTCTGATTGTTAATCCGGTGCAGCTTCCATGGTGTAACAAAGTGTTTACTCCTTCCGAAGTAGAGATTCAGCATGCTAAAGATATGATTGCAGAAGTGAATAAGATTCAGGCAGCAGGAGGAAGTGTTGCGGTATTAAATGGTAAGATGATTGGTCCTCCAATGTTGAAGAGAGCAAATAAGGTTATGGCATTGGTAGAGTTAATAGAAGAGTTTAAAGCAGCGGGCAAGATTAATTGGTAAATGTTGGCTGTGAAAAGGGCAGAAGAACTAGTGCTAAAAGATAGCAAAGGTTAGGGAAAATATATGGAATCAAATTCTAAGATTGATTATCAGGAATTAAAAGAAAGACTGGATACTGTTCATGTGGAATCCAGAAAAGAAAAACAGCATAAATCCGGGAAGTTAACCGCCTGGGAGAGAATATGTCTTTTGATTGATGAAGGTACCTTTGTGGAAACCAATGTGTACATAGAGCATCGTTGTACATATTTTAGTATGCAGAACAAGAAGCAGGAGGGTGATGGGGTCATTACCGGTTACGGTAAAGTGGACGGAAGAACGGTCTGTGTTTATGCCCAGGACTTCACTGTTTTTGGCGGTTCTATCAGTAAAATGAATGCGAAAAAGATTGCCGATATTCAAATGAAAGCTTTGCAGATGAAGGTTCCGATTATAGGTTTGTTTGATTCCGGCGGTGCCAGAGTACAGGAAGGAATTCAGAGTCTGTCCGGTCATGGAAATATCTTTTTTAATAATGTTAAGACTTCGGGAATCATTCCCCAGATTTCTGCCATTATGGGACCGTGTGCCGGTGGTGCATCTTATTCCCCTGCACTAACAGATTTTATCTTAATGGTAGAGGGAACCAGCAATATGTTTATTACCGGTCCGAGAGTTGTGAAAGAGGCCATTGGTCAGGTAGTTAGTATGGATGATTTGGGTGGTACGGAAACCCATTCCATAATGAGTGGAATGGCAGATTTTGTTGCCCAAGATGATAAATTGTGTATTGCTTACATTAAGAAATTATTGAGTTATTTACCGGACAATTATAAAAAGCGTCCGAATGTTTATAAAGTAGCTCCATTTAATATGATTAAAAAAGAGAAGATAAATGATATCGTTCCTATGTCTAACCGTCAGCCTTTTGATACCCATGAGGTAATCAAGTGTCTTACAGACGAAGGTAGTATTATGGAAATGAAAGAGAAGTATGCACCAAATATCATTACTGCTCTTGCAAGAATCGGAGGATATCCGGTAGGTATTATTGCTAACCAGTCTTCTCAGAAATCCGGTTGTATTGATATCGATGCAGCAGACAAGGCAGCAGGATTTATCCGTATTTGTGACAGTTTTAATATTCCATTGATTAATCTGGTAGATGTATCCGGTTTTTATCCGGGAAAAGAACAGGAACAGAGAGGTATCATTCGTCACGGAGCGAAAATGTTATTTGCCTATAGTGAGGCGGAAGTTTTAAAAGTTACCGTTATTTTACGAAAAGCTTATGGTGGTTCTTATCTTGCTATGTGTAGTAAAGAGCTGGGAGCAGACATGGTTTATGCATGGCCCAATGCTGAGATTGCGGTTATGAGTGCCGAAGCAGCCATTGATGTGTTGTATAAAGATGCTTCTGAAGAAGGAAAAGAAAAATATCGTAACGAATATAAGAAACAATTTATGACACCGTTTGAGGCAGCTCATAATGGTTATGTGGATGAAGTTATTGTACCTTCTGAGACCAGAAAGAAGATTATCAATATTTTATCCATGTATCAGGAACAGGCAGTGGACGAGAATAAAATTCCGCATAAAAATATTCCAATGTAATATTTTTTAGAATATATAAATGTGTAGATTAAGATTTTAAGTTAGTAAAAATAAAAACTCTGGGAGTTTAGTATACTCTCAGAGTTTTTTGTCTGGAATTATTTTACTAATTTGTGTAATAAGTTTTCAATCCATTTCCCGTTAAATGGAAGGAAGATATTCGCTACCGGTCCAACCAGAAAAGCACAGATTAAAGTACCGATTCCGAAGGAACCACCGAGAAGGAAACCAATAACTACGAAGGATACATCTGTAATAATACGGATAACACCAAAATTTTTCTTTAACTTATCGGCTAAAGCAATAGATACCAAATCATTAGGACCGGTTCCGGCATCAGATTTGATTACAATAGTCATTCCAAAAGCCAGGATAAAGCATCCAACACCATTTATAAGGATTTTAATTACAAGAGAATCCATATTTGCAAATGGAGCGGATAAAATTGCGGTAAAGAAGTCAATAATCGGACCGCCGCAAATCATACAAAGGATAGTACCGATTTTAATATAACTTCGATCAATAAATAATAACGCAATAATAATCAGGAAGCAGATTACCACATGTGTATTGCCATGAGTTAACAGTGGAAAACTTAAGAAACCACTTAAGGTTCTGAAGATTCCTTGAACTAAAACGTTAAATGGATCAGCACCTAAGTTTGCTAACAGGAATAAAGTAACACCCAAGTGGGCAACGGATAATCCGAGAAAAAGTATTACGATTCGGATTAAGATTTCTTTCAAAGATCTTTTCATAAATTACCTCATTTCTTTATTTTTAAATTAAGAGTTATTTACGGACTTTTCTTTGCTTCATGCTGATATATGTAGTTAAGTCTTTGCAAATATTTAAAATAGCAAATCCGTATATGACATAATCGTCATGTTTTTCGATTCGGACAACTTTTCCGTCCAGATTAATTTTAAAAGTTAAGTCATCGAAAGAAATGGATACGCGGTCGCCGTTCATTAAATGTAATTCTTTTTTACGGTCGGTTACAGCAAATCCCGTCATGCTGACATCTTTTATAATGGTCTGAAGAGGCGGTTTCCCAAGTCTGTTCATCCATCCTGTAACACCGACAGACACGCGGTAAGAGTTGCGTCGGTTACTTCGTGCTCCGGGAGTGTTAATCTGTATCAAATAAGAGTTTTTATAATAGATAACTCTTGCTTGATGCCAGAGAATAGGTACACCATCGCCTGCTTGGTGCTGTACATCTACCTGTACGTTGTCGAAATTCAAGCGCTTGTCACCGGCATAATCCAGAGTTATTTGTGTAAGATTCTGTGGTAAATGTTTTTGAATAACGGCACCAATTTCCATGCTTTTTTCGCCAAGATGGATTAGTAATACAATCGGTGAATTAACTGCTATGTCTTGAAATCTGTAACTCATTTGTTGTCCCCCAAAATTCCATAATATTATAACACAGAATTTGGAAAAAAAGTGCAAAAATATAGAAAAGAGGATAGACTTTTACATCTATCCTCTTTAAACCTTTATAAACAATGATTATTCTTATGCGTTGAAGTATCTTTTTAATAAACCTTCGAATGCTTTACCGTGTCTAGCTTCGTCGCGTGCCATTTCATGAACTGTGTCATGGATAGCATCAAGGTTAGCAGCTTTTGCACGTTTAGCAAGGTCGAATTTACCAGCTGTTGCACCGTTTTCAGCTTCTACTCTCATTTCAAGGTTTTTCTTTGTAGAATCTGTTACAACTTCACCTAATAATTCAGCAAATTTTGCAGCATGCTCTGCTTCTTCCCAAGCAGCTTTTTCCCAGTAAAGACCGATTTCAGGGTAACCTTCTCTGTGAGCAACACGTGCCATTGCAAGGTACATACCAACTTCAGTACATTCACCTGCGAAGTTTGCTCTTAAATCTTCTAAGATATCTTCGCTAACGCCCTGTGCTACACCAACAACGTGTTCTGCAGCCCATTCTCTTTCGCCTGCCTGAGCAACAAACTTATCAGCAGGAACATTACACTGTGGGCATCTTTCCGGTGCCGCATCTCCTTCATGAACATAACCACATACTGAACATACAAATTTCATAATTAATTCTCCTTTTCTTTCTTTAAATTTAATTTTTCATTATTCTTTTTAAAATATACATTGTTTGAAACTTAGAACTATATGTTAGGAAGAACTTTCCTTTAAACAATGTTCACAGGTTCCATAAAAATAAGTCACATGACCATCAATCCGGCCATGAAATGATTCACCTGCTGCTTCGTCAATGGAATGCATTGTGTCGAGTTCCAAATCGGTAACTGCACCACACTCTTTACAGATGAAATGATAATGTGGAGTGATAGTTGCATCAAAATGGTCAACTCCATCTCCTACCCGTAATCTTAATAACTCACCCATATCGGACAATAGAGTTAAGTTACGGTATACGGTTCCAAGGCTTATATTAGGGAATTCTTTACGTACATTCATGTAAACTACATCAGCAGTAGGATGGTCCTTGCGGGTCATCATAAATTCCTTAATAGCCTCACGTTGTCTGCTGTACTTAAGTGCCATCTATTCTCCTTTCAATATTAGTAATGATTACTGATATCATTATAATACAAGACAAATAATTTATTGTCAATATGAAAATAAAATTTTTTAATAAATTTTTTAGAATAATATTTGAACTCCTTAATAAATAGAAAGAAAAGATATGATATACTAAATTTACGTAGAAGAAAAAGGGAATAAATTAGGAATATATAAAAGATAAAGATATTTATGGAATAGAAGGATAACAAGATGAAATTTAGAACCAGGTTATGGATTACATTTACAACTATTATTGTTTTACCTGTAATTTTAACATCTATCGCGTTTGGAATTATCAGTTATCAGGTGATTCATAAAGAAGGATTAAGTTATGGAATCGAAATTAATGATTACACTATGTGGTCAGATTCTCTTTCTTCTTTTGGAGAGCTGACAGATGAGATTTTTTATAAATTGCAAATGCAGGTAAATATGGATCCGGCCCGTTTTCTGGACAAAGAGTATTTGGGAGCAGTGAATGAAAAAATTCAAGGAGCTTCTTCTTATTTAATAGTGAGAAAAGAAAAAGATATCTATTATTCGGGAAACGAAACGGCTTCCAAGAAGTTAAGCAGCAGATTACCGGAGTATGGCAGTATTGTTAGTGAAGCAGATGCAGGTTATTACTATAACGATATGCAAAAATTGGTGAAACAGATAGATTTTCTATATCCGGATGGAGACAGAGGAAGTTTGTTCATTGTAACAAAGGTTAGCAGTGTAATTTCTAAGACTCTAATTGTATATATATATATATTCATTGTATTGATTTTATTGCTTACCAGTGTTATGTTAACCCACTGGATTAGAAAAAGTGTTTTCCGACCTATAGAAGAGATGAATGTAGCTATGCATCACATAGCGAATGGTAATTTTGATTATGTGCTTCATGGGAAAGAAAAAAGTACGGATGAAATGGGTGAACTTTATAAAAGTTATGAGGACATGCGTCTTAAGTTAAAAGAATCTGCAGAAGAGATGAAAGAAAAGGAAAAGCAGAATAAAGAGTTAGTAAGTAATATTACCCATGATTTAAAAACACCGATTACTTCCATTAAAGGTTATGTGGAAGGTCTGATGGATGGTGTGGCAGATACGGAAGAAAAAAGAGAGCGTTACATTAAGACTATTTATACCAAGGCTTGCGATATGGACCGTTTGATTAACGAGTTAACATTTTATTCGGGAATTGATACCAATCGGATTCCATATCATTTTCACAAATTAAACGTAACGGATTATTTTAATGATTGTGTAGAAGATGTAGGATTGGAATTGGAATCTGAAAATATCCGATTGAATTACACCAATCTTATTAATCCGGATACTTTGATTATTGCGGACCCTGAGCAGATGAAAAAAGTTATTAATAACATTATTGGTAATAGTATTAAATATATGGACAAGGATAAGGGCATTATTAATATCCGATTAACCGAAGATAACGATTCTGTTCGTGTTGAGATAGAAGATAACGGGAAAGGCATCGCAACGAAGGACTTGGGAAATATTTTTGAAAGATTTTACAGAACTGATGCTTCACGAAATTCATCACGGGGCGGAAGTGGAATCGGATTATCAATTGTAAAGAAGATTATCGAAGACCATGGAGGTTATATCTGGGCTACCAGCAAAGAAGGTGTGGGAACCTGTATGCATTTCGTAATCCGAAGATATCGTGAAAATGAAAATTATAATTCATAGTTTTATGGAGGAATAACATGAGTAGAATATTAATTATTGAAGATGAAGTGGCAATTGCAGATTTAGAAAAAGATTATTTAGAATTAAGTGGTTTTGAGGTTGTCATGGAGCATGCCGGAGATACAGGACTTGCCAGAGCATTATCAGAAGAATTTGATTTGATTGTTTTGGATTTGATGCTTCCGGGAATTGACGGATTTGAAGTATGTCGTCAGATTCGTGAAAAGAAAGATATCCCTGTAATTATGGTATCAGCTAAGAAGGATGATATTGATAAGATTCACGGACTTGGACTGGGAGCTGACGATTATATGACAAAACCGTTTAGTCCAAGTGAATTAGTAGCCCGTGTAAAGGCACACATGTCCAGATACAATCGTTTAGTGAATACCAATCAGAAGGTAAATGACGTGATTGAAATCAGAGGTATCCGTATTGATAAAACTGCAAGAAGAGTTTATATCGATGGAGAGGAAAAGAATTTTACCACCAAAGAATTTGACCTTCTTACTTTTCTGGCAGAGAATCCGAATCATGTATTTACCAAGGAGGAACTATTCAGAGAAATATGGGATATGGATTCAGTAGGTGATATTGCAACTGTAACGGTTCATATTAAGAAGATTCGTGAGAAGATTGAAGCAGGTTCAAGTAAGCCTCAATATATCGAAACTATTTGGGGTGTAGGATACCGCTTTAAATTGTAAAACGGAATGAAAGGCAGAACATAAAAGTGTTCTGCCTTTTCTTTTTATTTATTGTCTGCTAAGATAAGATTTAATAATAAAGAAGGAATTTAAAATCATGCAATTAAATGTTGTATACGAAGATAAAGATATCTTAATCTGCTTCAAACCGGCCGGTATAGCTACCCAGACAGCTAAAATTTCCGGTCAGGATATGGTTAGTCTGATTAAGAATTATCTGGCAAAAAAAGAAAGTACCAAGAATCCTTATGTAGGTGTGATTCACAGACTGGATCAGCCGGTAAGTGGATTATTGGTGTTTGCTAAAAATCAAAAGGCAGCAGGAGTTTTAAGTAAACAGATTCAGGATGGAAATGCCAATAAGGATTATATTGCATTATGTTCCGGAGTTTTGGATGAGAAGTCAGGGAAACTAATACATTATATAAAAAAAGATTCGGCAACAAAACTGGCGAAGGTTATAGATGAGCATACTTTCCTGGGAATGCAGGCAGAAACCAAAGAGGAGAGTGCTGACTATAAAAAAGCAGTTTTAACGTATGATGTGGAAAAAATTTTTGAAAATTATTCCATCGTAAAAGTGCATTTACAGACAGGACGTTTTCATCAGATACGGGCACAATTTTCTCATATAGGTCATGCGCTTTTGGGGGATGCTAAATATGGTTCCGCAGAGAGCAGGAACTTGTCTATGCAAAATAGAATCAACAAAATTGCTCTTTGTGCAAATCATCTAACATTAAAACATCCTGTAACCGGAAAAGAAATGGATTTTGTATTAGCCCTGGAGTATTTGCCCCAGTGGTATAAAGGATAGAGCAACGAAGAGACAGAAGGAATGAAGTTATTGAAGACAGCAGAAAAAGAAAAGCGGATTAAGATTGTGGAAACATACGTGTCAGAACTGGAGCAATATATTGTTTTTGCTTATCTTTTTTGTATGCTTGGAATTTTCCCCTTATATTATAAGGAACAATATTATGGAATCGGAAATGCCAAGTTTGAGTTTTTTTGGAAAATATCTTTAGGATTTATAGGAGTTTCACTGATATTTTTTGTTGTGAAATTTGTGTTAGAAAAAATACTAAACAATACTTTTTCTAACAAATCAATAAGGAATAGTTACAAAATAGAAGAACATAAAAAAGAGAATGTATTATTAAGGTATCTGGATAATCTCTCTACTCTGGATTATGTAGTTTTTATCTATGCTATTTGCGTATTGCTTTCTTATGGATTTTCCGATTTTAAAGATTTTGCATTCAAGGGTGCACCGGGATGGGAGATGGGATTATGCTCACAGATGATTTTTGTTGCTTTGTATTTTATCTTATCCAGACAGGAAGAACTATTTGTAAAGATACAATCTCTGAGAGGTGAAAGCAGATATCAGGATTTGGCACAGTTAGTTTTAATTGTGAATTTGATTGCATCATCTATAGCATTTTTATTGGGAATTTTACATCGTTTTGAAATTGATCCTTTGGGAATGTATGAAGGTTTAGAGTTAAAGCAAAAAGTAGAATTCTTATCTACTATAGGACAGGCAACCTGGTTATCCGGTTATGTATGTACAGTATTTGCGATAGGCGTAATAGTATTTTATATAAGTGAAAAAAATTGGTTACGGACAGCAACGGGAATCTATTCTATTTTCAGTTTTGGAATTCTGGTAACACAAAACAGTGACAGTGCATTTTTTTCAGTAGCAGGGATGATGTTATTGTTGGGATATTTTTCTTTGACAGATGTAAAGAGAAGTTACAGATTCTGGCAGGTTATGAGTTTAATGTGGGGGAGCTTTATCGGAATCGGATTATTGCAGAGGATATTTGCGGATAGGGCAATTCCGTTAGACAGATTATCTATTTTTCTTTCTCAAAGTATGATTACGGTTGGAATATTTATTTTTAGCATGGTAGCTATGTTCTTTTATGGTAAATGTTATAAAAAGGAGATTGTAGAGAAAAATAAGAAAAAGATAAATATAGAAGAAACCAAAATTCATACAGATAAAATCATGTTGCGTACAAAACAGATTTATCAAGGTATAGTGATTTTTTTATTGGCAGCAGTTGTAATGACAGTGTTATTTATTTACTTGAATACACAGGGATATTTGTTGCAATGGTTTGGTTATCAAAGTACAAATTCCTATTTATTATTTGATTCTCGTTGGGGGAACGGCAGAGGTTCTACCTGGATGATTTGCTGGCAGTCGTTTTGGGATATGCCTTTTTATCAGAAGTTATTCGGAATTGGTCCGGACAGTTTGTCGGCTTATCTTTATAGTATGCCGGATATGGAAGAATTGCTGCGGAGTCTGTGGGGAAGTCAGCGCCTTACCAATGCTCACAATGAATATCTGAATTGTTTGATTTGTTATGGAGTTATAGGATTGTGTGCATGGTTGGCAGTATTAATAGGAGGAATCTGCTATTTTTACAATAAAGCAAAAGAAAATCCTTTTATGATTGCATTTGCTCTTTGTATTATAGGATATGCTTGTCATAATACTTTTTGTTATCAGCAGGTTTGTGCGACGCCTATTCTTTTTCTTGTATTAGGAATAGGAGAAAGCTTGACAAAGTCTGAAAATTTCAATACTATCAAATAAGCACATAAGATGAAGTAACGCAGTAAAGCATTTTAAGTTTAGTAAAATTTCTTCATCTGTAAATATAAGTGAAAGAAGGAAACTAAGATGGCAGACAACAAGAAAAAAGTTGAAGCGATTACATCAATGGACGTGGATTTTGCCCAGTGGTACACTGACGTAGTAAGAAAAGCGGAGTTGATTGATTATACCAGTGTAAAAGGATGTATGGTTATTAAACCCGCAGGCTATGCTATTTGGGAACTTATCCAGAATCAGTTGGATGCAAGATTTAAGGAAACAGGGGTAGAAAATGTATATCTTCCAATGTTTATTCCCGAAAGTCTTTTACAGAAGGAAAAAGATCATGTAGAAGGTTTCGCACCGGAAGTAGCATGGGTAACACATGGAGGATTAAATCCATTACAGGAAAGACTTTGTGTAAGACCAACTTCCGAAACTTTATTCTGCGATTTCTATAAAAATGATATTCAGTCTTACAGGGATTTACCAAAGGTTTATAACCAGTGGTGTTCTGTAGTTCGTTGGGAAAAAGAAACAAGACCTTTCCTTCGTTCCAGAGAGTTCTTATGGCAGGAAGGTCATACAGCACATGCAACAGCGGAAGAAGCAGAAGAAAGAACTATTCAGATGTTGAATGTATATGCTGACTTCTTAGAACAGGTATTGGCAATTCCTGTAGTAAAAGGTAAGAAAACAGACAAAGAAAAATTTGCCGGTGCAGAAGCTACTTATACCATCGAAGCTTTGATGCATGACGGTAAAGCTTTACAGTCCGGTACAAGCCATAACTTTGGTAACGGATTTGCAAAAGCATTCGGCATCCAGTATACAGGCAAAGACAACAAGCTTGAATATGTACACCAGACATCTTGGGGTATGACAACCCGTCTTATCGGAGCTATTATTATGGTTCATGGTGATGATAACGGATTGGTTCTTCCTCCAAAAGTAGCACCTACTCAGGTTATGGTTGTTCCAATCATGCAGAAAAAAGAAGGTGTTTTGGAAAAAGCAGCAGAATTGAAGGAAAGAATCAAAGTTGCCGGATGCAGAGTGAAAGTAGATGATTCTGATAAGAGTCCCGGATGGAAATTCTCTGAACAGGAAATGAGAGGTATTCCTGTTCGTGTAGAAATCGGACCAAAAGACATCGAAGCTAATAAATGTAATGTAGTTCGCCGTGATAACGGTGAAAAATTAGAAGTTTCTATAGACGATTTAGAGACTGTTGTAACAGAATTACTGGATAAGATTCAGGTAGAAATGTTAGAAAGAGCAAGAGCTCACAGAGATGAGCATACTTATGTGGCGACTAACTTGGATGAACTACAGGAAATCTTAGATACCAAACCGGGCTTTGTAAAAGCTATGTGGTGTGAAGACAGAGCATGTGAAGATATGATCAAAGAAAAATTCTCCGCAACCAGCCGTTGTATGCCATTCGAACAGGAAACATTGGCAGATACTTGTGTATGCTGTGGAAAACCTGCGAAGAAAATGGTTTACTGGGGACGTGCGTACTAATTTGATAATGTAAAAAGCGGTTTAATGGTAAAAGAGATAATAATGGGGGTGCATATGCACCCCTTTTTGATAACTGATAACAGAGTCCATGGTAAAATATTTATAATGGAGGAATGAAACAGTATGATAATTCAGATACCGGAAGATGTAAAATATATTTTGGAAAAACTGAATAATGCAGGTTATGAAGCTTATGCGGTAGGCGGTTGTGTGAGAGATTCTATATTAGGCAGAACTCCTGATGACTGGGACATTACTACTTCTGCAAAACCGGAAGAGACGAAAGCATTATTTCCTAAGACTATTGATACCGGCATTCAACATGGAACGGTTACGGTTATGAAAAACCATGTGGGTTATGAAGTAACAACTTATCGTATTGATGGGGAATATGAAGACAGCCGTCATCCAAAGGAAGTTATTTTTACATCAGATTTGTTGGAAGATTTGAAACGTAGGGATTTTACCATCAATGCCATGGCATATAATCATCTGGCAGAAAATCAGATAGAAAATGATATTGAAAAAGATATTGAAACAACCAAAGGCAGATTTAAAAGCGGTTTGGTAGATGCATTTGGCGGCATAGAGGATATTGAAAATAAAATTATCCGCTGTGTAGGGAATCCGATTCATCGTTTTGAAGAAGATGCCCTTCGAATGATGCGTGCGGTTCGATTTTCAGCTCAATTAGGATATGAGATAGAAACAGAAACTGAAAATGCAATCAAAGTATTGGCCGGAAATCTGGTTAATATCAGTGCAGAGAGAATCCAGGTTGAATTAGTAAAATTATTGGTTTCCGATCATCCGGATTATCTTCGTACTGCTTATGAAACGGGAATGACCAAAGTTTTTTTCCCGGAATTTGATAAGATGATGGAAACGGATCAGAATAATCCGCATCATATATATAGTGTAGGTGAACATACCTTACATGCTTTGATTCAGATAAGAAATGATAAAGTGTTACGTTTATCCATGTTACTTCATGATATAGGAAAGCCGGAGTCATTACAAAAGGATGAAACGGGAAGGGATCATTTTCATGGACATCCGGAACTGGGAGAAGAAATGGCACGTAAGATTCTCCGTCGTCTTCGGTTTGATAACGATACCATAAGTAAAGTTTGTAAACTGGTTAAATTCCATGATCAGAAATTGTCATTAAAGCCTACAAAATTAAGAAAAGCCATCGTAAAAATCGGTCCCGAATTATTCCCCTTACTTTTGGAAGTAAAAGAAGCGGATATGATGGCTCAAAGTGATTATAAAAGAGATGAAAAAGAAAGAGAATTAGAGGAAATCCGTAAAGTCTATACAAAGATTTTGGAGGATAAAGATTGTCTATGCCTGAAAGATCTGGCAGTTTGCGGAAAAGATTTGATTGAACAAGGAATGAAGCCGGGAAAAGAATTGGGCGAGACTTTGCAAAAATTATTTGAGTATGTATTAGAAAATCCTGAAAAAAATAATAGGGAAAATCTGATTGAATATTTAAATGTAATTAAGAAAAATACACTATAGACAGAAATAAAAGCGCAGTAAGGTGCTGTCATAAAGTGTTTGTTACATTCATAAGATAGGATATAAATTATCGGAAGGTAATGGGATATTTCATCCGGGAATGTGGAGGGAACAATAGTGAATGACAGAGCGCTTGGAGTCTTAGAAAAGTATGACATTGAGGTGCTTCGTTCCTGGAAAGGACGGAGCGCCATTTTATGTGAGACAAAAACGGGAATTAAAATTTTAAAAGAATATAAAGGAGGTCAGGAGAGACTTCTGACTCAGAAAAAGCTTTTGGAGAAAATTAAGGAAAAGGGTTTTGGTAATGTAGAGGATATTATTCCTACCATTGAGGGAGAGCTTTTAGTCAAAGATGAGGAGATGAATTCTTATTATCTGAAAGAGTATTCTTTGGGAAAAGAATGTAATATAAAAGAGCCTCGGGATATTGGTACAGTGACTGGGCAAATGGCATTGCTTCACATAGCCATGGAACTGCCGGAATTGATAAAAGAAAAAAATTTGCAGCCGTATTCTTTGCCAAAAGAATACGAAAAATATAATCGGGAATTGCGCAAAGTTAAAAAGTATTTAAAAACTAAACGACAGAAAAATCATTTTGAATATTTCTTATATAAAAATTATGATTTCTTTTTAGAACAGGCAGAGAAAGTATTGGAAGAAGTAAATCATTTTTCACAAGAGTTTGCAGAAGAAAAACTGTTATCCAAAGGATGCTTTTGTCACGGGGATTTTCAGCATCATAATGCGTTAACTTGTGATGAAGGAGTATACATTATCAATTTCGAAAAATTTGTGGTAGATAATTCCATGCGGGATTTTAGCCTGTTTTTTAGAAAAGTTATGGAAAAAAATAATTGGAAAGAAGAAGTAGGACAGATGATGTTGCAAAGTTATCAAAAGCAGAAGCCTCTTTCTATGGAAGATAAACTTCAATTATATTACAGGCTCAATTACCCTGAAAAATTCCGTAAGATTGTTAATTTTTACTATGGTTCTTCCAAGGTATGGATTCCTGATAAAAATATGGAGAAACTGGATAAAATATTAAAACAGGAAGAAGAAAAAACGCGATTTTTGAAGAATAATTTCAAAGATGAGGTATTGCATAAATACTAATGGGGTCATTATAATAAGTAAAAGAAAAACTTAGAATTTTGTAAAATAGAAAGTGTTAAAAATATGTACAAAAGCAGATTTTATAAATGTACGGTTATTGGTTGCTTGGCAGTGTGTATATTATTAATGACCGGTTGTGGAAAAAACACTCAAAATGCAGAACAGCAGTCACAAGCTCAGAGTCCGGTGATTAAATTAGCGCCCGGAGCCTACGATAGTGCGGATACAGCCATTGTGGTAGCGAAACAGGAAAATCAAAATAAGATTACATTTCTAAATTTAAAAAAGAAAAAGAACTATACTTTGAATTACGACGGAATTACCTGTTTTATGGATAAGTATGGCTCCCAGATTTCTGTAAGCCAGCTTCAGGAAGGGGAAATGGTAGATATTCAGTTTTTAAAAGGTGAAAAGTTATTAACTTCTTTGACCATATCTGATAAGATTTGGACCTTAAATGACATTACTAAATTTGAACTGGATTTATCAGCAGGCAGGATGAAAATCATGGATGAATATTACACTCTGGATGAAACAACGGTGGTATTATCCGATGGTAAGTTGATGGAGTTTCTGGATATTCATGCTCAGGATGTGTTGCAGATAAAAGGAGAGGATCACAAGATTCATAGTATTATCATACAAAAAGGGCATGGATATTTGCGTTTGGAAAATGCAGAATATTTTTACGGCGGATGGATTGAAGTAGGTCAGAAAGTAATTCAGAAGATTGAAGATGGTACGTTATTGACGGTTCCGGAGGGAGATTACGAGGTGTATATTTCTCACAACGGAATAGAAGGAACTAAGCAGGTTTCCATAAAAAGAAATGAGGAAACCAAGCTGGATGTCAGTGATTTAAAGAAAGAGGATTTGATAAAATACGGAAATTTGATTATTACGACAGAGCCTTCCTCGGCAGAAGTTTACATTGACGGAAAACAAGTAGATATCAGTAGGATAATCAAAGTATCTTACGGAATCCATCAGCTTATGGCTAAAGCGGAAGGTTATGATACTATTATTCAGTATATCCGGGTTAAGGATAGCAGTGCTAATATAGCAATTTCCCTGGATGAGGAAACGGTTCATACAGTATCAGATAATTCAGTGAATAAAGATTCTGATACTACAGAAAATAAGAATAGTTCATCGGAAAATAATACCGTATCCGATAATAATGTATCAGATACTGCCGGTACTACGGGTTATAAGGTAACCATAGAAGCTCCGGTAGGTGCAGAAGTATATGTAGACGGCAATTATGTGGGAATTATTCCTGCAAGTTTTGCGAAAAAACCGGGGACTCACGATGTGACTATTCGTAAGAGCGGATATAAGACCAGAAGTTACACAGTGGATGTGGATGATGAGAATAAAGACATTAATTATTCCTTTTCGGAACTGACTAAATCAGAAGAGTAAAGATGGCTAAAGACCGCATAAAATAAGGAAAAATTGGCAAAAATAACTTGACAATGATATTAAAAGAGATTATATATAGATGTAGACGTTTTTTGGCGTACTAACATTTAGTTAGAGGAGGAGTTCACAAATGAACAAAACAGAATTAGTAGCAGCAATGGCTGAACAGGCACAGATTTCTAAAAAAGACGCAGAAGCAGCATTAAAAGCTTTTACAGATGTAGTTGCAGAAGAATTAAAAGCAAATGGTAAAGTACAGTTAGTTGGATTCGGTACATTCGAAGTTTCCGAAAGAGCAGCTAGAGAAGGAAGAAATCCTCAGACTGGTGAAACAATGACAATCGCAGCTTCTAAAGCACCTAAATTTAAAGCAGGTAAAGCTTTAAAAGATATGATTAATGCATAATTAATTGGCTGACATTAAGGAGGGTCGTAAGCGGCACTCCTTTTTTGTTTATGCGTTGTGTGAGGTTAGTATGAGATTAGATAAATATTTAAAAGTATCAAGATTAATTAAAAGAAGAACCATTGCTAACGAAGCCTGTGATGCAGGGAGAGTTTTGGTGAATGATAAACCGGCAAAAGCTTCCGGAAATGTAAAAGTGGGAGATATCATTGCCATTCAGTTTGGAAATAAAGAAGTCAAAGTAGAGGTTTTGGATGTACAGGAAACTGTAAAGAAAGACGAAGCCAAAGAATTATTCCGCTATCTGTAATATTCCAAGTATCCTTTTCATACAATTAAAAGAAATCCGGGCATATATGTTTTGCGGAGTTCCTTTTTTGAATAACTTATGTTGGAAAGGAAGATGGAATGGAAGATTTAAATCATATAAACAGACATCAGCACAGGATGATGATAAATAACCGACAGAATGGTTCTTTTACGGGAATTACAAATGTGATTGCCTTTGATGAAGGAGAAGTGATTTTAGAAACTGAAATGGGGACCTTATCCATAAAAGGAGAGGGGCTTCAGATAAAACGTTTGGATTTAGATAAGAAGGAAGCGGATATCGAAGGCCGGATGGATTCTTTTGGTTATTCGGAAAAGAAGGGATTTGGTACAAAAGGAGAATCTTTTTGGAGCAGACTTTTTAGGTAAACGTAATTATGGTTTCAAGTGTATATTGGGAATGGTCACTTTTGCTTCAGGCAATTAAGCTAGGTGTTAAATTAACTTTTGTGTACGATGGAATCCGGATATTTCGAATTTTGATAAAGCATAAAAACATAGTAGTTTCTATAGAAGACATATTTTTTTGGATGTATTCTGCGGTCATTATCTTTGAAATGCAATTAGAACAAAGTGATGGGGTACTTCGCGGATTTTGTGTTTTGGGAATGCTCCTGGGAATGTATTTATATAGTAAAATTCTGGGTGAACGGTTAATACTGCTGGCAGAAAAAGGAATTCGTCTTTTTAAAAGGCAGTTGACGGGTATGATAAAAGTGTATAAGATGAAATTATGTAAACGTGATAAAACTTCTGCGAATAATAGGAGAAAACATGGCAAAGAAAAAAACACGGGTGAGAAGAAAGAGACAGAAAAAACAGAGCATGCTGGGGGTAACACTGGTAGTAATGGTGGTTCTGGTGATGCTTTTGGTAGTAGCCGTAAATAATCACAGATTGGAAAAGAAGCTGGCTGAATATCAGGAAAGAGAACAGATTCTGACAGAGCAGTTAGAGGCTGAGAAAAAAAGAACAGAAGAAATTGAAGAATTTAAAAAATATACAGAGACTAAAAAATACATAGAAGATGTAGCAAGAGAAAAATTAGGACTTGTATATGAAGATGAAATTATTATACAGACAGACGAGGATTAAAAAGTTGTGAAGAGATTTGCAACTTTTTTTATTTTGCCTTCATCCTTTGACAAATATTTCAGAATGACAGATGTATAATCCTTCCCATATTCAGATAGAATGGAGGCAGAAAATATGGGAAAAATCGTGGACCGTGAACCGGAAATTTCTTTTTGGCTACAGTATGAAAAGAAAAAAATGCAGGAATGTGCAGGAACATTACATAATTTGGCAGATGCATTTTTAATAGAAGAAAAGGATGAAGAATTTGAGAGTGATAAAGAACGACAAAATCTGTTCTTGAAGAAAAGATTAAAAGAAAACAGAAGTCTGATGGCGCATCACTTAAAAGAAATGGCTGCCATTATGGAGAAGTCAGCTTCAGAAAATATTAAGATTATCCGTTTGAGTGAGAAGAAAGAAAAACAAATGACAAAATTACTTTTTCAGGAAGGATTAATTTTGGAAGATATCTTTATTATAGAAAAAGAAAATGGCAGAAAAGAAGTTGTAGTAAGATTGTATCAGGGCAAGCAGCAGGGTAAAAATAAATATTATTCTACGGAAGAAGTAGCAGCTTTTTTATCTGTAATATTAAATATGCATCTAATGCCTACGATAAAAACTCCTTTTTTTATTACGGAGAAAGCTGATAATTTTCGTTTTGAAGAGGATTCAAAATATATGGTTTTAACAGGATTTGCCAAAACAGTAAAAGAGGGGGAAAGGGTTTCCGGAGATAATTACAGTTTTTTTGAAACGGAAGAAAAAAACTTTTATGCGCTTCTTTCGGATGGCATGGGAAGTGGTGAAAAAGCCGGAGCAGACAGTGAAGTTGTTTTAAGTCTGGCAGAACGTTTTTTAGAAGGAGGATTTTCAGCAGGGCTTACGGTAAAAATGATTAACGATATGATTATGGCCGGCGGGGAAGGAAAAAATATGTCTACTTTGGACATCTGTAGTATGGATTTGTACACCGGAGAAACCAATTTTTTGAAGGTAGGTGCAACATATAGTTTGTTAAAAAGAGACAGTCATGTGGAAAAAATACCTTCTCTTAGTCTGCCGTTGGGGATTTTTTGCGATATGGAAACAAATCATTACAAAAAACAACTGTTGGATGGTGATTATGTGTTTTTATTTAGTGACGGAATCCTGGACAGTTTTGCGGGTGATGAAGGAGAAGAGTTTTTGAAGGAAATAGTAGCCGAAATTCCTTACAGAAGACCTTCGGAAATGGCAGGGCATATTATGAAACAAGCGATTTCTGCATCCGGGGGTAGAGTCAGAGATGATATGACGGTATTGGTAATGGGAATTTGGGAAAACCTTGAGTAGCATTGCTTTTGTAGTGAGAATTGTGATACTATCTTAAATAACGAAAAGGTTGAGGTTTGTGCGAAAGATAATGATTCAAAAAGTAATTTCATTTATGGAAAAACATAATATGATTTCAGAATCCGATTTGGTGGCAGCAGGTGTATCCGGTGGGGCGGATTCCCTATGCCTTCTTTTCGTGCTTTTAGAATATCAAAAAAAAGTACCGTTTGATTTAGTTGTGGTTCACGTAAATCATGGATTGAGACAGGAAGCTGCTTTGGAAGCGGAATTTGTGAAAGAAATTTGTGACAGCAGAAAGATTCCTTTCTTTTTAAAAGAAACAGATGTAAGAAAGCTGGCTAAAGAGGAACATTTGTCAGAAGAAGAGACAGGCAGGAAAGTAAGATATTCGGCATTTGAAGAAGCTTTAAAGTTATATCAACAAAATAAATGCCGAGTAAAAGGATGTAAGATAGCGGTTGCCCATCATCAAAATGATGTTGCAGAAACCGTAATGTTTCATATGTTCCGGGGAACAGGAATTTATGGAATGAGTGGTATTTTGCCGGTAAATAATAATATTATTCGTCCTCTGCTTTCTGTGAGTAGAAAAGAAATTGAAGAATTTTTAACCTTAAGAGGACAAAATTGGTGTATAGATCATACCAACGAAGAAGATACTTATACCAGAAATAAAATACGCCATCATATTTTGGGATATGCAGACCGGGAGATTAATGAAAGGGCTACCGAACATGTGGCAAAAGCAGCAGCTCAGATGGCTTCTTTGAGGCAGTATCTGGAAACCGAAGTATCTAAAATCATGGAGCAGGCTGTTAAAGTAAGCAAAGAATGTGTGTCCATAGATATTCCGGAGTTAAAGAAGTACCCGGAATTGCTACAGAGTCAGTTGATACTTACTGCTATTAATGTGATAATTCCGGGGCGGAAGGATATTGGCTCAAAGCATGTACAGGATATCTTAGAATTATTGGAAAAGTCCGGAAGTAAAAAGATTGACTTGCCCGGGAGTTTGGAAGCAGTAAAGGAATATGGAATTTTGCAGATAAAGAGGCAGAATAATTGCATTCCGAAGAATAAGGACATCTTAAAAGAGGAAATGAAAGATTTATCCTATGAAATACAAGAATTGGAATTTGAAAAAAGTTATTTATTAAAAGATGGAAGTATTCTGGAAGTTTCTGTTATAGAAGCTACGGATTTTAAGAAAATTGAAGAAAATAAGTATACGAAATACTTTGATTATGATAAAATTAATAATCGTTTAACGTTACGATTCAGACAGTCCGGCGACTATATGACGATTAACGAACAGGGACAGAAAAAGTCATTAAAAGAATATTTTATTAATGAAAAAGTTCCGGCTTTCACCCGTTCTCATATTCCTTTGATTGCAGACGGAAATCACATTCTATGGACTATAGGTTATCGTATCAGCGCATATTATAAAGTAACACCAAAGACAACAAAAATTGTACAAATGATAATACGGAGGAATGAACATGGCGGAGAGAATTAGTGTTTTATTATCGGAAGAAGAAGTAGACAAAAGAATTAAAGAAATTGGCGAACAGATTACCAAAGATTATGAAGGAAAAAACATTCATCTGGTTTGTGTTTTAAAAGGTGGTGTGTTCTTTATGTGTGAACTTGCAAAAAGAATTGAGGTTCCTGTTTCCATGGATTTTATGGCTATTTCCAGCTATGGTGCAGATACCAAATCCAGCGGTGTAATCAAAATTGTAAAGGATTTGGATGAATCTATTACAGGAAAAGATGTATTGGTTGTGGAAGATATTGTAGATTCCGGAAGAACTTTAAGCTATCTTTTGGAAATGTTAAAGGACAGAAAACCAAACAGTTTAAAACTCTGTACTTTATTGGACAAACCGGACAGAAGAGTTATTGATGTAGATGTAGATTATACAGGTTTCCAGATTCCGGATGAATTCGTAGTAGGATATGGTCTGGATTATGCGCAGAAATATAGAAATCTTCCTTATATCGGCATTGTGCACTTAGAGGAAGAAAAGTAGGAGGGTGTTCGTGAAGAAGAACCAAAAAGGATTTAATTTAAGTTTTTTTCTTACCCTGGGTCTTATTTTTTTAATGATGTATTTTAATAAAATGAATACCACGGAAGAAACCTATACCAATGGCGCGTTGGTAAATGATTTGATTGCAGGAAACGTCAGCAGTGTTTCCATTCAGCCAAATGAGCAGACACCAACCGGGGCCGCCAGAGTGGTGTTAAAAGGCGGAGAAGTGAAAATTCTGTATGCCACAGATGTCAATGAATTGCAAGATACGTTGGCTTTTTATGGTATAGATCCAATGATAAAAGATGTACCGCAGAAGGGTTGGTTTGAAGAGTATGGAATGACTCTTATTCTGGTTCTGGGTCTAGGATTTTTTGTCATATATATGATGAATATGCAGGCCGGCGGTGGTGGCGGCAATTCCAAAATGATGAATTTTGGTAAGAGCCGTGCCAAAATGACCCATGGGGATGATAAAATTAATCTGGGCAGTGTGGCCGGATTAAAGGAAGAAAAAGAAGATTTGGAAGAAATCGTGGAATTTTTGAAAGAGCCGGGAAAATTTACAAATGTAGGCGCAAGAATTCCAAAAGGGGTGTTGCTGGAGGGTCCTCCGGGAACCGGTAAAACACTTCTTGCAAAAGCAGTGGCAGGAGAAGCTAATGTTCCTTTTTTCAGTATCTCCGGTTCGGATTTTGTAGAAATGTTTGTAGGTGTAGGAGCATCCCGAGTAAGAGATTTATTTGAAGATGCTAAGAAAAATGCACCATGTATTGTATTTATTGATGAAATTGACGCGGTAGCCAGAAGACGTGGTACCGGTATGGGCGGCGGCCATGATGAAAGAGAACAGACATTGAACCAGCTTTTGGTGGAAATGGATGGTTTCGGAACTAACGAAGGGATTATCGTAATGGCGGCAACCAACCGTGTGGATATTCTGGACCCGGCCATTCTTCGTCCGGGACGTTTTGACCGTAAAATTACGGTAGGAGTTCCTGATGTGAGAGGCAGGGAAGAAATTTTACATGTCCATGCCAAAAACAAACCGTTAGGTGATGATGTAGACTTAAAACAGATTGCCCAGACTACTGCCGGATTTACCGGAGCAGATTTGGAAAATCTGTTAAACGAAGCTGCCATTAAGGCAGCAAAAGATAATCGGGCTTTCTTAAAACAGG
>JAFXGP010000094.1 GCA_017521195.1 Lachnospiraceae bacterium
TCGTTTTTCTTTCATCTAACTGCATTACCACCTCTCCCTTCTACTGTAACCATTTTTAGAATTATTAGCACTCATTCATTTCGAGTGCTAATATGTTCTGTAGATAAAATATCACTTACTATACTTATTGTCAACAAATTTGAGGAATTTTAATTCTTAATTAATTATTAACTAATTATTAAACAACCGCACAATAAAAATAAAAACCCGAAAACTCCTTCGAGTTTCCGGGCTCTCATATTTTCCGTTACAACACTTATGTAATTAGATTACGAAGTTTCCTGTTACATCTCCGTTGAATACATAGTAGCAAAGACCTTCTTCAGGTTTTACATATAATTCAACAGTCTTTAAGTCAGCTTCTTTCTGTTCTAAATCATATTTCCATACGTCTTTAGCGATTGCTGTTAAAGATTCTTCTGTGTAAGATTTTTCAGCGAACTGTAATGTTACAGTTGTTGTTAAAGTTGCTTTTTTAGTTGCAGCTTTCTTTGCAGGAGCTTTTTTTGCTTCTTCTTTCACTTCTTTTTTAGCTGTAGCTTTTTTTGCAGGAGCTTTTTTAACTTCTTCTTTCACTTCTGCCTTTACTTCTTCAACTACAGGAGTTACTTTAACTTCTTCTTTTACTTCTACTGTTTTTTCAACTACCGGTGTAGCTGCTTTTGTTGTTTTCTTTACTGCTTTAGCCATTTTTATTTCCTTTCAATCTTGCAAGGGATAAAAATTTTCTATATATAATCTATTTTACCCTTATTGTTTACACATAACATTATGCAGTTTACAACTTTTTTGTAATTACGTCAATTATTTAAATTGACAAAGGAATCAGTTGGATTTTCTAATTTTTTATGCAATTATTCCAAAATAAAGTAATACAAGGGCTCCTAATACAATTCGATACCAGCCAAACACCTTGAAATCGTTCTTTTTAATATAGTCCATCAAAAACTTGATCACAACAACAGATACGACAAAAGCCACCACCATACCGGTAAAGAGAATTCCCAATTCATAACCGGTAAATGCAAATCCGAACTTAAGCACCTTCAACAGACTGGCTCCCAACATAACCGGAATTGCAAGAAAGAATGTAAATTCTGCTGCTACAGTTCTGGAAACACCAATCAACAATGCACCCACAATGGTTGCACCGGAACGGCTGGTTCCCGGAAAAATTGCTGCAATTAACTGAAATACACCGATTAATGCTGCTGTCTTATAAGTAATCTGGGAAATCTTTCTGATTTTCGCTTTTTTCCCTTTATTTCTTTCTTCAATAATAAGGAAAGCAATTCCAAATACTATTAAGGCAATGGATACTGTCACATAGTTATATAAATATTTTTCCAGAATATCATCAAAGAAAACACCCACAATCGCCGCCGGAACACAGGCTACCAACACCTTAAACCACATTTCAAAAACATCTTTTCGAATCATTGGTTTCTTATCAAAACGAAACGGAAAAATCTTTTTCCAGAAAAGAAGCACAACCGCAAAAATAGCTCCCAACTGGATTACTACCAAAAACATTTCCCAAAATTCCGGCGATACATCCAGTTTTACAAATTCATTCAATAAAATCATGTGTCCGGTACTGCTGATAGGAAGCCATTCTGTAATTCCTTCCACAATACCAAATAATATTGCTTTTAAAAATTCTAACATTTTTACCTCCTAACGGTTTGGATACTCTGTTTCTACAAACTTACGAAGCGCCGCCAAGCTTCTTTCTACTTTTTCCGTATCAATACAATATGCCATTCTAAAGTATCCGGAACAACCAAAGGAATCTGCCGGCACCAAAATCAAATCGTATTTTAAAGCTTTGTTACAAAATGCCACCGCATCTTCCTCCAATGCTTTAGGGAAAATATAGAAAGTTCCTCCCGGTCTTACACAGGTAAATCCAAGAGCAGTTAACTCATCGTATAATAAATTCATATTTTTTTCATAAACGGATAAATCTGCTGTTTTGTCTAAATTCTCTGCTACCGCAAGCTGCATTAAAGATGCAGGACAGTTATGACCGATTCCTCTGGAAATCTGCCCGCACATAACTACCATTTTCTCTGCATCAGGACAAGCCGGATTAATTGCCACATATCCGATACGTTCTCCCGGAATCGACAAAGACTTAGAGAACGAATAACAGGAAATAGTATAATCATAAAATTTAGAAACATAAGGTACTTCTTTTCCATCAAAAGCAATTTCCCTGTAAGGTTCATCAGAAATCAGGAAAATTCTATCTCCAAATTCCTCACTCTTTCTTGTTAATACTTCTGCCAGTTTCGTCAAAGTCTCAGCAGAATATACAATTCCTGACGGGTTGTTTGGTGTATTTACCAAAACTGCTTTTGTTTTTGAAGTAATCATTTTTTCAAAAGCTTCAAAATTAATCTGAAAATCCTCTGTCTGCGGCGGAACTACCTTTAAAACAGAACCGGTAAGATTTACATAAGGATTATATTCCGGAAAAAATGGCGCAAAGGTGATAATTTCATCCCCTGCTTCTGCTACCAGGCGGAAGGCATGGGATAATGCTCCCGCAGCACCGCTTGCCATAAATATATGATTGGCTGTGTAATTCATTCCAAATCTTTTGTTTAAAGATTCCGCTACTTTTGCTCTTACCTCCGGAATACCAAGACTCTGGCTGTAACCATGAAGCTCCATAGCTCCTTTTTCCTGCAACAACTTCACACAGGTATCGGTAAATTCCTGCGGAACCGGTACCGACGGATTCCCTAAGCTATAATCAAATACATTTTCATATCCGATTTCTTTGCCCCTGGCTGTAGCAAACTCAGACAGGGTTCTGATAACAGATTTTCCCTGTAACATATCTACATATTTTTGTACTAACATAATATATTTTCCCTTCCTGTAAATTCAAATTCTAATTACTCGATTATACCATACTATTTTTTGAATTCATATAATTATATGTTGCTTTGAAAATATTCACTTCTTATTCCACATTTCCACTGTCATATAATTTGTATGCCCTACCCTGACTTCCTTTAGTAATGGAACCGGAACCTCATTACAGGTATGATGATACTTGAATCCCATTTTCTCCTGTACCCGTTTAGACTTATTATTTCCTTCATAATAACCGCACCAAATAGTTGTCATTCCCAAATCTTCAAATCCATGACGAATCAATTCCATGGCTACTTCCGGCATATAACCTCTACCCCAAAATGGTTTTCCAAGCCAATAACCCAATTCACACTCATCATCTCGCTCAGTCATGTCAGTGTATCCTTTTAATTTCAACTCAACTGCACCGATTGCTTCGTTGTTTTCCTTTTCACAGATTGCATAACATTCATTCCCTGTAAAAACATTTTTAATAATATCTAAACTCTCTTCTATACTTTTATGTGGCGGCCATCCTGCCGGTATTCCTATCTCAGGATCTTTTGCATATTTATATAAACTTTCCGCATCTGCTTCCGTCCATGGACGTAGAAGTAAACGTTCAGTATGTAAAATTTTATTATTATTCATCTTCATTTTCTCCTATTTATTCATTATAAAGTTGTATATAATGACATATCTATTTCTTCTTACGATATTTAGACTCAATACCCACTACATACACCATCATAGCTCCCATACCATTTCCTAAACTTCTTCCACCAGATACACAAATAGGATAACATACACAATCTCTCATGTACATTATCCTATACTTTTTTTATTTCTATCTATTCTCCAACCATCCCGGATGGTGAACCTTGATATAAGACTTCACCACACTGATTAAATCCGGATAACTCATAGATGTTGTGTTTAAGCACAAATCATAGTTGCTGGCATCGTTCCAGTTTCTTCCGGTATAACATTTGTAATATTCCGCTCTGTTTCTATCAATACGCTCAATTTTACGGATAATTTCCTTATCATCCAAACCGGATAAAGCTCTTTCACGTTCCATACAGTCTTTTAACGGAGCGTAACAATACAAACGGATTACGTCAGGATTATCTTTTAAAACATAATCTGCACAACGACCGATAATAATGCAGTCTTCGTTTTCTGCCAATTCCTTAATTACTTCTGCCTGAAGATGGAACAAGTTTTCCTCCGAAGCAAAATTTCCGCTTTCAGGACCGGCACCTGCTCCATGATAGGTTCTTTTCACTCTTGGGAAAAACGGATTGGTTTTTACTCTTTCATCCACTTCTCCAAACATCGCTTCACTGATTCCGCTCTTATCAGAAGCAAGACGAACCAGTTCTCTGTCATAATAATTAATTCCCAATTCTTCTGCCAAAAGTCTTCCCATGGTTCTGCCACCACTACCATAACCTCTGGCGATTGTAATCACTAATCTTCCCATACCCTTTTCTCCTTATTCTCCAAGATATGCTTTCTTTACGGATTCATCATTCATCAACTTTTTAGCATCTCCTTGAAGAATAATGTTTCCTGTTTCCAATACATATGCTCTGTCTGCAATATTTAATGCTTTTTTTGCATTCTGTTCTACTAATAATACTGTAACACCTTCTGCAGAAATATCACGAATAATTTTAAATACTTCTTCCACAAAAATAGGAGAAAGTCCCATGGAGGGTTCATCCATAAGAATAATCTTCGGATGACTCATAAGTGCTCTACCCATAGCTAACATCTGCTGTTCTCCACCGGATAAAGTTCCTGCTATCTGATTTTTTCTTTCTTCCAAACGTGGAAATCTTTTATAAATCATCTTCAGGGTTTCTTCCATTTCATTTTTATCTTTACGTGTATATGCACCTAACTTTAAGTTTTCCAATACAGTTAACTGTGCAAATACTCTTCGTCCTTCCGGTACATGCGCCATACCTAAAGATACAATTTTGTGTGCAGGAACTTTAGTAATATCCTGTCCTTCAAAAATAACACTTCCTTTAGTTGGCTGTAACAAACCACTTACAGTATGTAAAATAGTGGTTTTTCCTGCACCATTGGCACCAATCAGGGCAATAACTTCACCTTCATTAACTTCGAAAGATACATCTTTAATTGCCTGAATCATGCCATAATGCACTTGTAAATTGTTTACACTAAGCATTGCCATCTATCTTTCCTCCGTTTTCTTACTCACCCAAATATGCCTTAATAACCTCAGGATCATTTAAAACATCTGCCGTTTTACCCTGAGCCAGTACTTGACCAAAGTTAAGTACAGTTAACTCTTCACAAATTCCGGATACTAATTTCATATCATGTTCAATCAAAAGAATTGTCATGTCAAAATTGTCTCTTACAAAGCGAATAGTTTCCATCAATTCCTTTGTTTCATTCGGGTTCATACCTGCTGCAGGTTCATCCAACAATAAAAGTTTTGGATTAGTAGCCAAAGCTCTGGCAATTTCCAATTTTCTCTGTTTACCATATGGTAAATTAGAAGCAAGAAAATCTGCTTCTTTATCCAAATCAAATACTTTTAAGAGCTCCATAGCTTTTTCATTCATTTCTTTTTCTACTTTGAAGTATCTTGGTAAACGAAGAATTCCCTCAATAGTAGAATAATGATACTGATTATGAAGACCTACTTTAACATTATCTAATACAGATAATTCTTTAAAAAGACGTATGTTCTGGAATGTTCTGGCAACTCCTGCTTTATTAATATCAATAGTTTTTGCGCCTGTGATATTCTTTCCATCTAATTCAACCTTTCCGTCATCCGGTTTGTATACACCGGTCAAAAGGTTAAATACAGTAGTTTTTCCTGCACCGTTTGGTCCAATCAAACCATATAACTGACCTTTTTCAATTTTAAGTTCAAATTTATCTACTGCGCGAAGACCTCCAAAGGAGATACCTAAATTTTTTACATCTAATAATGCCATTTATTTCTCCTCCTTAGCTGTCTTTTTTGATAATAATCTCTTAAGAGAATATTTTTCTCTGAAAACTCTTGCTTTCGGAGCCCAGTTAAAGAGCATAATTCCAATTAAAACAACAGAGTAAATTAACATACGGTAATCCTGCAATTCACGCATTAATTCCGGAAGAAGAACCAGAATAATAGCAGAAATTACAGAACCTCTGATGTTTCCGATTCCACCAAGAACTACATATACCAAAATCATAATAGACATGTTATACCCGAAGTTCTTTGGCTGTGCCTGTAAAATAGACAGATTATGGGCATACAATACACCTGCCACACCCGCCAAACCTGCGGAAATGGAAAATGCAAGTAATTTATATTTGGTAATATTAATACCTACAGATTCTGCCGCAATGCGGTTGTCACGGATTGCCATAATAGCACGTCCCGGTCTGGAATTTACAAGATTCAATACAATAAGTAATGTAATCACTAAAAGGATTGCTCCTATTGTAAAATTAGAATCTTTTGGCGTCCCGGTAATTCCCTGAGCTCCATTTACAATAACCTGCCCACCATCTTGCAGATTCAAAGCCATAGCATCTTTCATAGAAAAATGAAATCCATCTACATCACGACCTATATATAAAACATTAATTACATTTTTAATAATTTCACCAAACGCCAAAGTAACGATAGCAAGGTAATCCCCCTGTAATCTAAGAACAGGAATTCCGATTAATAACCCAAACAATGCTGCAATCCCTGCACCAATCAAAATGGCAATTAAAAATCTTGGACCAGCTGCCATAGTATCTTTAAAACAGAAAGAGAAAAATGCACTGGAAAATGCACCTATACACATAAATCCTGCATGCCCCAAGCTTAATTCTCCCAGTATACCCACGGTTAAATTAAGCGCCACTGCAATAATGGCATAAATACAAAGAGGTACTAATAACCCTTTCATCAAACTGGACAAAGCACCCGCCTTTGTCAAAATCATCATAATTATATAAGCAACAACAACCATACCTATGGTAATCAAGGTACTTTTTGTTGATTTTGTCAAATTCATTTTGTTTTTCATCTTATTACTTTACCTTTCTAAAATATGAAATCTACATTCTTTTCGAAACCAAATAACTTTATACTTTTTCTTTGATTTTCTTTCCTAAAATTCCTGTAGGTTTTACAAGTAATACGATAATTAAAACCGAAAATACGATTGCATCAGATAACTGGGATGATATGTATGCTTTGGACATATTTTCAATAACCCCTAATAAAATACCACCGATAAATGCTCCCGGAATAGAACCGATACCACCAAATACCGCTGCCACAAAAGCCTTAATACCCGGCATAGATCCTGTATAAGGAGTTAATGTTGGGTATGCAGAACAAAGTAACACACCTGCCACTGCAGCCAATGCCGAACCAATGGCAAAAGTTAAGGAAATGGTTCCGTTTACATTTACACCCATAAGTTCCGCCGCACCCTTATCCTCAGAAACAGCAAGCATGGCTTGACCGGACTTTGTTTTCTTAATAAAGGTTGTTAAAACAATCATGATAATAACACATACTACAATTGTCACCTGTGTTTCACCGGAAATATTAATATTTCCGTCTGCCAACTGAATTGCCGGAAGTGAAATTACAGATTTAAACATTTTTGTATTGGCACCAAAAATCAAAAGAGCTGCATTCTGTAAGAAATAACTTACACCAATAGCTGTAATTAAAACTGCCAGAGACGGAGCTTTTCTTAAAGGCTTGTATGCAATTTTTTCAATGGTAATCCCAAGAATGGTACACACTACCACTGCCACTAATACCGCTAACACCGGTGGAAGTCCTAAAGAACTTGCCATCAAAAAAGTCATATAACTACCCACCATGATAACATCACCATGAGCAAAGTTCAGCATTTTTGCAATTCCATATACCATGGTATATCCCAAGGCGATAATCGCATAGATACTTCCCAAACTAATACCATTTATTAAATAAGAAAAGAAACTACTCATAATCTCCTCCATATACATAAAAAGGGCTGATGGTCTCAGCCCTTTTAAATCATTTCCTAAGTTACTGTTTACTTGCAATTAAGTAACCTGCTGTTTATTACATAGCTTTGTATGTTCCATCTACGATTTTAACAGCTTTTGGTTCTTTATTTACTTCACCTTCTTCTGTCCAAGTCATATTTGCACCTGTTACACCATCAACTGTAATTTCTGACATAGCAGCTATCATAGCATCACCAAGTTCAGAAACACTCATTTCAGGTGTTGCACCAGCTTTTTCAAGAGCTGCTTTGATAATATACATTGCATCATAAGCATTTGCTGCAAACTGGATTGGTGTTTCACCATAAGCTTCCTGATAAGCTGCAACGAAATTCTGTGTAGCTTCATCTTCTGCATCTGCTGCAAATGGTGTTAATAACATAAGGTCTTCTGCTAATGCTGTATCAAAAGCTTCCATTGTGAGAATACCGTCTAAACCATCACATCCAAAGAACATTGGATCATAACCCATGCTGTCAGCCTGACTTAAAATCAAAGCTGCTTCAGAATAATAAATTGGTAAAAATACTAATTCAGCGCCCGCATCTTTTGCTTTTGTTAATTGAGTAGTAAAATCTGTTTTTGTATCTGCTGTAAATGCTTCTGCTGCTACGATTTCAACACCATAGTTTGCTGCATCTGCTGCAAATGTCTGATAAATACCGGAAGAATATACATCAGAACTATCATAGATTACCGCTACTTTAGAAGCAATTTTGTTTTCACCAATGTACTGAGCAGATTTTCCACCTTGACCCGGGTCAGAGAAACAAACACGGAAAGCATTTGGATATTTAACACAATCTACTGCTGTTCCACTTGGTGTAATCTGGAACATATTATCTTCTTTTGTGTTTTCAATAACTGCTACACAAGGACCACTGGTTACAGTACCCATAAATAACTGCATACCCCAGTCTTTTAAAGTATTGTAAGCGTTAACTGCTTTTTCTGCATCATGTTCATCATCTGCAAAGTTGTAATCAATCTGGAATCCGTTGATACCACCGGCTGCATTGATTTCATCAACTGCAATCTGTGCACCACGCTGAACAGCAATACCATAAATCGCTGCACCACCGGTAAGAGGGCCGCTGCCGCCAATTTTAAATGCAGAACCATCTGCTGTTTCTGTTGTTGTTTCTGTTGTTGTTTCTGTTGCAGGTGTTTCAGCTGTTTCTTTTGCACCACAACCTACAAGCATTGTTGCTACCATTGCTACTGCAAGTAACACACTAGTAAATTTTTTCATAATAGTTTCCTCCTCCACTCATGAATCACATGTATGTATTGTATTCATGTATTCAAGAATTATGTGTATTAGATTACTCCCAAATTGTACAAATGTCAATACAAAGAAATATGGCGAATAGTTATATCCGCCATTACTCCAAGTTATACCTCTATGCACTTATATAATTATTTGTTGTTATTAAACATTACAAATCTGTAAATTATTGTCTACCACCATTGTTTATATGCAACCAATGCTGCCAAAGGCATCAATACTTCACATATCTGAACAAAAAATCCGGCTGTATCTTCTGTTACTCCTCCAAAGTGTCCGTAAGCTACATATAGAGAAATCAAAAATGCGATTCCTGCTCCAATCAGACAGGCTGTTCCTACCGCCGGATTCAACATTATCATAAAGATTGCACAAACAACAACATATGCCAACATAATAATGCTCTCCGTCGCTCTAAGCTTTCCTTCCGGTACATAAATACTGCATTTACTTTCTTTTGCATGTTTCAATGCCAAAATAGAATATCCATACAATGCTCTGGAAATTACAAAGCCGAAAGCTAATATAAACCAACCATCTACCGGCATTTCACTCCATACACCAATGGCCAGCATAAAGTACCATACACAAACAATAATAGCAAAATATCCGCCATGGGAATCTTCCAGAATCTGCAATTTACGCTCTCTTGGCTGATGAGAACAAAGAGCATCTACTGTTCTGAAAAAACCATCCAGATGAGAACCCGCAGAAATCATACTCGGAAGCACCGCTCCTACTACAGCCGGTAAAATCATATAACTGCACAAATACGGGTATCCCACCGCCCATTGCCATGAAATTAGTCCGATTACTACACCTACCAAAGGAATAAATACTAATATATATTTTGTATTTTCATTGCTCTTTTCTACTTTTGCCTTAGGACTGATAGAATACATAGAAAATGCCAACAAAAAACTATTCCATATACTTTTCATTTGTTTTCACCCTTCATATTTTATGTATATTTATATGCCTGTCTCTATTATATGCATCAACAGAGGATTATAACATATTTATTCATATACCACATCATCACGGAATTCATCCCAGATAACACAAATCCATGTTTTTCCGGGACTTAACACAATCGGATCACCATAATAATCCAAATAAGTTGCCGGAGAATTATCATCCATTCTGCTCCATGTTCCCGGGATCATTTTGCCCTGGGTAAACACACGAACCATTCGATCTTCATCTCCATGACATCCAAAAGCCAGGTAATCTTCTTTATCTCTTACTTCTCCATGACAGTACTGAAAAATAACATTGTCATATGCCAACTGCTCTCCGGTCAGCTCATCAATATGTTTGTCTCCATACTGATAACGATAATATAATCCATCTTTTTCATTGTATTCGAATCGGGCTTCTACATAACTGAACCCATTGGGTCTGTCTGCAGTTTTACCTCCCGGATAAAGCATAGTTGCATCTTCTGCATAGGTAAGATTATCTTCTGTAGGTCCTTCCTCATCAAACTGGAATTTCGCAACATAATCCTCTCTTAATTCCGTACGGTAACCAAACTTTTCGATATCTTTCCACAAACGTTCGGAATTCAAATATTTATGATGCGGTGCTTTTCTGCTCCGCTCATCATAAAATGTATTGATTGCAGGATGCTTAATTCCTGCAACTGCCCCGCTGATATTATCTACTTTATCACTGTTTAACAAATCTCCGACATAAAGAGTGGCCTGACCAAAGTGGGCATAAATCGCATCATATTCCAGAGCCATATAAACAAAATAATCACGACAGCTACGAATAGACCCTACTTTTTCAAGATTTCTGTAATCATCATACAATGCCATCAAACGGGTAATTCTTCCTTCTACAGGAGCCTCATAAACTATGGCTGCATCTGCAATTCCCGATTGCGGACATCCTGCTTTTATATTATTCAACATTACCGCCAGAGGACGGCTGTTCTTTATTTCTTCATCAATAGGAAGACCCGTCAGATAACTAATCGCATCTCCTGTATTTTCTTCCTTGTCTACGGTTGCCGATTCCGGCTGTTGAGTCTCTGACGGCAATTCTTCTTTTTTGCCACAACCACAGCCTGCCAGTGTAACGGCTAAACCCAAAACAGCTATATACAATAATCCTTTTCGCATAGTCTTCTCCCCAATACTTATGTCCTTTTCCAAGACATAACTATACATATTATCTTATTTTACCTCTACTATACACTAAAGTCTACCTCTTTTTTCCATTTACCCCAAGTTTCGCCTATCAACTATCTTTACAACAAATGTAATTTTTCTGCTACCCTTACCAAACTTCTTCCTTTTGGCATGGCAGTAAGCTCTGTACGGCTTACAGCACCAAACTTAATTATTAATACAAAATAAACAATTACCGCTATTAATATAGAAGGCATCAGGCACACACAATTCATTCCCCAATGCATAGTGCCTTTTTCCAGCATTCCCAAAGATACCATTACAAAATTCATACCTGCATATGTGAAAAATACCACTACACCCATAATCAGAGCTGCTACTGCCGGAATTATAAATGTACGCATTACTTCCTGCTTATACCTTAATTTTTTACGAATACTGATTCCGTTTAACACACACATACAAAACGAATAGCAGACCGCTGCCAATGCCAGGGCATAAATATCCAGAGGCGTAAATAACAATAAACCTACTAATACTAAAGTTTGGATTACAAGAGAAACACTTGCATGAATCACCGGCTTGTTAACATATCCACTTCCCTGCAAAATTCCGTTGGTTAAAGTTGATAACCCGTAAAATACTACAGAAATTGCCAATATCTGTAACAATTTTGCCACTGTATCCAAAGTAGCCGGTTGCGGATAAAGAATAAATACCACCTGCTTTGCCAAAACTCCAAGTCCTACTGCTGCAGGTATAGATATTAACATTGTGGTCTTGATAGCATCCCCTACTTTTTGGCGGGTTTCTTCCATATTTCCCTTTTCAAAAGTTCCCGAAATCGTAGGAATAATCGCCGAAGACATTGCGGCCGCAAAAGCTATCGGTATATTGGTAATCGGATTAGCTTTGCCTGAATACAGACCATAGAAGGTTGTAGCCTGTGCCTCTGTATATCCCTTTACTTTTTCCACAATCTGACAATATATCTCCAGATTTGTAGCACTACTCATATTATAAATACAAGTACTTAAAATTACTGGTGTAACCATGGTGAAAATCATTTTAAATACCTGACTATAAGTTAAGTCTTCTTTGTTGTGATCTCTTTCCCTTCTCCTCTTAAACATTTTATTATTGGCACCATAGACTGCCAACATAAACAGAAGAGCTGTCAATACTCCGACACCGGTACCTACAGCACTTCCCATAGCTCCGTAAATTGCCTGTGTAGAAGCATCTGCATCTTTAACAAAGCTCATAAACAGAATTGCCGCCCCTATACTCACCAAAGCATTGGCAATCTGCTCCATAATCTGCGAGACAGAAGTCTGTACCATACTTCCATGGGCTTGAAAATATCCTCTAAAGACACCTAATAGACCGGAAAGAAAAATTGTCGGCGTAAATACCTTTAAAACAACTGCAGAACTCGCACCTACTATCTTATCCGCAAAAAGGAAACAGGCAGCACTGCCCAATCCTCCTGCAATAATGACATAACAAAAAGCACCCATAAGAATCTTATGCGCGTTTCGATACTGCTTCTTCGCCATTAATCCCGCTACAATCTTAGACACTGCTGACGGAATACCATTGGTAGATATAAGCAGAATTATAGTGTAGATAGTATATGCTGTACTATAATATCCGTTTCCTTCATCTCCAATAATGGCAACCAAAGGACTTCTATATAAAATTCCAATAATTCTTACTATGATTCCTGCAGCCGCCAAAATTCCGGCCTGCATAATGAATCCGCCTTTTTTACTCTGTCCCATAGAATAATTATAGTCCCGCCAACACTTTATTTCAATATAAGTTCAATCAAAAATACCGCTATACAACTAAATACAGATACCTGAAATAAGCTTTTTCCCATCCAGGATAATCCCAATGCAATTACCAAAGCTACTGCTCCGGAAACCGGAGATTGTGTAGACTCCAAAATAGCCGGAAATGTCATTACCGCCAAAGTTACATAAGGCACATAAAAAAGAAAAGAACGGATAGTTACATTCGTAATCTCTTTTCGAATCAAAGTTAAAGGTAACACTCTGATTAGATATGTGGTTACTGCCATAATCAAAATATAAATATATACATTATGTTCCATATTATCTCCATCCTATGCTTCGTTTTTCACCGGAAACAGAATCGCAGCTATTAACGAAATAATTATTGTCAAAATAATAATTTTAATACCGGAAGATATTCCCGCAAATATCGCTGCCTTATTGAAAATGAAACTTGCAATAAAACTGATTATAATTAATCCGGCAACCACTTTATTCTCCTTCGCCGGGGGAACAAATACCGCAGCAAACATTCCATATAAAGCCACACTCAAAGCACTTACTACTCTAAGAGGCAAAATATTTCCCATTAAAACTCCCAGAAATGTTCCTATGGTCCATCCCGGAGCGGCCATAGAAATTACGCCATAAGAATATATTGGTTTTAATTCTTTTTGAGCTACCGATACACCAAATATCTCATCTGTAACATAAAACCCCATTAACATTCTATGTAATAAACCTGTTTTCGGGGATATTTTCTGGCTCAAAGCACAAGACATTAATAAATATCTTGCATTAGCCACTGCTTCCATAATCATTACTTCCAGATATCCTGCATTAGCAGCAATTAAAGTAAATCCAATAAATTCTCCTGCAGAAGCATTAATCAATGCGCTGGTTACTGCTGCCTGAAGTGCTGTCATCCCTGCATTCTTTGCAGCAATCCCCAAAGTAAAGGAAACCGCAAAATACCCAAGTCCTATAGGAATTCCATCTTTCATTCCTCGAACAAATAATTGTTTCTTTGTATCTTCCATAGTTATCTCCTCAAGAATTCACTTCTCATTTACAACAATGAAAAGCTATTCTTTTTCCCTCAATTCGATGAAACTGACTCTTACCAAAATAAAACAATTCTTCTTAAATTTCAAGTTCTATTTCCTTATTCTTCCATCTCTGGCTATGAAATAGTATAGAGAAATCTTAAATATTCTTCTCTGCCTTCCCGTATTTTCCCCATCAGCTGAAATCCCAATTTGTAACACAGATTTATAGAAGATATGTTTCCTTCTTTCACTAAAGCTTGTACCTTTTCAAATTCATATTCTTCTTTTCCGACTTGTAAGACTTTTATACAACATTCATAAGCATATCCTTTTTGCTGTTCTTCTTCCATTATGACAAATCCAATCTCCGGTTCTTCGTATCCGTCCCGGAGATTAAATCCTATTCTTCCAATTACTTTATGATTTGTTTTACTTTCTATAATCCAAGTCCCATATCCCCAAAATCTATAAGCATTTTGAATATAACTGCGGGTGTATTCCAATTCTTCCTGATAATCCTCATACAACCCTTCCATATATTTAGTAACAGACTCTCCTGCATACACCCTATAAACTGCGTCCAAATCATCTTCTGTCATCTCTCGAATAATACATCTTTCCGTCTCAGCAATGATCCATGGAAGATTTTGAAATCTTTGCCAAATTCTTTCCGCATAAACAAAATCCAATTCCTCAATATTTTCCATAGCATACGGCACCATACTAAAATTCATATTTCTGTTGTTCCCATGAAGCCATACCAAAACATTGGCCTTTTCTTCCAAAAGATGTCTACAGATTTCTTCATGGTCTGTAATATAAAGAGTTTCACTTATTAATGTCTCCTTTTCAGGCAAAGACATGAATAGACCCACTTCTTTTTCCTTACACTGTGTTTCGAGAATTTTTAATTCCGGCACTTTTTCTTCTGTCACAAAAATAATATATTTTAACATTTCTCTTTACTTTCCTTTTACCTGCATTCATTCTTCCCATGACTGCTTTGATTTTCTTAAGACTTCTTCTTTACGAAATGTCTAATTTTGGTTACAATAATGAGAATGAACATACTATTGTTCAAATTTACCACTTCTTCCACTTTAATGGAAGATAAAAAGAAAGGAAAATAATATGGCACAGAATCCTATCGTAACCATAACTATGGAAAACGGCGATGTAATGAAAGCTGAATTATATCCAGAAATCGCTCCTGTTTCCGTAAACAACTTTATCAGCTTAATTAACAAAAACTTCTATGATGGACTTATTTTCCACCGTGTTATCCGCGGATTTATGATTCAAGGCGGATGCCCTAACGGAACCGGTATGGGTGGGCCGGGGTATACTATTCCCGGCGAATTTGCACAAAATGGTTTTGCTAACGATTTAAAACATACAGAAGGTGTTCTTTCTATGGCAAGAGCTATGCACCCTGATTCTGCAGGAAGCCAGTTCTTCATTATGCACAAAACATCTCCGCACTTAGATGGTGCTTATGCTGCTTTCGGTAAAGTTATCGAAGGCATGGATGTTGTTAACAAGATTGCAGACGAATACACAGACTATGCTGACAGACCAATGGTTGACCAGAGAATTAAATCTATGACAGTAGAAACTTTCGGTGTAGAATATCCGGAACCTGAGAAGATGTAAACAGTAAATACGGCTGTTTTCAAATACAGAAACGGGGTTAAGTATCCCTTGTTCGCTTGCTGCTCGTTACACCATACGCAATCAACGTACAATTAGATGTACACACCTATTGTTCGTTTCTTGCGTACGGTGTCTCACAGATGCGTACAAGTTGGATATCTTAACCCCGTTTCTTTTTATTCGGAAACAGCCTTGTTCACATTTTGTTCATAATACTTTTACTGATTTTTAATTTACTCAACATGAAACGTACATTTTCCATAGATATAATGATAATATAAAATAAATATTGTCTATATCGTTTAACTTTATATAAATAAACTTTTTCATAATAATGCCGGGTAAAGATATTTACCCGGCATCCTCCCTTTTATAGGATATTTTGCTAAAATATTTAGCAATAAACATCAGAAAAAGGCTGTTATATTTTGTAAAGCAGATTTTTCAAAACGTCAGCACTTAGCTTGCGTCCTTTGCAAGCTTAGTACTGTTACGTTTTGAATAAGCGAAAGCGCTCTGCGTACAAATATAACAGCCTTTTTCATATCTTAGACTAAATATTTTCCAATATTATGCTTTTCCTACAGAACCGAAAATTTCCATTTTCTGTTTTACTGTAGCTTTGATAGCTTCTGTACCAGGAGCTAATAATTTACGTGGGTCAAAACCTTTACCCTGCTGATCTTTTCCAGCTTCGATGTATTCACGTGTAGCTGCTGCAAAAGCCAACTGACATTCTGTGTTTACATTGATTTTAGCAACACCTAAGGAGATTGCTTTCTGAATCATTTCTGTTGGGATACCTGTACCACCGTGAAGTACTAATGGCATATCACCTGTTAACTGCTGGATTGCATCCAATGTTTCGAAAGATAAACCAGCCCAGTTTGCTGGGTATTTTCCATGAATGTTACCGATACCTGCTGCTAAGAAGTCAATTCCCAAATCAGCAACTGCTTTACATTCGTTAGGATCTGCACATTCACCTGCACCTACAACACCATCTTCTTCTCCACCGATAGAACCAACTTCTGCTTCTACGGAAACTCCTTTAGCATGAGCTGCTGCAACGATTTCTTTTGTTTTTTCAACGTTTTCTTCGATAGAGAAGTGAGAACCGTCGAACATTACAGAAGAGAATCCTGCTTCGATACATTTGTAGCAGTGATCGTATGAACCATGGTCTAAGTGAAGAGCTACAGGAACTGTGATTCCTAATTCTTCGATCATACCATTAACCATACCTACGATAGTTTTGTAACCTGTCATGTATTTACCAGCACCTTCGGATACACCTAAGATAACTGGGGAGTTGCATTCCTGTGCTGTTAAAAGGATTGCTTTTGTCCATTCAAGGTTGTTAATGTTAAACTGTCCAACTGCATAGTGGCCAGCTTTTGCTTTGTCAAGCATTTCTTTAGCTGATACTAACATTTTTAATTCCTCCGTTTATATTTTATTTATATTGTTCACGTGTAGTATAACTCATTCTCTTAAAAAAGGGAACACCCAACGTGACATTAGCCCATTTATACTTCCTGACCGCTGATATATTTTTCAATTCCTTCAATCGCCGCTGCTTCGTCGCTTCCTGTAGCTTCTACGATCATAGTTTCTCCGGCCTTTAAAGCCATGGTCATCATACCCATAATACTTTTGGCATTTACTCTTTTCCCAGCTGCTTCTAAATAGATAGAACTTTCATACTGGCTTGCCACCTGAACTAATACTGCGATTGGTCTTGCTTCCAATCCACCGGCAATCTGTACTACCATTTCCTTTCTCATAATAATACTCCTCCTTCAACTAACCTCTATTTAAATCCGCTATTTCGCACAACTTCCTAAGTCTGTGATTCACTCCTGATTTCCCCACGGGAGGGTCCAGATACTGTCCCAGTTCTTTCAGTGTCGCCTCCGGATAATCCAATCTTACCTGTGCCATTTCTCTCAAGGTATCAGGCAATTTTGAAAAACCTATAAAATCTCGGATGAAAATGATGTCTTCAATTTGTTTTGCAGCAGCATTTACTGTTTTCACAATGTTTGCAGTTTCACAGTTTACCTTACGGTTTATACTGTTGCGCATTTCCTTAACAATTCTTAAATTTTCCAGATTCATCAAAGCCACTCTGGCTTTACATATTCCCAGAAAATCCACTATGTGAGAACCTTCTTTTAAATATACTACATAATATTTCTTCCGCTTTACAATCTTGGCATCCAATTCAAACTTAAGCAAAACTTCTCTCATTTGCTCCGCTTGAATTTTATTACTGTATACCAATTCCAGATGGTATCCTTTCATGGGATCGCTCATGGAACCAATACACAGGTATGCTCCTCTGGTAAATGCTCTTCTGCAGCAATAATCTTCTATAATTTCCGGATTCACACAGTCCCGTAAATCGTGAAGAACACCCTCCTTATCAATCAATTTAATCTCGCGAAAGATGCTCATAATGTCTTCTTCTTTTTCTAAGACTATAGTATATACCGAGTTTTTATGATTTTGCAAGCATTCTTCTTCCATTTCTGACGTCTCTATATTAAATGCTTTATTCAATATTGTAAAGCTTTTTCTAAGAACTGATGGGTTTTCTGTCAAAATTTGTAATTGAAGCTGTCCCGAATCTCCTCTGGTAAGTTGTCCCTGATAATGAATAATTGCAGCCATTTCTGCTATCTGGCAGTGCTTATTTCTACTGACGTACTTCCCTAATTCTTCTTTTACATCTGATGAAAAGGACATAATTTCCTATCCTTTCTTTTGCACATTTTAGCCTTTTAATAATTTAATATCTCTATGGCTGATGCTTAAGCCATAGTTTCCTTTATCTTTCATTTCCGTGTAAAGTGCATTGGCCAAAGTCACACTTCTATGCTGTCCGCCGGTACATCCAATGGCAACTACCAACTGGTATTTTCCTTCTTTGATATATCCGGGCAATAAAAAATCCAGCATATTTTTTAGTTTATCCAGGAACTCTCCTGCTTCCGGAAAACTCATAACATAATCTTGGACAGCCTTTTCATTACCAGTTATATGCTTCAACTCATCAATATAGAATGGATTCGGTAAAAATCTTACGTCAAAAACCAAATCTGCATCAGATGGTATTCCATGTTTAAATCCAAAAGATACTATATTCACCATAAGGCTGTTATATTCTTCATTACGGATAAAAATCCCTTCCAATTCTTCCTTTAATTCTCTGGTAAGAATCTTAGAAGTATCTATAACATAATCTGATTTCTTTTTAATACTGGATAGAATTTCTTTTTCTTTTTTTATTCCATCTTCTATTCTTGGATTTTCCTCTGTAGATAAAGGATGAACTCTTCGTGTTTCTTTATATCGTTTCAACAAAGTCTTATCATTGGCATCCATAAAGAGAATTTCAAATACATACCCATCCTCTTTCAATTTATCCAACACTTTTTCTGCCTGTGCAAAGTCCTGATCACTTCTTACATCTAAGCCCAAAGCAACTTTTTCATATTCCGTATTGGGAGTTATGATTAATTCCGCAAATTTTTCAATCAACAACACCGGCAGATTATCTACACAATAAAACCCCATATCTTCTAACATTTTCATTGCGGTACTTTTTCCGCCACCACTCATTCCGGTAACTACAACAAATCTCATCTATTTCTCCCTCAACTGTACATATACTCTAATCTGTAATTTGGATTCTCCAAAATCCAAATATTATTCTCCCAACCAGATTACTTCCGGTTCTAATTCTACCCCAAACTGTGTTTTCACTTCTTTTGCCACATCCTGCATCAATGTCTTTATATCTGTGGCTGTTGCATTGTCTTTGTTAATTACAAAGCCGCAATGTTTTTCAGAAACCTGAGCTCCTCCTACCCGGTATCCTCTAAGTCCTGCGTCCATTATCAATTTACCTGCAAAATACCCTTCCGGGCGTTTAAAGGTACTTCCTGCACTGGGATATTCCAACGGCTGTTTTTCCACTCTGGCCTTAGTATATTCCTCCATTTTAGCGGAAATATCTTTTTTATTTCCCTTTTGTAATTCCATAAATACTTCTAAAATAATATATGGTTTATGTTTAAACACACTTGTACGATACCCCAGCATCAAATCATCTTTTTCCAAGACAATTACTTCTCCCTGGGGGTTCATGGCACGAACCTTTGTCACCACCTGACTCAGTTCCCCGCCGTAGGCACCGGCATTCATTACTACGCCTCCACCCAGACTTCCCGGAATACCTGCTGCAAATTCCAATCCCGTGAGTTCTTCTTCTAATGCTTTTCTGGCAACTCTTCCAAGAAATGCAGCTGCTCCTGCCTTTATATATGTTTCTGTCACTTCGATTCCTGCAAATTCTTCTCCCAGATAAACAATTACTCCTTCATATCCCAGATCAGATACTAATAGATTACTTCCATTTCCCAGGACAAAATATGATAAATTTTTCTCCTGAAGGATTATAAGAACTTTTCTTAAAATCTCCTCAGAACGCACTGTAAGAAAAACTCTTGCAGGACCTCCTACCCTAAAAGAGGTATGCTTGCTCATAGGTTCATTTGCTTTTATATCCTCTTTATCCATAAAAGAAGTAAGACATTCCAAAAATTCTGTATACATGATATCTCCTATTTTTAAATTTTTCTCTTACAAATTTTACTACAATATGAAAAACATGGGGTTGTTGCAACCAACAGCCCCACTCTGTTTTCTATTCATCATCTTCTTCCACGTCATTTCTTTTTGTTAAAGAATTTTGAACACGGGCATATAATTCCTGTGCTGCATTATATCCCATCTTCTTCTGACGATGGTTAACTGCTGCTGATTCACAGATAACTGCCAGGTTACGTCCCGGACGGATAGGAATATTATGGCAGATTACTTTGTTTCCTAAGTACTCTGTATACTCTTCCTGTAATCCCAAACGATCATACTCTTTATCTTTATCCCAATCTTCCAAATGAATAACCAAATCGATACTCTGTGTCTCTTTTACACTGGACACACCAAACAGCATTTTAACATCAATAATTCCGATACCTCGAAGTTCGATAAAATGTTTGGTAATATCCGGTGCTGTACCAATCAAAGTTTCTTCACTAACTTTGCGAATTTCTACTACGTCATCTGTTACCAGACGATGTCCTCTCTTAATTAACTCTAAAGCAGCTTCCGATTTACCGATTCCACTTTCACCGGTAATCAAAACTCCTTCACCATAAACATCCACTAATACTCCGTGTACGGAAATACATGGAGCCAGTTTTACATTCATCCATCGGATAATTTCTGCTGTAAAGGCAGAAGTAGCCTTCTTAGTCATAAGAATCGGCACGCCTTTTTCAATAGCCTTTTTCAAAAATATCTCATCCGGATGAAGTTCTCTACAAAAAACAATACATGGAATCGGGCAAGAAAGAAGCTGTTCATATACTTCATTCTTTCTTTCTACAGACAACCCCTGCATATAAGTATACTCTACAAATCCAATAATCTGTAAACGAGTTGCTTCATAATGTTCAAAATATCCTGCCAGCTGCAACGCCGGTCTGTTAATATCCGGCTGGGTAATACAAATCCCTTTTACCGGCACTTCCGGTGTCAGGTTCTCCAACTGCATTTTCTTTATAATTTTTGTCAATGTAATACTCGCCATACTTTTGCTCCAATCTTCATCATCAATCCGACTTCCTGTTTATCCGGATGTTCCATGTCAGCCGGCAAACTTTTAATCTTCTTTTATCTTACCACAGAACCATGAAAAAAAGAATATATATCTTTGGCAACATTTTCCGGGATTCCCGGAATTTTGGCCAGCTCTTCTACAGAAGCATCTCTAATATCTCCAATGTTTACAAATGCTTTCATCAAAGCCTTTCTTCTTGCAGGCCCGATTCCGGGAATATCGTCCAATACTGAATGTACCTGTTCCTTACTTCGTAAAGATCTGTGATATTCAATGGCAAATCTATGAGCCTCATCCTGTACTCTTGTTATCAACTTAAAACCTTCTGAATGTTTATCAATCGGAATTTCTTCATTGTTATAATACAATCCTCTGGTTCTATGATTATCATCCTTTACCATTCCGCAAACGGGAATATTTAATTTCAGCTCATCCAAAACCTGTAAAGCAATATTAACCTGTCCTTTCCCGCCATCCATTAAAAGTAAATCTGGGAATCTGGTAAAACTGCCAAATTGCTCCTCTATATTCTTTTCTTTTAATTCTTTACTTTCTTCCATTCCATGAAGAAAACGTCTGGTAAGAACCTCTTTCATACATCCATAATCATCCGGTCCGGAAACCGATTTGATTTTAAACTTTCTATAATCGCTTTTTTTCGGTTTCCCTTTTTCATATACCACCATAGATCCCACATTTTCAAATCCACTGATATTAGATATATCAAAAGCTTCCATCCTGTGAACCTTATCCAAGCCCAAAAGTGCAGCAATTTCTTTTACAGCCCCTATGGTTCTGCCTTCTTCCCTCTTAATTCTTTCTTTATCCTGACTTAAAACCATAGCTGCATTTCTGGAAGCCAAATCTACCAGCTTTTCCTTGGTTCCTTTTTTAGGGAAACGAAGCCATACTTTATTTCCCCGCTTTCCTGAAAGCCATTTAGAAATCACTTCCTCTTCTTCGATTTTTTCCTGCAGTAAAAGTTCCTTTGGTACAAATGGTGTCCCTGCATAAAACTGTTTTACGAAGCTGCTTAAAATCTGTCCTTCCGTTTCTTCCGACACATTTGTCATATAAAAATGTTCTCTTCCGATCAACTTACCGTTACGTACGAAAAACACCTGTACCACGGCATCCTGTTCATCCTTTGCCAGTGCAATTACATCTCTATCCTCGCCCTCTGAATCGGTTATTTTTTGCTTCTGCGCTACCTGTTTCACACTATTTAGCAAATCCCGGTATGTTGCAGCTTCTTCAAACTCCAGATTTTCAGATGCTGTCTCCATTTTTTGCTGTAGTTCCTTTAAAATTTTGGCATAATTACCATTTAAAAATTCTAAAGCTTCATCTACCTGTTTTTTGTATTCTTCCGGACTAATCCAGTTCTGACATGGTGCTTTACACTGATGAATATGATAATTCAAACAGGGACGTTCCTTCCCTGCATCTTTCGGTAACTTTCTGTTACAGGTTCTTAATTTATATAGCTTGTTAATCAATTCAATAGAATCTTTTACCGCCCCTGCACTGGTATAGGGGCCGAAATACTTGGATTTATCCTTTTTCATTTCTCTGGAAAATAAAATTCTCGGGTAAATATCGGCCATAGTAACCTTAATATAAGGATATGTTTTATCATCTTTTAACATAGTATTATATTTAGGTCTGTGTTCCTTAATCAGATTATTTTCCAACACCAAAGCTTCCAATTCCGAATCGGTAACTATATATTCAAATCGTTCTACCAAACTCACCATTTTAGCAATTTTGGGACTGTGGTTTGCACTTTCCCGAAAATAAGATCTGACACGATTTTTTAAGATAATTGCCTTGCCCACATATATAATGGCATCTTCTTTGTCATGCATTATATAAACCCCTGGTTTATTGGGTAATTTCTTCAATTCTTCCTGTATATCAAATTTGTCGTTACTCATTATAATCTCCTGACTCCAAAAAAGGATTGTTCTAATTATCAGAACAATCCTTTCTCTTACATATATCACATTTTTATTATAAATGTATATACTAACGTTTATTATTTTATATCTTTCCAAAGTTTATCTGCGGAAGCCTTACTATAATTTCCCCTAACTTCCGGTTCTTTTTCATCTTCCTGATTATCAGAAATTTCCTCAGTTTCCGAATTTACTTCCCCGGTTTCTCTCTGTTCTTCTTGTTCAGAAGCAGACTCTTCCTTTTTCTCCTCCGGTTCCGGAATTCCTTTGATTTCACGGAAAATCTTCATAAATTCTTTGCCCGTAATAGTTTCTTTTTCTATCAGGAATTCTGCCAGTTTATCCATAACTTCACGGTTTTCACGAAGAAGATTAAGTGCCTTTTCATAACTTTCTTTCAACATATCTTTTACTTCTTCATCTACTGCCGCTGCTGTTACATCGCTGCAATTCAGAGTTGCAGAACCATCCAAATACTTATTCTGTATAGTAGCTAAGCCCATTAAACCAAAACGTTTACTCATACCATACTGAGTAACCATAGCTTTTGCAATATCGGTTGCTTTTTCAATGTCATTAGCCGCTCCGGTAGTTACAGTATCAAAAACTATTTCTTCTGCTGCACGACCACCCAAAATACTTACCAGACGATCTCTAAGTTCCGCCTCCGTATTCAGATATTTTTCTTCTTCCGGAACATGCATTACATATCCCAAAGCTCCCATGGTACGAGGTACAATAGTAATCTTCTGCACCGGTTCGGAATTCTTCTGCAATGCACTGATTAAAGCATGACCTACTTCATGATAAGAAACAATCTTTCTTTCTTCCTTACTCATAATACGGTCTTTCTTTTCTTTTCCTACTAATACCTGTTCCACTGCATCAAATAAATCCTTTTGGGAAACATACTCACGACCCTCTTTTACTGCATTAATAGCCGCTTCATTAATCATATTGGCAAGATCTGAACCTACCGCTCCGCTGGTTGCAAGGGCAATGGCATCAAAATCTACTGTCTCATCCATTTTAACGTCTTTGGCGTGTACTTTTAAAATTTCTACACGGCCCTTTAAATCCGGTTTATCTACAATAATTCTTCTGTCGAAACGTCCCGGTCTGAGCAATGCTTTATCTAAAATCTCAGGTCTGTTGGTTGCTCCGAGAATCAAAATACCTTTGGATGTATCAAAACCATCCATTTCAGATAACAACTGATTTAAAGTTTGCTCTCTTTCTTCGTTTCCTCCACCGCCATAACGGGAATCTCGGCTTCGTCCGATGGCATCAATTTCATCAATAAAAATAAAACACGGAGCATTTTTAGTCGCTTCTTTAAATAAATCCCTAACTCGTGAAGCACCTACACCTACATATAACTCAATAAAATCTGAACCGGTTAAAGAGAAAAACGGAACATGAGCTTCCCCTGCTACTGCTTTCGCAAGCAATGTTTTTCCGGTTCCCGGAGGTCCTACTAACAAGGCTCCCTTAGGTAATTTAGCACCAATTTTCGCATATCGTCCCGGGTTATGAAGAAAATCTACTACTTCCTGCAATGATTCTTTGGCTTCGTCCTCTCCGGCTACATCTTTAAATGTTACTCCCGTTTCTTTCTGAACATATACCTTGGCATTACTCTTTCCTACTCCCATAGGACCGCCGCCGCCCATACGTTTCATAATAAATCCAAATACAACCCATACTAAAACTAATGGCAGTACATAAGAAAGCAACATATCTAAAAGAGGACTTGAAGTTTCCGGTATTTCAGGTTCAATTTCAACTCCTGCCTCCAATAAACGTTGTGTTAAAGTATCATTACTTTCCGCTCTGCCTGTATAATAGGTGAATTTATTCTGCATCTGAATCATCATCATAGTTAAACTTTGTGTCTGAGATGATGTTTTTTCCTCTTCCACAGGATAAATAACAATTCTATCACTTCCTATATAAACACTTTCTACTTCTCCCGCTTCAAGCATGGTTACAAATTCATTATAAGGAATTTCTTTGCTGGTAGTTCCGTCCATAGACTTCATAAGATAACTCATCATTACCAAACTGATTAAAGTTGCTACCAAAAATACCAGTAAATTTTGCTTTTTAGGATTTTGTCCTCCCTGTTGATTTCCTCTTTTATTATTAGGTCCGTTATTTTTATTATTATTTTGATTGTTATTAAAACGATTTGTATTATCGTTCATTCCAGTCCTCCAAATTTTATCTATGTTTAAAATATCACAAACTACATTATAATTATCCCCATTCCTAAAAGCAATACAAATACAATGATTTTTTTGTTACTATTTCTTAAAGATTTATAAAATACACATCTTTTTTATATCTTAAAATAATTGTTTAATTTTAACATTGAAAAAAGCCGCGAATCTTTTATTCACGACTTTCTTTTTTCTTCTATCTTACTATACTCAAAAACATAAGATTTTTCCTGCTTTTTAGGATGATTTTATTCTTCTGCAGAATCCAATTGGCCATAAAAAGTAATCAGGTAAACACCGGCGAGTCCTACCAAAGTATATACCACTCTGGATAACCAAGACATTTCACCAAAGATAAAAGCAACCAGGTCAAAGTTTAAGACTCCGATAAGTCCCCAGTTTACAGCTCCTACAATAGCAATTGTTAATGCAATATAATTTAATAGTTTCATATTCTCTCCTATCCTGCGTTTTTACGCAAATATTTCTATGTATATATTATTCCTGTTTTTCCAAATAATATCATAAAAAAAATTTTTACTTCTATTTACTACTAAGATTTTTTATATTAAAATATAGAGTATGTTTTATTGAAAAGAACATATATGGAGGAGTTATGAGAATCGGTTTTGATAATGATAAATACTTAAAAATGCAGTCAGAACATATCAAAGAAAGAATTGCTCTTTTTGGAAATAAATTATATCTGGAATTTGGCGGAAAATTATTTGATGATTTTCATGCATCCAGAGTACTTCCCGGTTTTCAGCCGGACAGCAAATTAAAAATGTTATTACAACTAAAAGATCAGGCGGAAGTTGTTATCGTAATCAGTGCTGATGACATTGAAAGTAATAAAGTTCGTGGAGATTACGGCATCACTTACGATGTTGATGTATTACGTTTAATAGATGTTTTCCATAGTTTTGGTCTTTTTGTAGGTAGTGTTGTCATCAACAAATTTAATGGACAGAATTCTGCTCTTAAATTCAAAGAACGCTTAGATTCTTTAGGTATAAAATCCTATATTCATTACAATATTCCCGGATATCCAAGCGATATTGCCACTATCGTAAGTGATGAGGGCTATGGAAAAAATGAATATATTGAAACTCAGAGACCACTGGTTATTGTTACAGCACCGGGACCGGGTAGCGGAAAAATGGCAACCTGTCTTTCCCAGATTTACCATGAACACAAACGTGGAATTAAGGCGGGATATGCAAAATTTGAAACTTTTCCTATATGGAATCTCCCGCTGAAACATCCTGTAAACATTGCTTATGAAGCAGCTACTGCAGATTTAAACGATGTTAATATGATTGACCCATTCCATCTGGAAGCTTATGGTGAAACAACCGTTAACTACAATCGCGATGTAGAAATTTTCCCGGTTCTAAATGCTATGTTTGAACAGATCTTGGGAAAAAGCCCATATAAATCACCTACCGATATGGGTGTTAATATGGCCGGTAATTGTATTATTGATGATGAAGCCTGCCGTGATGCCAGCAAACAGGAAATCATCCGAAGATATTATCAGGAAATGTGTAATATCAGACGGGGGAATGGCAACAATAATTCCCTCTATAAATTGGAACTTTTGATGAAACAGGTTTCGATTTCTGTTAACGACAGATTGGTTGTAAATGCGGCTTTACAACGCGAACTTGATACAGGACATCCTGCAGTTGCTATTGAATTACCAAACGGAAAACTTGTTACAGGTAAAACTTCAGACTTACTTGGACCATCCGCAGCTGCGCTTATGAATGCTTTAAAAGAATTAGGTGGTATTGATCACGATTTACATCTGATTTCTCCATCTGCTATTGAACCTATTCAAACTTTAAAAACAGATTATCTGGGAAGTAAAAACCCCAGACTCCATACAGACGAAATATTAATTGCTTTATCCATGTGTGCTGCAAATGACGCTAACGCAAAACATACGTTGTCTCAAATTCCTAAATTGAAACAATGCGAAGTACATTCTTCTGTATTATTATCTTCTGTAGATGAACAGGTATTTAAACGTTTAGGTGTTCACTTAACATGCGAACCTAAATATGAAACAAATGACAAAAAATATCACAAATAAATTTTAAGCTGATAACATTCTAATATGAACTTTAAAAAAAGCCGAACTTAATTAATTTTAAGCTCGGCTTTTTTATACATATTTATTCTTATCAATTTAGAATACTTATAAATCTTTCAGTTGTCCAAAACTATATCCCATATCTTTCCATGCTTTTATAATATCTGACATAATTTCTCCGTTAGTAGAAGATGTAGTGTGAAGAAGTACAATGGCTCCCGGATGGATTCTTTTTGTTAATTTATCCATAGCTTCTTCCTTTGTCGGTTGTTTTTTATCATCCCAATCTACATATGCAAGACTCCAAAAACAGGTCTTATATCCTGCCTCTTTTGCCCATTGCAATTGATTCTCATCAAATTTTCCCTGAGGGGGACGATATAATTTAACCAAATCTTTTCCTACAATTTCTCTATATAAATCTTCCAATTCCGTTAACTCTTTCAAAAATGCATCTTTTGTGGTCAACTGCGCCATATCCTTGTGGTGATACGTATGATTTCCCACTGTATGACCCTCTGTTTCCATTCTTTTTACAATTTCAGGACAGGTTTCGAGGTAGTTACCTACCAAAAAAAATGTTGCCTTAACATCATTTTCTTTTAATGCATCCAATATTTTTTCCGTATTTCCATTTTCATATCCTGCATCAAAGGTCAGATATATTTTTTTCTCATCCTCATCCCCTAAATAGTAAGCATCTGACTCTTTTAACATTTCTTTATCCACATCTATATCCGGGGCCTTTCCTTCTTCCCGAAAACTTAACCCCCAATTATTGAATGACATAACAGAAACCATGTTTTCTGTTACTCTTCTTTGGCTGACAATTATTCCTGCAACTGCCAAACATAGAGAAAAGAATCCCAAAGCAGTTATTATCCACTTTTCTTTTTTTTGCATTATGAAATATCCACATTTTTTATAAAATATATTCCTTATTATCTCTCTTTATGTCTATTAATAAATAAAATGTAATATCTCTATCCCTCTTTAATATTTCCCTTTTTCACATTCTCATCAATCAACCTATAAGAATATTCCCCCAGTTTTTCCGAACCAAGATGGGTGATAGAATGACGTTTTAAAACCTGTGATTTACTTACACCATGTTCCCTCCAATCACTTCCCCCATTAGAATTATTCAATAATAAAGGTTGAAAATTATCTATAGCATGGGCAAATTTAGCTTCCATAGTTTCATTTGCTTCAAATTCTTCGAATAAATTTTTTAATTCTGTTTTTTGTTCTTCCGGCAAAAGCCCAAAAATTCTCTCGGCAGCTTTTTCTTCACGTTCTTTCTGTGTAACAGCACCAATCGTGTCATAAGCATAAGTATCTCCCGCATCGATTTCCACTACATCATGAATTAAAGCCATCATCATAGTTTTCGCTATATCGATTTCCCTGTTAGCATATTCCTTTAACAAATATATCATGACACACATATGCCATGCATGTTCTGCATCATTTTCCCTTCTTCCATGACCGCTCAAATGTGTCTGACGCAAAACACTTTTCTCTTTGTCTATCTCCAAAATAAATTTTAATTGCTTTTCAAAACGTTCTTTGTCCATTTTAAGAAATCTCCGTTATTTCTTTTTCATAGGATAAAATTTCTGCCAACATACCTTTCTTTCTCAAACTATCCTCTATTTCATCCAGAATTTCTTCACTTTCTGCCGTAATTTTATGAAAATGAAAGCCGGATGTTACATTAGAAATCAATCCTGATTTTCCACTTGTTATTTGATTGATAAAAACCTTTATATCTCGACGGTTTCGAACATTTAAAGGAACTGATATTATCCCGTATGCCTTATGATTTACCATAGTTTCAAGAACGGCTCCACCCAGATCTATAATTGTTGTTAATTCCTCTTCTGTCTGCTGTGATGTATGAAAAGTTTTAATCACCCGCGCAAAATCCTGAGAAACATTTAAAATGTATCCGCGAGGAGTTGCTACAATATCATACCCTTCCGCACGTAGCAATGTGACATCCTGCACAATAACTTGTCTGCTAACTTCATTTTTTCTTCCCAATATGGTTCCGGAAAGAGGACCATCTGACTTCTTTAACATCTCTATAATATGTTTTCTGCGCTGTGATCCACTTATAGTTTTCTCCACCTGTACTTTCTCTCCTTTCATTTTCAGTTTCAAATTGCATCTTACTCTACCACTCTTAAATGTTTCATACTTACATCCAAAATAGGTGCTGAATGTGTTAATGCTCCGCTGGATACATAATCTACACCAATCTGTGTTATTCTCTTAATATTTTCTTTCGTCACATTTCCGGAACATTCTGTCTTTGCACGTCCATCAATTAATTTTACCGCTTCTTCCATTTCCTGTGGTGTCATATTATCTAACATGATAATATCTGCTCCGGCTTCTACCGCTTCTCTTACCATGTCCAAATTCTCTGTTTCCACTTCTATCTTTCGTACAAATGGTGCATATTTTTGCGCTGCTTCTATCGCCTGTTTTACACCGCCTGCTGCATCAATATGATTATCTTTTAAAAGGATTCCATCTGATAAATTATAACGATGATTAGAACCTCCACCTACTTTCACGGCATATTTTTCAAATATTCTCATACAAGGAGTAGTTTTTCGTGTATCTAGCAAAGTTGTATTCGACCCTTCCAACAACTTAACCACCTTATTCGTATAAGTTGCAATTCCACTCATTCGCTGCAAAAAGTTTAATGCTGTTCTTTCTCCGGAAAGTAAAACACGTATATCACCTGTTATAGTGGCAAGAAGTTGTCCTTTTTTCACATAATCTCCATCTTCCACCTCAAAAACAATCTCTGTTTTTGAATCTAACATGGTAAATACCCTTTCAAATACCAAAAGTCCGGCTATCACCCCATCTTCTTTACAAATAAGTTGTACTTCACCTTTTTTATATTGTGGCATCACCGAATTAGTTGTTACATCTTCACAATTAATATCTTCTTCTAATGCAAGACGGATATACTTGTCCGCTGCAAGCAACATTGTAATATCATTCACCGTAATTATTCTCCTTTTATTCTTTCTCTATTCTATCAGCAGCCCTGCGGGCAAACACTAAACTCTCCAATAAACTGTTACTGGCAAGCCTGTTTCTTCCATGAACACCATTACAACTGGTTTCCCCTACTGCATATAAATGTTCCATCGTTGTTTTTGAATCCGAATCCACATAAATTCCTCCCATAAAATAATGCTGGGCAGGAACTACCGGAATACTTTCTGTCATTATATCATATCCTGCCTCTAAACAGGTTCTATAAATATTAGGAAAGTGTTCAATTATAACATTTGAAGGTATATTTTTAAAAGAAAGCCACACCCACCTACTATTTTCCTTTTCCATTTCTTCATAGATTCGTTTGGTAACGACATCTCGAGGCAATAATTCATCTACAAATCGCTCTCCTTTGCTGTTTAATAAAACAGCACCTTCTCCTCTAACTGACTCTGAAATCAAGAAGCTTCTTCCCTTTTTTTCCTGATAAAGTGTGGTTGGATGAATTTGTACATAATCTAAATTTTCTAATCTTATTCCGTGTTTTTTAGCAATTGCGAGAGCATCTCCTGTCAAACAGGAATAATTCGTAGTATGCTCATACAATCCTCCAATTCCTCCTGTTGCCAAAACAGTATCCTTGGCATGTATATAATAAACTATTTTTTCCTGTTCTGAGCTTTCCGCAACAATCCCACAACACTTTTCATTCTCTATTAATAAATCTTTCATTATTACATGTTCCATAATGATTACATTATGCATCTTTTTCACATGTTCCTGCAAGGTTTCCGTAATTTCTTTTCCGGTAATATCTTTATAATAACAAATCCTTGGTTTTGAATGTGCTCCCTCTTTTGTATATTTCAAACTTCCGTCCGGATTTTTTTCAAAATCTACACCTAAATCCAATAGTTCATTAATAATATTCCTACTTGATTGGACCATAATCTTAACACTATCTTTTCTATTTTCATAGTGTCCTGCCCGCATAGTATCTTCTACAAAATCATCATAATCATCTTCATCACGCATTACACAGATTCCGCCCTGTGCAAGCATAGAGTCACACTCATTTAAACTCTCTTTGCAAATCATCAATATGTTTTTCTTTTTAGATAAATGCAATGCCGTATACAAACCACTCACACCGGCACCTACGATTACAACATCATAATACAAATGTGTCTCCATATACTTCCCTTTCTCGTATCTATTACTTGGCTAATTCCAACATTTTATTTAATGTTTGATTTGCCGATTTTGAAATTTCTGTTTCCACAAATGCCTGATTCTTTTCTTCCTTTAACGCATAAAGAATTTTTTCCAGGGTGATTTTTTTCATATCTAAACACACCGGCTTTGTTTTAGGAAAATAAAATTGTTTGCCGGGATTTCTTTTCTGCAACTCATATAAAATCCCTATTTCAGTCCCAATGATCCATTCATTTCTTTTACTCTTAGAAACATACTCTATAATCCCTGAAGTTGAACCTACATAATCTGCAATATTTACTACTTCCTCACAACATTCGGGATGAACCAAAATTTCTGCTTCAGGGTGTAAATGTTTTAATTCTTGAATTTCTTCCAGTGACATATATTCATGTATTGGACAAAATCCCTTTGAGTACATAACATTTTTTTCCGGTACCTTAGCAGCAACAAATCGCCCCAAATTTTTATCCGGTACAAATAATATATTTTCATTTGGTAAATTTTTTACAATCTGTACTGCATTTGCTGATGTTACACTTACATCACACCATGACTTAACTTGAGCAGTAGAATTTATATAACAAACTACAGCTAAGTCTTTATATTTTTTTCTGGCATTGTCTATTTCTTCCTTTATTACCATGTGGGCCATAGGACAATCTGCCTCTTCATCCGGCATCAATATCTTCTTATTCGGATTTAATAAAGAACCACTTTCTCCCATAAAAGCTACTCCGCAATATACTATAATCGGATTTTCTAATTTAGTAGCTATCTTACTTAAATAAAAGGAATCTCCGGTATAATCTGCAATTTCCTGAACTTCCGGCCTGGTATAGTAATGAGCCAATATTACTGCCTGCTTTTTTCCTTTTAATTGTTTGATTTCATCTTGTATTGTCATATCTTCCTCTTTTCATTATGTACATTTTATACTTCCAACAAATCAGTAGTATATCACGTGTTCTTACATGTGACAAGACACCTGTTTATGCATTTGTTTACATTAGTATTATTTATACCTATATATTTTCGATACATCCTTCATTTCCGTTCAAAACCATTTGCTTTAAACGCAAAAAAACCTTGAAAACAATAAGTTTTCAAGGTTTTCCAGAGGCGACAATCGGATTTGAACCGATGATCAGGGTGTTGCAGACCCACGCCTTACCGCTTGGCTATGTCGCCTTATGACTCCTACGGGAATCGAACCCGTGTTACCGCCGTGAAAGGGCGATGTCTTAACCGCTTGACCAAGGAGCCAGACTCCCCGAGTAGGGTTCGAACCTACGACCCTTCGGTTAACAGCCGAATGCTCTACCGCTGAGCTATCGAGGATTACTTCGTTTGTCTGACAAACTATTTACTTTAGAGTACTTCATGTACCCTCAAAACCGAACACATCTTCCTAACATCTACATCTCTTCTTCCCTATTGCTTTGGATAAGCCCTCGACCGATTAGTGACTGTCAGCTGAACACATTACTGTGCTTACACCTCA
>JAFXGP010000095.1 GCA_017521195.1 Lachnospiraceae bacterium
CAATCATTATCCTCTCTAATGTTGTTATAGAGGAACCACTCTTTCTTGCCCAAATGATGGAATACTTTATTCGCTAAATCCCAATTTCGTACTATATAAGTGTAGATGTTAATGAAAACATCTGCACTTATTTTTATAATAAGGGTGTAACTGGTCTGACGTAATTCCAATTGGGTTATCACACCCGCTCGACAAACAGTCAGCCATGCCCTTATTATCAGAATTCGATTAAGCAGGTTGGAACCAGAAAAAGGCTTCCGTGTCACTAACGAAAATGAATTGTAATAAGTGTGGGTGGAAACAGTTATAGTTTTAGTACAGGAGGAAGCAAATGATAAGTGTAGGAATTGATGTTTCAAAAGAAAAAAGTACTATATGTATTTTAAAGCCGTATGGTGAAATTATAAGAAAACCCTTCGATATCTACCATACACAGACAGACTTGGCTAAGTTAGCAACTATTATTCGAGGATTAGATGAAGAAGTACGAGTGGTTATGGAAGCGACAGGAATATATCACTTACCTGTACTTACGTTTTTGAAAGAGGAAGGATTTTTTGTAGCTACAGCCAATCCATTAGAAATGAAAAGATATCGGTGCCAAGGGATTAGAAATGCCAAAACAGACAGAATCGATTCAAAAATCATAGCTAATTATGGATTGGATTTTTGGTATCATTTGAAAGATTTTCAAGGAAACGAAGATTGTTATTCTGAACTGAGACTTTTAGGAAGGCAATATCGTCAATATATGAAATTCAGAGTAGAAAATGTATTGGCATTAACCCATATATTGGATCTTACTATGCCAGGATTAAAAACCATGCTGCCAGATTGGAATAAGTATTCAGGAAAGGACAAACTAGCAGATTTCGCTTATGAATACTGGCATTTCGATAATATAACAAAGAAAAGTGAAAAACAGTTTATTAACAGTTATATCAGTTGGGCAAAGAAAAAAGGATACCGGCAAAATGAAGAGAAAGCAAAACAGCTTTATGCCCTTGCGAAAGACGGTATCCCAACATTACCATCCAGTACCCCATCGACCAAAATGTTAGTACAGGAATCGGTAAAAATAGTAAGAGAGGTTGATAACACCCTCACACAGATTTTAACACGAATGCAGGAATTAGCAAAGACGCTTCCTGAATATCCCGTAGTACGAGCTATGGGGGGAGTAGGCGATACATTAGCTCCAAGATTAATAGGTGAAATAGGAGATGTAAGAAGATTCAAAAATGGAAAAGCGCTGGTTGCCTATGCTGGTATTGATGCACCACCATATCAATCAGGAAAATTTGTTGGAACAGAACGACACATTTCTAAACGTGGCTCGTCGACATTACGAAAAGTTGGATTTGAAACAATGACTTGTGTGAGACGATTGAAACCAGAAAACGATGCTGTTTATCACTTCATTCAAAAGAAAATGGAAGAAGGAAAGCCGAGTAAGGTTGCAAAGATCGCAGGATTTAATAAATTTTTGCGAATATACTATGCCCGAGTAATGGAAGTATATCAATAAAAATAAAGACATATCTGTTTTGTTAAACCAGATGAAAAATGCTGGTTTATTTGTTATACTCTTTTTTAGGAAAAAATTTTTTTCAAAAAGTACTTGATTTTTATTAGCAGGTTTAGCGAGCAGTTACGGTCTGTAAATATACCTCCCTCCGTCACTTTGACGAAGGGAGGTTTCTATATCCTAAATCACTCCAAAAGGTAAAAGAAAGAATACATAACGCATCTCGCCTCTGATTTCCGCAGTGGTTTTTCTAAGTACATATCTTTTACAAATTAAAATCC
>JAFXGP010000096.1 GCA_017521195.1 Lachnospiraceae bacterium
AAAATATCTGTCATGAGATACTGTAACTACAATTCCTTCATATCTGTCCAGATAATCTTCCAAAATAGTTAAGGTGGCAATATCAAGATTGTTGGTAGGCTCGTCCAACAAAATAAAGTTCGGTGAAGATGCCAATACACGCAACAAGTTTAATCTCTTTTTCTCTCCACCGGATAATTTACCGATAGGACTGTACTGTTTATCCGCCGGAAATAAGAATTTTTCCAACATGACAGATGCCGACAATACCCCATCCACCGTCTGTATATATTCCGCCGTATCTTTCACATAATCAATAACTCTTTGATTCGGGTCCATATAAGAAACATCGATTTCATTTTCTTGATTAGTCTGATTCTTCTCAGAAGCTATTTCCTGGGCATAGTAGCCCATTTTTATAGTCTGTCCCACTATTACATTACCGGAATCCTGTGGAATAATTCCTGCTATGATTTTCATCAACGTAGATTTACCACATCCGTTTGGTCCGATAAATCCAATTCTGTCTCCTTTTAAGAAAATATAGGAAAAATCATCTATCAACTTTCTATCGCCATATCCCTTACAGATATGTTCCAATTCCACGGTAGTTCTCCCCAAACGTGAAGAAATAGAACTAAGCTCTACTTTAGAATCCTGTACAGGTGCTTCTTTATCCCTTAATTCCTCATATCTTTGAATGTGTGCCTTTTGCTTGGTAGAACGGGCGCGGGCACCTCTTCTCATCCACTCCAATTCCACACGTAAAATAGACTGGCGTTTCCGTTCACTTGCCTGCTCCATTTCTTCCCGCTGTGTCTTTAATTCCAAAAATCCAGAATAGTTAGTTTCATAACTATAAGTAGCACCTTTGTCAATTTCTACAATCCTATTGGTAACACTATCCAGGAAATAACGGTCGTGAGTAATCATAATTAATGCTCCTCGCCATTTTTTCAGATACTCTTCCAGCCAGTCTGCCATATCATTGTCTAAATGGTTGGTAGGCTCATCCAGGAGAAGTACATCTGCCGGAGAAAGCAATACGGATATTAATGCCAGACGTTTTCTTTGTCCACCGGAAAGCTGTCCTGCAGGTTGCTCAAAATCTGTAATTCCAAGACGAGTCATCATAGCCTTGGCATCACTTTCAATACTCCACTGATTTTCTTCCGTGACGTTTCCTTCCAAAATGCATTGCAAACTGGATTTGTCTGCATCAAATTCCGGATGCTGTGGTAAATAACGCACTACAATATGATTGGCTCTCGTTATCTTTCCATCATCCGGCTCTTCCAATCCCGCTATCATCTTCAAAAGGGTTGTCTTTCCCGTACCATTGATTCCGATAATCCCTACTTTTTCACCTTCCTGCAAAGAAAAAGAAGCATGATCAAATAACTTCCGTTCAGTATATGATTTTGTAATTTTTTCTATATTAATTAAGTTCATTGAATTCCTCACTTATTTTTTAGAATTTTAGTAAATCTTCTACTATCATAATACAAACAAAGGGTCACTACAAGAACGTAGTAACCCTTTTCAACTTCTTTAATCAAGAGAATCAGAGAAATGCTTATATTCGCTTTCTGTAGCAGATTTCATAGGTGCATTTTTTTGATACTCATTTATATTCTTTTTTGCCTGCTCTACAGATAAAATTGTTCCTGCGCCGGCCACGCATCCTCCCGGACATGCCATTCCTTCCAACAGATAACCATTGTATCTTCCGGCTTTTGCCATAGCCATCATTTTTCGACATTCACTCAAACCTTCTGCTCTGGCTGTTTTTACTTCTACTTCCGGATGATCCAGTTTTATATAATCAACTACTGCAGATGCTACACCACCGGCTACGGCAAATCCTCGGCCATCTGCAGATGCCTCATATAATACGTCTGTTTCAGGTATGGTTTCAAAATCAATTTCTTTTGCCTCAAACATACCTTGTAACTCTTCAAAAGTAAGAACAAAGTCTACATCTGAACGGATATCTTCCCTAATAGCCTCTAATTTTTTAGCAGCACATGGTCCTACAAATACAACTTTACATCCCGGATACTGTTTCTTAACCATTCGGGCTGTAAATACCATTGGTGTCAAAGTCATGGATAATTTTTCCACTTCACTTGGATATAACTTTTCAATCATGGAATGCCATGCAGGACAACAAGAAGTGGCCATATAATCCTGCTGAGCCGGAACTTTTTCCATAAAGTCCTTAGCTTCTTCAATGGTACAAAGGTCAGCACCAATAGCAACTTCCATTACTCGTGCAAATCCCAACTGTTTCATAGCTGTTACAAATTTACCCGGTGATACTTTGTTACTAAACTGCCCTATAAAAGCAGGTGCCACAATAGCAATTACCTTATTTCCTTCCAATATGGACTGAATTACCTGGAAAATCTGTCCTTTATCTACAATCGCTCCAAAAGGACAACTTACAAGACATTGTCCGCAGGCAACACATTTATCCTGATCGATTACTGCTCTTCCGTTTTCATCACTGCCAATAGCATTCATACCACAGGCAGAAGCACAAGGACGCTCCAAATGGATAATAGCATGGTAAGGACAGGCTTTCTCACATTTACCGCACTTAATACATTTTTCCTTATCAATTACACTTCGACCATTTACAAAAGAAATAGCACCTCTTGGACAAACCTTCTGACAGGAAGCAGCCAGACAATTCTGACACTGTTCCGTTACAAGGTACTGATTCTCTGTACACCCATGGCAGGCATAAGGAATAATATTAACCAATGGCGGTTCATAATACTGTTCTGCAATGGCTGCATTATCCATTCCTTCTGTTAAAAGCATTCTTGTCTGAACCGGACGTACCCCCAGCCCCATTGCAAGACGAACTCGCTCTCCTGCAATGGCTCTTTCCAAAAAGATAGATTCTCGATGCAGAGGTTGATCTCCCGGAACGATTCTGTATGGAAGTTCTTCTGCAGCAGCATAATTTCCCCCGTCGTAAGCCATACGGGCAACTTCTGTAAATACTTTTTTTCTAATATCTGTAATCAGCGATGGTATTCCTCGCATAATGTCCTCCTAATCGTTTATTATTTATGTAAAACCTTATACAACAGTGGTGCAATCCATGTTGCTATAAGGCCACCAAGTAAGGCTGTAATCAACTGTGGCCATGCAAATGTGGTTGACAAAGCTTTTACCATTGGCGGCATAAGTGCACCACTTTGTAAAAAATGCTCAGCAGCAACATTACAAATTAACTGAACTACTAAAATATACAATACTGCAAATTTTGCTACTGCGGCACACACACATCTCAGCAAAGCAATTCCTGTATTTTTCTGATTCTTTCTTCTCCAACCAAGCACTAACACGAGCACAAAATTTCCCACCATAATAGCCGGTACGGTTATAATTTGTGGTGCAATTCCTAATAAAAACGCCATAATTGGCGAAATTAATGCTACCACGGCCCCACTACTAACACCGCATACCAATGCAGTAATTCCAAGCACTGCATTTACACAGGTACCCGTAACAATCTGTCCCAAAGGTTTTGTTACCATTTGCATCGTAATCAAAACAGCTAACATAACTGCTGTCTCTGTTAACCATAAAACATTTTTTTTCATAACTTTTTCCTCTTTTCCTCTGGAATAATATCACAACCATTCCCAGACTTCAAGTCCGGTATTTTTAATAAAAAAGGTGTTACAAATAAAACTTTCGTAAAATTTGTAACACCTTAACTATCTTAAATAAATTTTATACTAGTTTAGATATTTACTTCTTTCTTCAACCAGTCAAGCGCCTGTTCCACAGTTTCAAAATGCCCCTCTGCTACACCTGTCTGAGAACGTTGTGTATTTTTCTGTGCCTGAACTTTTAATAAAACAGATTTTCCTTCTGCAAAAGCAAATGCTTTACAACCCGCTTCTACAAATTTCTTAGTCATGGTAACCAATTCTCCACCTTCCGCCGGTGATACCGGTTCCATTTTCGAACAATCTGCTATGTAGGCCCACCCGGAAGATTTCCACATTTTAGCACTGGATAAAACTGTCTCTGTAAGCCATTTCAATTCATCAACATTTGTTTTTCCTACCCCTGCTGAAAGAACAATCTTTCTTCCCGGAATTACTTCAACAGACTGTGCACCATTTTTCTTTGCCATACTCATTCTCCTTCTCTCTATTTACTCAATAATTACACATATTTCAATACACATGTATTCCCCTGAAATATGCAATTATTTATAGTTAATTATATCAAGCATAAGTCAAAGATACAATACGAAATACTTTCATATTCAAAACAAACCCTTCGTTTCTGCCTAACTTATTATAGTCTGCTTTCCAAAAATTTCTTCAATTCCTCAAACCCTCCCTGCGAAATCTCTGAGGTATCTTTATCCATTTTATTAATCAAACAATTCGTTAATAAGAATCTCTCCATTCCAAGTTTTTCTGCCGGAACCATATCTTCTTCCATATCATTTCCAACCATAATACATTCTTCCGGTTTTAAATTCAGCTTTTCCAACAATTCCTCGTAATATCTTGGATTAGGTTTACAAAAATGACAGTTTTCATAAGTTGTATATTCTGCAAAATCTGCCGGTTCAAGTCCTGCCCATCTCATACGATTTTCAGTAGCAGTATGCGGAAACAAAGGATTGGTTGCAAGTACGGGAATTTTACCTTTTTCCCTTACCAATGTTATGATTTCCTTTGCTTCTTTGTAAAAACCACAAACTTCTTGCACCCGATTAAAATCATCTTTATAAAATGCATCAATATAAGGTTTATCCTCTATAGATGTTTCACCATAAGCATTTGTAAACACTTTCCAAAATGCTTCTTTATTAGTAACTTCACCGGTATTTACAGTCATTGCATTTACTCCACTCCAAAATACCTTTAACAACTTGTCCGGTTCATATCCCCTTGGTGCAAGATGCTTTGCCAGATATTTAAAGTATGTTTTTACAAATTCATCCTGATCCATTTTTAATAAAGTGCCATCTAAATCAAACAATACTGCTTTAATACTCATTTCTTTCTCCTGCTTCTTTTTTCATTTATTATAATATAACATCTTTTCTATCCATTCACCATACTGCATTCCATAAACACTATCCTTTTTCCATATGGCATTAAATTCATGAGAAATCTGAAATCCCGGAATATCTATTACTTTCATCTTTTTATTTTGAAGTTCTTCCTCAACTACAGTTTTATACAGAACACTGATTCCCAATCCTTCCAACAACATTTTTTTAATAATATGAGGACTCGTAAATTCACTGACACTGATAAAATTTTCAAAAGAATAATTGTATTCATGCAGATAATTTCCAAAAATTTCGCGAGTTCCGGAACCATTTTCCCTGCATAACATGGGGTGTTTAAATAAGTCTTTTAACTCTTTAATATCATTACTGTCATACCCTACCGAACATGCAATGCACATTTCTTCCTTTTTTATCAACCTATATGCATACTGATTTTTTTCAAAGTAACCTTCACAGAGAATAAAATCTACTTCGCCATTATCCAATTTCAAAAGTAAATCTCTGGTGTCTGCTATGGTCACCGATACATCTTGTTCGGGATTATTACGCATAAAAAGAGATAGTTTTTCCGGAAGATAAAATTCTCCAATGGATAACGTTGCTCCCAATCGGATTCTTTTTCTTTTTCTTATATTCTGTACAGCCTCCTGCAAATTCTTAACATCATGTGAAATGGTTTCTAAATACTTTTTTAAATACTTTCCCTGTTCTGTTAATTCCAACTTTTTGTTTTTATAAGAAAAAAGTTTTGTTCCATAAAAATCTTCTAATCCTCGTATATGTTGTGATACCGCAGGCTGTGTCATATTCAGGTTTCCCGCCGTCTTTGTATAATTCATTGTTCTGCAAACATCTAAAAAAGTGTCTACTCTTGTGTCTATCATAATTTTCTCTTCCTTTACTATAAAATAACATCTGCACTCTTTTTATCATATTTATTCACTTTAATCAATAAATTATATTTATCGTTCAATAGCAATCTATTATTTTACATTATCAAAATTGTATTTTATACTACAATACGAGTTGTAAATATATCTATTTTAAGTAATATTTATCAAACATATTAAAACTCATGAATAAAACAAATAAACTATAGGAAAATACATATGTGGAGGTTTATAGAAACAAAAATGAAGACAATAATAAACAATACTAAAAACATTATCCCGGGTCTTGCTATTGCACTACTCATTGCTGCTATTTCCAAATGGTTGGAATCCTTACTTCCGATTCATCTCATCGGAGCATCCGTAATCGCCTTATTTATAGGTATGTTCATCAATCAAATTAAGAAGCCGGGAAAAGTTATGACCGTTGGTCTAAAATTCACCTCTAAGAAAATCTTAAAATTTGCTATTATTTTATTAGGAGCTTCTTTAAGTATCGGCACCATTCTGGAAGTAGGAAAAATGTCATTGACAGTAATGGTCTTTACTTTATTAACCTGCTTTGGCGGTGGATATTTTGTTGGAAAAGCTTTAAAACTGGATTGGAAATTGTCAAATTTGATTTCTGCCGGAACCGGAATCTGTGGCGGTTCCGCCATTGCAGCCATTGCTCCTGTCATTGATGCCGATGATACGGATATTGCCTATGCCATGTCTGCAACCTTTTTATTTGATATGGTTATGATTCTTGCCTTTCCGTTAATGGGACAAGCTTTGGGATTAAGCGATATGGCTTATGGTTTATGGGCCGGTACTGCTGTAAATGACACTTCCAGCGTGGTAGCTGCGGGATATGCTTACAGTGAGGCTGCCGGTGATTTTGCTACCATGGTAAAACTGACAAGAACACTTGCTATCATTCCAACTGTAATTATTTTTTCCTTAATTAACGGCCACCTAAAAACAAAGGCTCAGAACAAGGAAGGAAACTCCAACGCAAAAAGAGTAAAAATCGCAGGATTATTACCATGGTTTATTGTTGCCTTTCTTATTATGGCAGTCATTAACAGTCTGGGCTTTATCCCTACAGCCGTTTCTGCTTCTTTAAAATCTATTAGTAAATTCCTTATGGTAGCGGCTCTTGCAGCCATCGGCTTGAATACCGATTTTCGTGAAATGAAAAAGTCCGGTATTAATCCTATGATTCATGGTTTTATCATTTCTGCCTTGGTTGTAATTGTCGCCATTATGGTAGAATATTTTATCGGATTAGTCTAATATACAGACAAAAACTCGTAGCCGGTTTTTAATTACCTGCTACGAGTTTTAAACATTTATCTTAAATATAATCTATTTAATTATTCCTTCCTCTTTCTCTCTTGCAAGAATAAAATGCTTTTCAAATAAGCTTTGGGTATAAGTATGTGTTTCATTAAATAAATATCCTTCTAACTTATCTACCTCAAAAAGCTTTTCTTCTTCTGCTGCTAATTCCATAAAATATCCATATGTCTGTTCTCTGGATAATGATTTCTGAATTTTCTCATGCTTTCCTTCATTATATACCAAAATATAATTTATATTTTTTCGAACAAATTCATAATCTGGTATTATTCCCCATTCAACAAGCATAATTATACTGTCATATATTTTTCTGACTACTTCATCTTTATAAACATTTCCATTTTTAAATTCGATAAAATGCCATATCCCTTTAATATCAATGTACAATGCATCATTTGATTTTGGAACTCCTCTCCAGCCCTTCCCTCTAGCAAATTCATTAGGTATTTTATCAAAATCTACTACTTTAATAGAGCTTTCACACATCGGCTCTTTATTGGTTGTATCCATAGAGGCTTTCTTCAATGTACAAATATACTTTTTTAAAACTTCAGGCAGGGAACAAACTACTTCTTCCGTCATATCTAATCCTTTAATGATTGTTCAAATCATATCTTAATGTATTTAATATCTGAATAGGCGATGCCATCTTTTTATATATACTCTCTATATTATCTGTTACACATTCCATTTTAACAATATTATTAACATCAGAGGACATATAATAATTCACCTTACTATCCGTATTATATTTACAAGAAAATAAATTTATTGCATCTACGAAATACGGACTATGAGTAGTTACAACTACTGATAAATCAAAATGCTTTTGCAACAATACAATCAATTCTGCATAAGCAATTTGCCATTGTGGATGAAGATGTATTTCCGGCTCATCTAAAATTACTACGTCCTTATCTTTCAAACATCCTTTTTCAAGTAACATTTTTAAGATAACAAAAGATTTCATTCCTGTAGAAAGATTGTGAAATGAAATTGGCTCACTAAATCCGGTGCTTTTTAAATAAAATTCATCATTGCTTTGGTTAATAATAATTTCTCCATCTACTACATTCTGAAGTGTTTCGTATATATCGCTTAACTTTTCCTTACTACGTACTGACTCTATGACTCCATCCATCAAATTTTCTTTAGGCGTATCTGTTAGTAAATTTTTAAGAAATTCATTCATCGGATTCAAAAAATTATATTCTGATAATTCATCTACAATAAACGGATTATCAATATAAATAGCTTTATGCATGATATTTATTTCATCCACAATTTCTTTACATCCTTTTGTATCCCAAATAAAAGAATTCCGTTTCCCTTTTATTTCCAAATCAATTATTGTTTCATTATCGACGTTACTATTTAATGGTTTTACTTGTGTATAAAAAACATTATTAAAATATCTGGTTAAAATTTCTGAAACAATCTTATCTTCCGGCATAGATAATATTTCACATATATTTTGTACAAGTTCATCCATCATCTTTTCTGAATCTTCAACATTCATCATTCGAACAAAAGATACTATTTCTTCAACTTCCGTTTCTAAAATAGAATGAATGTCTTCTTCCATTAAACTACTGTCATTATTATCTATATATTTTTTTAATTGCTGCCTTATTTTTGTTGATACATTCAAAATATTTTTAGCTATAATGCTTCTTGATAGTTCACTAACATTTACATAATTTTGCAAAATCATCCTGTTTGAAACTTCCACTTCTTTCAAACGTTCTTTTAAAATTTTATCTTCAATGTTACATAATGAATTAAATATTGAGAACAATATTTTTCCAATTGTGCTTTTCCCTGTATTATTTTCTCCAGCTATTACTGTTATACCATCAATGATAATATCTGCTTTTTCTATTTTTGCAAAATTATTAATATTTTGTCTCATAGACTACCCCTTCTATAACAAATTATAAAATGAAATTAATATTATTATATCTAATTCTATTTGTAAATCAACACAAAATTTTCATTGTCATCTACAAAAGTCTTAACCTATCACCTTCGTTTTTTTATATATCATTTAAAATTAGTTACGATTTCAACAATCTTCTGCAAATCATCGATTTCATAATCAATTCTTAAATCCGTTTCATTTTTCATTCTTTTAGGATTATACCAACAGCAAACAATTCCTGCATTATTCCCACCTCGGATATCACTGGTTAAAGAATCTCCTACAATCATGATTTCCTCTTTGTTATAATATCCTATCTGTTTCCGGACATGCTCAAAAAATTCTACTCCGGGTTTCTCACACCCTACGACTTCAGAAATAAAAATTCCGTCAAAAATATCTATCAGACCGGATTTTTCTAACTTTCTGTCTTGCGCTGCTTTTGTTCCATTGGTAACGGCATATTGTTTTATGCGTCCTCTCAGACTCTTCATTAATTCATAGCTGTTATCGCAAAAACATACAGTTTCTCCCAGCCATTTCTGATACTGCTCATTAAATTCTTTTGCACAATCGGTCTTAATATTTTCTGCCTCAAAAAAATCTACAAAACGATTTATCAATACTTCCTGTTTTGTAATTTCACCACGTTCCAGTTTTTCCCAATATTTTCTATTAATGATGGAATATCTTTCAATCATTTCATCGGTACATTCCCCTAAGTCAAAAATTTCAAAACATTTTTTAATGGCTGCGTATTCTGCCTTTTTAAAATCTAATAAGGTACCGTCTACATCCCATAAGATTACTTTTATCATTCCATTTTCTCCACTATTTCCATCAATTCATACACTCGTTTTTTTGTAAGTTCTGCACCTTTTTGTGATACCACCATGCCATACATGCTTCCACCTTCAAATTCTGCTCCGGCTTCTTCCATGCTCGCCTCTTTCATGGCAATCCAATCTAATTGTTCTTTAGTTAAAGTTTTCATATCCTCAGAACTTAAATTTCTTTTTAAAATTGCCCAAATCTCATTTAATGTAGTATCCCATATTTGATACATTAAATGTGATTTTTCATTCAAATCTGCCTGTGTAAGATTCGGATCATTCATAAGTGACTCTTCCAACGCCGCTGCTTCGTCTTCTCTGTATTTCAAAGATTGCTTTAAATCATCCACAATATCATAGCTGGAAAATCCCTGTTCCTCACTCACATTATACAAACCATAAAAAGGAAGTGTAGTTTCTTTTGTTGAGAACTCAAAATCCATTCTCCAATTTGTCCTTACCCAGGATAAATACTCTTCCGGTAACTCTTCAATAGGTATTCCCGGAAGATAAATCAAAATTTCCTTTGGATTATCCAATCCATAAGCATCACTGTAAATATATCTGGTTCCGTCTTTTATCTCTTCTGTACCTACAGGGTTATCATAAGAAATACTTTCTATAGTGGTAGAATACACATATTCATCCACCTTTACCGGCTCTGTGAATTTCCCATGAAAAGAACAATAATAATAGGTTCCGTTTGGATAACTTTCAGCAAAGGACCCCATATCACTGTCATGATAAATTCCTTGAAAAGTACCATCCCCAGCAACCGTCATTTCCGTACTCCATCCACCGGCACCGCTTAAAAAGGAAAAATTCTGATTTTGAAGTTCAGCAAAGGAAAATTCTTCTTTGCTTATATTTTCTTCCATTTCAGAGGTATTCTCCGCTGAACCTGCCTCATTTACCGGAATTTCCATATCAGAAGCAACTTTCCCACTGCCACAGCCTGTCAGTAATAGACATATCATTATTAAAAGTAAACCTAATATTTTTTTCATAATAACGTTTCCTCCTGTTTATACTCTTCTTTTTCGGTGAGAATAAGTCTATAAAGTAACCTCAATCTTCTTCACCGTATCTTTCCGCAACTCTTCCCTTACTTCTTTTAAATACTCCGAAAACTCCACCTTATCCATTGCATACGTCTGATTCAATTCATACTCATTTGGAAGCCAGGTAGAAATGTCCGATATATTATGCTGCAATACCGCTTCCATCCCATCAATCGCCTTAAAAATTCTTGCTTCCTTAGTTTCTAATTTCTCCATTTCTTCGTAAAGAGACATCATTTCTTTAGAAAAATCTTCCGGTAAAGTTTTTACCCAGCCATATAACAATTTTTTTTCCTTTTCTTCATGTTCCTCTGTTTTATTAAATACGGGTACATCTCCTGTAAAACATTCTCCCAAATCATGAATCAAAATCATACGGATTACCTTATCCATATCCACATCCGGGAATTCATCTCTCATAAAATAAGCCATTAACCCTGCCAACCAGCAATGTTCCGCCACACTTTCCCGCCTGCCATTTGCCGTATAACAGTGTCGCATGGTATCTTTCAATTTTTCTGCCATTACTAAGGTATCAATTAATTTTCTTGCTTCCATTTTTTCCTCTTTCTCTTCTCAATATAACACTATTCCCAACAAGGCACTAATTAAAATAATGGTAATCGGTGATATATTCTTTTTTCTGACTTTTTTTAAAATAACCATACAGCCAGCCAAAGCCACTGTAATCCCAACAGCCCTGATATCTAATTCCCAAATTCCATCTATACACAAACAATTTTTTACTACCATAAAGACGCCTGTTGCCAGAATAATTCCTGTCACACAGGGTTTTACTCCTTGTAATATTGCCTGTACATATTTATTCTTTATAAAATTCTTCATCAATGCAGTAATCAAAAGTACAATCAGATATGCCGGAAGTATTACTCCCACAGTCGCTATGACTGCTCCCCAAAATCCGCCTTTTTCACTTCCTATATATGTTGCCAAATTCACCATAATCGGTCCCGGAGTACTTTCACTGACTGCAATCATATAAGTCAGACTCTCATCATTCAGCCATCCATGAGACAATACCATTTCCCGAATCAGAGGAATCGCGCCATAAGCTCCTCCGAAAGCAAAACAACTGACTTTAAAAAAAGCAAAAAACAATTCCAAGTACATCATCTTCCTTTTCCTCCTTTGTCTGCCTCTTTTATCAGAAAAATACCCAGACCGACAACGGCTGCTGTCAGCATCAAACTAATGGTTGAAACATTCCATGAAAAAATATTTACAACCAACATGATTCCAAAGGAACACCATATAATCACCTGAGGAATTTTCTTTTTTTTGTCCTTCATTTTCTTTATCATATTTATTGCCGCATTTACTATAATAATACCTACCCCTGCTTTGATTCCCTGAAACGCACCAGAAACCACAGGCATATCCATAAAATGTACTAAATACTTGGATATGAGAAAAATTAAAACAAAAGAAGGCAGTACCACACCAAAAGTTGCAACTACTGCCCCCATAACACCTGCCTGCTTATATCCAACAAAAGTTGCACAGTTAATGGCTATAGGACCGGGAGTTGACTCTGCTATCACCGTAATATTCATCATATCCTCATGGGAAATCCATTTTTTTCTTTCCACACAGATATCTTCTATAATTCCAATCATGGCATAACCACCGCCAAAGGTAAATATCCCAATTCTGAAAAAAGTAAGAAATAAAGTAAGGCATTTGTTCATAATTCGTTTTTCTCTCATCATAATTTATAATTTGACTACTTAATTATACATGAAAAATTTTTATAAACAAGAATATAAAAAAGACACTCTAAGTTTTCTTCATTTTCCTGTCTCTATCGACTTGAAAATTCCTTTCAAAATCTTAAAATGTCTTTCCTATTTAAACATTTACCTTAAAATCTCTACTTTTCAGCCATGGCAATCTTCAGCATTTCACCGGAAATATTTAGTGCATGGTCACCAATTCTTTCAAAATCAGTAAGCATTTCTGAGAATAAAATGCTACCTTCATCAGAACATACACCTCTTTGAATTCTCTCATACATATTATTTCTGTACTGCTCTGTCAAATCATCAATTTTTTGCTCCATAGCGGCTATATGTTCATGCCATTTTATAACATCTTCTTGTTTGTTCAAAAGAATTCCGAACATCTGATCACAAACTCTTTGCATTTCCATAATTTCTGTCTGTGCAAATTTGGAAAATACAATCTTTTTCTCTGTAATCATATTAGAATACTCTGCAATATTAATAGCATGGTCACTGATTCTTTCAATATTACTGGTAATTGTATAAAGGCAATTAAAAATTTTACTCCCTACTTTTGTATTTTCATGTGAAACAGCACTGGTAATATATTTGGAAATTTCCTTGTTCAGAAAATCTACATATCCTTCTCTGGCTTCCAATTCCTGATACATCTTCTCATCACGTTTCGCAAATACACTAAATGCCTGATGTACATTCTCCTTAGCCATATCTAACATACGCATAGTTTCCTGTTTGATACCTTCTGTACACACCATAGATGCGCTTAATTTTTCTGTATTAATGCGTTTAATATCCAATAAGTACAATACTCTGAGAGCCTCTTCGTCGCTTCCGCCTTTGTCTTTTAAAATAATTGTTGCTAATTTTGTTAAATATCCTCCTACCGGAAGTAATAACAATGTAGTTACAATATTAAAAATTGTATGAAGATTCGCAATCTGTGCCGGTGCATTTCCGGGAGTCAAATTTTCCATCAAGGAAATAATAGGTGTCATTAAACATAAAAATGTAAATATACAAGTTCCGACCACATTGAACATCACATGAATTAATGTAGTTCTCTTGGCATTTTTATTGGTTCCCACGGACGCCAATAATGCAGTGACACATGTTCCTATGTTTTGTCCAAATAATACAAATGCCGCACTCTTAAGTCCTATGACACCACTTCCGGCTAATGCCTGTAAAATACCTACTGATGCAGAGGATGATTGAATCAATGCCGTAAACACCGTACCTGCCAAAATTCCTAAGATTGGATTTTCAAATTTTGTAAGCAAATTTACAAATCCCTCTACTTCTGCTAATGGTTTCATGGCACTTCCCATCATATCCATACCAATAAATAAGATACCAAGACCAGCAAATATTTCACCAACATGACGTATTTTTTCATTTTTTAAAAATACCACTGCTGCCACACCGGCAAAAGCCATCAACGGAGCCAACTCACCCACATCCAAAGCTATCAACTGCCCTGTAATTGTTGTACCGATATTGGCACCCATAATAATCCAAACCGCCTGATTTAAAGTCATCATACCGGAATTAACAAATCCCACTACCATAACCGTTGTTGCGGAAGATGATTGAATAATTGCCGTAATCAAAGCCCCTACTAAAACCCCCACAAAACGGTTCGCAGTTAATTTTTCTAAAATAACCTTCATCTTATTACCTGCGGCTGATTCCAAACCGGAACTCATCATTTGCATACCATATAAAAACAATGCCAATCCGCCAAGCAATCCCATAATATAATTTGTTGACATTTCATTTCTCCTTATTAATTGTACAATGAAATTCCAAATTTACATTTTCTATATATTTTATATCCGATAGTTGCAAACAATGATACAAGTATATATAAACTGGATGCTAATCCTACAACTGCTTCAAGCAAGAAAAAAATAATCATAAAAATATCCATAACAAAATTCCTCAATCTTTCCATATAATTTATTCATAACTATTCAATATATTTATATTCATAGCTACAATTACTCTTACATTGATAAAAAATGCATACAAAAATAAACCTGCGTTTTACCCAGGCAATAACAATTATGAATAAGATATTTTATTTTTCTCCGTCTTGATTGTGAATATAGTTTAGAATCGCTGTTTTACTGCACTCTGTCGGCTGACATACAAATAAAGCCGCAATGCAGACATAAGATAACATATGCAAAATTTCTTTGATATGCAAAAATTCTGCATAATTTTTAAGACTGATTCTTCCCTGTCCTCTCCGGACTCTCTGGAAAGTATTTTTCAGACCTGTAATTAATTTATTAGTACAATTACCAATATATAAAGTATCATTTTTAACTTCTTCTATGGTATCTATTTCTACCATGTGCTGTAAAGTCAACAAAGAGGAATCTGTTCTTTCTATTTCTGAACACATTCCTGTCAAAAGAACTATAAATGATAACATAATCCATATCAGACTGTTTTTTATGCTTTCTATACTTTTCATAATTAACTCTATTGCTACACTTTCCTGTAAATATCCTTAACCAGCATCGGTCATTTAGATTTTTGTTAAAAATGAAACATCCAAATTATTGTAGCAAACATTATAAAATTTTGCAAATAAAAGAATTCTTTCCTTATATACTTCAATATTTACCGCAAAATCATATTTTATATTGTATCATTCAAAGTTTTATATATGGTCATCCTCATGGTAATATAACTTGCCAATCCACCAATCACATTAGAAATCGGTTCCGCCAAAAACACTCCGTTTACTCCAAAGCCTATTATCGGAAGCACTAAAGTTAACGGTACCACTATAAAGGCCTTCCTAAGCAGTGAAAAAAAGATTGCATGTTTCGCATCTCCCAATGCCTGAAAGGTAGACTGTCCTGCAAACTGAAATGCCATAAACACAAATCCAAAGAAATAAATCTTTAAAGCACCAATTCCGGTGTCTATCATCTGTAAGTCATCAGAAAACACCCGGAAACAAAATCCCGGAAATGCAATTACAAAAAGCCAGGCAAGCATGGTATAAGAAGCACCCATAAAAGTATTAAATCTTATTCCATCTTTTACCCTCTTATACTCTTTTGCTCCATAATTAAAACTGATAACCGGTTGTGCTCCACTGATTAGTCCACTAATTGGAAGCATAAAAATCTCACGAATGGAATTGGCAACCGTCATAATCCCTACATAAACATCTCCGCCATATCCCTGTAATGTAGAGTTACATACAATCTGCACCAGACAGTTAGTTCCCTGCATAATAAAGTTGGCGGTTCCAAGTTTAAAAATATCTAAAGAAATCTCTTTTTGAACTCTAATATTATGTACCCTTAAAGGCACTACTGCATTTTTCCCTGTTAAAAATTTTAACACCCATACTGCAGAACAAGCCTGACTGATAATGGTTGCCAATGCTGCTCCTGAAACACCCATATCTAATCCAAAAATGAATACCGGGTCTAATATTATATTAATCACGGCACCAATAATAGTGGAAAACATTCCCACCTTAGGGAATCCCTGCGCATTGATATATCCGTTACATCCGGTAGCTATCATCGAAAACATTGTTCCCCAAAGATAGATTTTCAGATAAGCATCTGCATATATGTAAGATACTTCACTTGCCCCAAAAGCAAATAAAATAGGTTTACGGAACATCAAGCAGAAACCTGTTAAGAGAACTGACGTAATCACCAATAAAGCAAACGCATTTCCTAATATTTTAGATGCTTTCTCATCATCTTTATCTCCTCTTGCTATGGAAAATAACGGTACTCCACCCATTCCAAACAATGCCGTAAAGGCCATAATCAAGGTCACTATAGGAAATGTCAGCCCTACCCCTGTCAGAGCAATGCTGTTCCCATCTCCCAAATGTCCCAGATAAATTCTGTCTACCACATTATAAAGAAGCTGTACTAATTGTGCTATCGTAAGCGGCACTGCCTGAGCTATAATACATTTCCACACCGGACCTTGGGAAAAATCTATTTTGTGAGTCTTGCTGTTTGCTTTCAAAGTCTTACCCTCGTCTGTCTTTATTGACTATCTTCCTTCGGTAAAATAGAGGTTCCTGACACCTGTTCATATTCTTTCAGCTGTCGTAAAATCTCTTTCTCATAAGCCGGAGATATCACTTTCTTCGCTCTCATTCTAATACTTTTGTGTTCAAATTTCAAACCTGTCTTTTCCAGCAGTTCCTGTAAAAGCTGCGCATCCTGATAACAATCTTTGATGTTTCTTCCCATATACTCCGAAGCTTCTTCTGATGTAATTGTTACAGAATATTCTTTTCCTTCGGACTCATATTCAAAAGTAACCAAACCGGCATTTTCCACAGAAGCTAACATCAGATAACCGCAAAATCGCATTTCCTGCTCTTTTTCTTCCCGTTTCCCAGATGGAATTTCTTCCTGCAATATTATCTTCCATTCATAAGGTTCTTCTGACGTCTGCAATTCATTAGAAAATACTCCAAAGCGCTCTGTTATTTCCAACGCATCTGCTATCAGACTATTGGCAAATGCCTGCCCGATATAAGGATTTCGTACATCGTACAATTCTCCTGCTTCCATACTGATACTATTTCCTTCAAACCATATGGTTGGCTGTAATCTTCCTCCTACACAAACCTCCTCAAATTCTGTCGGTGCCATGTAAGAAAATTCTCTTTTTTCCTCATATAAAGGACTTCTTTTTACGGTTTTAAAAGCAACCTCTACCTCTTTATCATTAGGAATCCATCGAAAAGATGCCTTAGAAATCACATACTCCGGGTTTCTACATTCTGCGGATACCACTAACTTTCTTCCTTCTACAGATACTACTTCACATTTTATGTTATCATGTGCTGTGGCATAACCAATCACATAGGTTGCCAGAAAATAAACTATTACAATAAAAGCAATGGTTCCAATGATGCTTCCCCATATTTTCTTTTTATTTATTTTTTTAGTTTTTCTTAGAAAATCAATCTCCTTCTTTTCCTCAAAACGAATGATTCCTTCTGTAGTTTCCTGCATCCTTCCCAATATTTCACGACATTTTTCACACTCTTTTACATGCTCTTCCAAAAGTATATTGGTCACATCACTTGTCAAATCATCTATATAAGATGGAAATAAATCCCGAACCAATTCACAAGGTAAGCTATTTTTCATCATCCTTCCACTCCTTTCTAAGTTTTTCTTTTCCTCTATAAAAATTTACTCTTGCCCAGTTTTCCGACCGTCCCATGATTTCACCGATTTCCTTAAAGGATAAATCTCCAAACAATCTCATATACAAAATCTCTCGAAATGGTTCCGGGCACAAATGCAGTTTTTTCATCAGTTCTATCCGATTCATCGATTGCAGTGCATCTTCTTCTGCCGAATCACAGATCTTTGTATATTCTTCCAAAGTTACTACTTCCGGATGCTTTCTTTGCCATGTGTGATAAACATTCTTGGCAATGGCACATAGCCACGTAGATAACTGACAACTCTCATCAAATCTATCTATAGTTCTGATTGCCTGATAAAAAGTCTCCTGCGTCAATTCTTCCGCCAAATCCGGATTACAGGTTCTTGATAATAAAAACTTATATACCATCTGTGCATATTGCTGGTATATTTTATCCATCGACTGCATTTTCTTCCCCCTTTCTGATGTTTTGTATATTAATGTAGACTCCCTACAATTTGTTACAAATAATATAAAAATATTTCTACCTATCTTACATAATCAAATATTATCTTCAAGATATACTTTTCCATTCCTATCGTATATCTCAATTTTGTTCACTTTAACAACCATTTGATTTTTTATATAATGATCTGTCGCATTATAAAAAAATGATTCTGCATACCTCTTTTGTTGTGCATCCTTTGCAACACCTAAATAATTATATCCTTGAGACTTTTTCTTTTCAAACAATATGTAATCTCCTCGTAATCTGAAGTTAATTAATGATGCATTAAAATCCACAGCTGCATCCGTATATGTCAATGTAGGTAAATTTTCTTTTGAAAAATTTTGATATCTCTGCTCAATATCTGGGAAATATACACTATTTTTTATAATACTTTCTGTTAATTGGGACTCTTTTTTTATCTTAGAAATGAGAAATTTTGCACTTACAGTGGGATTAGATACATCATTGAACTGATCAATAATAGGAATATCAACTAACTTGTGTAAACCTATCAAATGTGGATCAAGTAATTCGTTCATTACAGTACTCCTATGTACAATAAATGCTCCCGACATAGTCAGGAGCATTTAAATGTCAAAAAATGGTTCTCTTCTTTTCGGATAAACCTATTCGGGGTAAGCGAACCAAACTTACGGAAAAACCTCCATTTACAAACCCGAAAATTCGTAAATATCTTTGTTTAATTTTATCATATACATTTTAAATCAAAAAATATATTGGCAAAATGCACAATTTTTTATATTTATAGTAAATATAATCTAAGATAGATAATTTATTTCACCTTAAACTTCACACTCCGTGCCAGTTTCACAATTTCTTCTTTCTCAAAATATTCCTGATTCAGCATCAGTGTATATACATATTTGCTGTCTTCCTCCGCAAAAAATACAAACCAATATTTAGAATCCCACGGAAACTCTTCATATGCAATTCCATGCTCCTGCATATATTCCTCTGCTTCTGCTGCAGTAAACAAATCGCAAAAATATTCACAAAGAACTGCCTGCATATCACAGCCCTCTATAACTTCGAAGTCAGAAGCAATACCACTGTGATTCATAAGTACGGATACTTCTGTTAGCTTTCCATGTTCAAACCTGACTTCTCCGGGAAAATATTCTTTCCTAATAAACTCCAGTCCTCCCGGTGCATACCAATCTTCCGGTGTGCCATCTCCGTGGGTCTGTTCTTCATAATCTCCCTCGAACAAACATCCTTCCCCCAAGGTTAAATCCATTTGATAATTTCCCAGTTTCAAATTGTCCGGCAAATCCAGTTCTGCATTTAATGCTAAATCATAATCTTTCTCCAAAAAAGAACGAATATCTAAATCAGGAGTGAAACGTTCTTCCGATGCATACAAGAGCTGCATGTCTCTGGTTGCCGGGTAAGAAAGATATATTCCGTCCAGTTCATTTGGTTTATGTCCATATACTTCGGCCTCTTCCGGTTTCCAATAGGACACCTGCATTCTGTACTCTCTCCCTTCATATGACAGAGTACAAAAATACTCCCAGGTGAGAGAATATTCTGAAATACTTTTTTCAAAATTACTATAAAGCAATTCTCCATCCGGTGAAAAATTCGTCATTGTACTTTCTAATGTTTCACTTCCCGCATGACAAAGAGCAATCAGATCCTCCATAGTAAATTCTACTTTTACCTGCTGTGAAGTTCCTGCCCAGGTTTCGCTGTTACGAAACTCCATATCTAAAAATCTTGTTTTCCCCTGTGCATCATAATCAAAGTACACATCCAATTCACCCCAGAAATCAAATTTATCATAGCCTTGAATTCCATGGGTTGCAATGAGACAAGGTTTTCCCTGATGTTCTCCCGACTTAATGTTCCAAATTCCCCAGGCACACACGGAACCAAAGGTATACCATTCCGATTCTTTTGGAAAGCCATACTTATAATCGTTAATTAATTTTGTCAAATAATCCCATTCTTCTCCGGAAACAGTTTCCCTTAATTCCAACAATTTTGAGTGGTAATATGCAATATCAAAAGATACCGTCTTATCCAATCCTTCACAGCTTATAACAGCTTCCCACTCGTTTTTACCTTTTGCAATGGATATAGGAAATGCATTCTGATATACTTCATCTCCTTGAATCATTTCCAATGTTTCCCAAGACGAATCTACTTTCTGTTTCAGCACAATATATTCCTGTAATGGCATGGAATTCACATGTGGCAAAAATGTCAGGAATATTTCCTTTTCCCCATCTCCATCCAAATCCAGATATTCTGCCTCTCCCGGAGACATTCCATAGGAATTCTCATATTCGTAAATTACCTCCCCATTCCAGTAAAAAATGTAACGACAAATGTATTCCTGTTCGATATTTCCCTGATATACTTTAGCATATTCTTCCACACCATTGTTATCTAAATCTTCATATTCATAAACATACACATCTCTTTCTCCCGTAAGCCAACGGTACCCCTGTTCATCCGGTTCAATATGATCATATCCGGTAAGAATGTCTGCTTCTTCCTCTCTCTCTGAATAGGATTCCGATATTTCCTCGTTCTCTTTTTTACTTTCCGGATTTGTCATAAAACAAACAGCTACTATACCACAAACTATACCTGCCCCCAAAATCACCCAAAAAGTTGGCTTTTTATAGTTTAAAATCTGCTTAATTCTATCTTTAACCCCTACTTCCCCGAATGCCACCGGACACACATCTACTTTTTTGTGACTGACACTGCATGTAAGCAGCGCTTCACAATAATTAGCTCTTTGATTATTATCCATACTCTTCGTCGCTTTTTCATCACAAGCTAATTCCAAATCCTTACAGAACAAAATATATGCTATCCAAGATAATGGATTAAACCAATAGATTACCAACAAAGCATATCCCAGTAATTTCCATATGTGATCGGCTCTTTCAATATGTGCATATTCATGTTTTAAAATACTGTCCCATGCTTCCTCAGGTATCTTAGAAGTCAGATAAACACAGGGCTTTAAAATCCCTATTACAAAAGGACTCTCAATATCATCACACAGATATATGTTGTCGTGTAAATGAATGGATACCGCTATTTTCTGCTTTAATTTCAAATAACTTGAAGCTGCGTAAAACACCAACACTAGACTTCCAAGCAACCACACATACACAAACACTTGGATTCTGCTAATAGAAAAGCTTTTACCAACTGTTTCCATTCCATTTTCTACCATATCCGAATCATTTTGATTTTCCTGAACTATCTGTTGATTTTCATTTTGATATGAATTCTGCTGATTTTGAATGTACAACTCCTGCTCTTCATCCTTTGATTTCAATTCCAACGGTTCTGTTGATTTATCTTGACTCTTCTCTACCTGAAGCAGTGTAATATCCGGTAGCAGACTAAATCTGCTCTCTATTTCAAAAGGCATTACCAAACGAATCCCAACCATAGCCCAAAGCACACAAATACTCCACTTGGGTGCTCTTTTTAAAATTTTTCTAAGAACAATAACTGCTCCAATCAGGAAACTGGCTGTTATGCTGTTATTTACTATTTCAAAAAATATATTATGCATAGATGACTCTCCCTTACTTCTTAAATTCATCAATCATTTTTTGAATTTCTTCCACTTCCTGCTCTGTAAGCTTTTTCCCCGAAGTAAATGCCGCAATAAATGCAGGAAGGGAGCCGCCAAAGGTCTCTTCTACAAATTGTTCACTGGTAGCCGCATAAAATTCTGTTTTAGAAATTATAGAAGTAACCATACCTCCAATATTTTGAAAAATTCCCTTTTCACATAATTTTTTCAACACGGTATATGTAGTAGATTTCTTCCATCCAAATTTTTTATCACATATCTTAACTAACTCTCCGGAACCAACTGGCTCTTTTTCCCATACTATTTCCGCAAACTGTTTTTGCACTTCTCCTAATTCATATTTCATCTTTTTTTTTCTCCTCTCATTTTGGTCTATCCTTAATAGTCCTTTCTTTTAGTCTATCCGCAATCGACCATTTTGTCAATATAAATAGGCGCCTTATAGGCGCCCTGTTTAATCTTTCCAAATAAAATTATGTTTAATAGACTCTCCACCATCGATTACAATACTCTGACCGGTACAAAAAGTATTTGTCACAGTCATAAAATATGCCCACTGTGCAATTTCTTCCGGTGTTGCCCATTTTTTTAAAGGGGTCTCCTCCATAATCTCTGCCCAAAGCACAGGATCCTCAATCACACATGTATTCAACGGAGTCAGCACTCCACCCGGGTCTATACTGTTGCAAGTGGCACCATACACAGCCACACGCATAGCCACATTTTTAGTATAAGCTAATACTCCGCCTTTGCTTGCACAGTATTCCGGAAATTCAGACCCGGTGTGAGCACTGGCCGAACCTACATTCAAAATAGATTTAATATGTGATTGAACTCCATAACGTTCCGTAATCCAAATCAATGCTTTCAAGTTAATATCAATATCATCTTCATTCTGTGTTCCGGCATTATTGATTAATATCTCTACATCCTCAATAACGGGTAGATTTTCCTTGTCCCTTACATCACATTGGTAATGAATATATTCTGAATGCTCAATACTTGATATCTGACGATCAATTCCTATTACAGTATGTCCGTTTTCAAGAAAAATCTCTGCAATGGCTTTTCCGATTCCCTGTGAAGTTCCGGTTACTAATACTTTCATTTTTTCTCATTCCTTTCATTTCTACCATTCTTTTTGCTGTGCTTAGACACAAAAAATATTGTGTTTCATGCTATATATACTCTTGCTGTTCCTCGTCCATATATATCAAATATTCCTCTCCCACATTGTGTTCCTTCCATCGCATCAAAATCCGATAACCCAACGGCGAAAATAAAATCTCCATAATCAATTCTGCCACCGCACCTGTTAACGCACAAGTTGCACATTGTAAAACCGTCCAATGAAAACCGTCCCAAAAAATAGGGGCGAAGAAAACAAATACAATCATTGAGAAAATAAAATTATCCATAAATTGCCCTACAAACGTTGAAACATAAGCACTGGCTGCGTAAGCCAGTCTTCCATCCAGATGATTATGAAATACTTTTCCAATACTCCAGTTTAAAAAGTTATTAATCACAGCCGATGTCAAAAATGCTATAGTACTTCCCAACAAAATAAACCATGTTCCGCCAAAAATTTCATCAAAAGCGGTATAATCGCTGGCCTGCGATGGTATAACACTGGCAATATAAAAAATCAAACAAGTAAGTACATTTATAGCGGATGCCAGAATCGCAATTTTATTGGATGCCTTTGGTCCGAAATATTTGGTAATAATATCCATACACATGAAAGACAGCCATGATATTAAAATTCCACCATCTAATGCAATCCAAGGTGTCTGAACTAAGGTTTTATTAGCAAGTAAGTTCATACATATAACACTAACCACAAATAAGGAAACAACTGTCGCAGGAATACTGCGAAGCAAAACAATGGTTTCTTCTTTTTCTTTTCCAAACCAATTTTTAATTTTTTTCATAAACCTTCTCCTATAAGATAAAAAGACCTAATAAATTCACAATTTTTTATTTCCCTCACTCACAAATAAAAATTGAAATTTTGGAAATACTTCTTAATACATCATATTACAGAATTTTAAATAAATATAGCCATTTTTATATTTTATATCAGATCTTAGAAATTAATGCTGACAAATAATATTAACAACGTTGGCGATGATATAACTCTGAAAAACATTCTAAAAAAGAAAGGAAAAATCCATGAAAACAAGAACTTTTCTTTTTATTGCAACTCTCTCCACTCTTATTTTCACAGGATGTCAAAATGATAATTTATCTGCTGAAAACACAGATAATAATCCGGATACTTACACTTTGGAAGAACTCTCTGCCATGGTAGATGATTTTGTTGTTTCTGTAGGAAGTGCTACGCCGGATGTAAACAATTCCGGTAATTTAGACCAGTTCTTTTCTCTTAAAAGAGAAGGCGACCAAATTGACCACGCCTTAGAAAACCATGAAAATTCTCTGGAAGACCAATACCGTGCCGGTACCATTTCCAGAGAAGAATACCGCACTTTGGATAAAAATATTGAACTGTTGGAAGACACTTTGGATTCTGCCTTGGACAGACTGGAAATTGCTTTTGGAATTGATGATTAGAAATCATAACCGGGGCTGTCAAAAACAGCCCCGTGCATATGAAAATCTTTACAATTTATTACTTCCAGAAAAAATATATTCTTACTTTACTCTCTCCACTGAAGCACAATCGGCTCCCATCCATATCCCTGACAATGATAATAATAACTATCTATATCATATCCTGTTTCCAAACTGTTTCGATACTCTCCATAATACTGCAATCCTAAGGCATCACAAACTGCCAAAAACACATTACAGGTTTCCCGATAATTCTGTTCTTCTTCCTCTATAAATCCTGCCATAGCAAGCCTTGTTCCATCAAACGCAAGGTACATTTGGGAGGTATTAAAACCAGGAATATTCTTATTCTGTATCTCACTGATAAAAGCTATTTCATATTCTCCTTTTTCATTTTCAGTGATTACTGCCGCTTCAATCCGTCCTTCTTCCCGAGGTTTATGCACCACATTTACGAAATAGCTATCTTCCACATAAATCTGATTTCCATAATCTTCTTTCCAATCCATAACCTCTATCTTTTGCAAGGTTTTCATTGTAGAAATATCAATTATAGTTACTATATACTTTTCATTTTCTATGGTATGAAGCACAAGTTTGTCTTTTCTTCCATTTAAATGCAAATGTATCACTTCAATCTGCGACTCCAAAGCATATACCATTTTAAGTCCATCCGCATCAATACTGATTCTGTCTGCATTTTCTTCACTTCCCTCAAGAGTACTGTCAAAAGGCAGCTGATAAATACCATAGCCTCCCGGAATCTGATTGGTATCTACAACTACACCGTCCCGGCTATGGGTATCAAAGGTAAAATACAGCTCATTTTCCCCTATAGCATTAAAGATCTGCATATAAAAGAAATCACTTTCTCCTGTTCCACTGCCGATATGATGAATATTTCCCCGCTCATCTTTTCCAAGGGAAATACTATGGCGTTCTTCCTCTAAAACAGGAATCTTAAAAAAATCACTTAACTTTTCCATGGCATAATCTTCCTGCTTCTGTACAGTTCCTGTTTTGTACAAACTTTTCCAGCGATAGATATCCGTTCCCGGAACTTCCAGTCCAATAATATACTGATAATAATCTATATAATCTTTTAAATAAATTTCCGCTTCTGCCTCTTCCCCCGGACCAATAGTGTCTGCCAATTCCTGATAAGCCTTTGCTATACCATCTGCCTTTCCCTGCAATATTTTATCCTGAACCATAGAGGTATCTATAGACAAATCCATACTTAACCCATTATACCTCTCCAAATCTGCATAAACCGGAGTGATAGAGCATTTATATTCTGTTACTGCTTCTTTCGGATTTTCCATAGGAACGGTAGTTACCCAATGCAGTCTGTCCTGATACATGATATGCATCTGCATCGTCAAATCCTGCATAGACTCTTTATTGCCCCAGACGGACATTTCGGTTAAAGTCACTTCATCACGGCTATCATATAGTTTTATTGCTGCCAAACGGGTACCGCCTAATGTTAGAATTAACATCATCAACATTATCATAGTTGCTTTTCGCATGGTATCTCACCTTCTTTCCCGCCTTTTGCCTTTTCAGCTTTCCTCTTCTCCTGTCATCTCTTCCAATGCTTTACTGACACGATCGGAACGATACTGATAAGTTTCCTTAATGAAACTAACCAAATCCTTTCCTTCTTCCTCTAATTCCATTACAGAAACATCTCCGATAATTTCTCCCTTGTGAATCAGGATAGCTCTTCCAATAAAACCTGAAACTTCCTCTATTAAATGAGTAGAAAGAAATACGGTTTCATTAGGTTCCAAAATTCCCAAAAGCACCTTATAAAAATCTTCTCTGTTAAAAATATCGTTTCCGGCAAAAGGTTCATCCATCAGTATGTAATCTGCCCCTTGAGAAAGTGCCAGAATAACTTCAAACTGATTCTTTTGTCCGGTAGAAAAAGAGCTTAAAACTTTATTCATGGGAAGGTCAAAAAATTTCATTAAACTGTCAAAACGCTTTTCGGAAAACTTTTGAAAATGCTCTCCATAAAACTCTTTATGCCCTAATGCTGTCAACCCCGGAAAAAAGGAATGTTCACAGGTAGCAAAAGAAAGTCTTGTAATATTTTTATGGGTAATCGGTTCTCCATCCAAAGTAATTTTTCCACTATAACGAAGCAATCCCAAAATACATTTCATCATGGTAGTTTTTCCGGCACTGTTTTCTCCGAACAAACCTATGATTTCCCCCTGAGGTATCTGCAAATTTATATTTTTTAATGCTTTCTTTCCAACATAACTTTTGGAAACATTCTGTAATTCTAACATAAACTTATTCCATCCTTTCAAAGACAATCCGTTTTTAGTTTCCCTGTCTTATAAAAACCAAACCAATATCTTCTGCCACTGTCCCGACATCAGGCATTCTTTTGGAGTCAATCCCACATAAAAACCATAGCAAATCAACAAAATCACAAATGCCGTCACTCTAGCGATTATCATTCCGCAAATTGGTAACGTCAGACATCGTCTATGTAATTCCCATCGTGAAGGCAATCTTCGCATTGTATAAATACTCTTGCTTTCCCAAGTATGGTATCCATAATGCATTACTATTACCGCTATCATAAGCGCAAAAATAATGTCAAATCCCAACAAAGAACCTCCAAGAATCACTGTAAAATCAGGCATAACAGCCCCCGGAATTACACACCTTTCAGCCCCATTCTTCCAATATAATTTTTCCAGGCAATTGGAAAATTCAATTCCAAAAATCCAAAAACTGAATATGGTTGACATCACCATTCCTATGATAAAAACCTTTTTTCCCTGCTCTAATTCCATCCCCGGCGGGGCATAATAGGATAAATCTTTTTTCATCGGCTTTTCCTCCCTCTTAATTTTCTGCTTTTCCTATTGTCTCTTCCTGTCTACTTTCCAGTTCCGCTTTTCGGATTGCGAATATCTTCCATAGGATATAAACAACACAGAAAATGATTAAAAAATTACAGTAAAAATAATCTCCAAATTCCCCTAGAAACATTATCGGGATAAATACAAACGGAGTGAACTGATTGTTCCTGTTCTTTTGTTTCTTTGTTTTCCCTTCTTTTCCTTCTTTGGAACTGTATTCTTTCGGATAGCAGGCAGAATACAGGGAAACTGCTACTAAAACCAAAATATTGCGTATCAGATATGGGAAATCGCCCAAAGGTAATAAAGAATGTAACAAATCATATCTGTAACAAGCTAAAAATAACGTCTGCCCTGTGATATATTCTGCCGGAGCATATTTCATATATATCATTCCAAACATAACAATAGTCAAAATCTGGACTGTGAAAAAAAGAAGATAATAGAGCACATTAGAAATAAAATGCCAATAATACACTTCTTTTCTCGTTACCGAAAGTCTCATTAAGGTATAATGATGTTTTCCGTTGGAATCGTAACCTATGGATTCTCTTAGAAGCAAATCCATGGCAATAAATGCACCAAAGAAAACAAGTTCTATGTGACTTTTCTCAAATATATATTCCAGCCCAAAGCTTTCCCCGGTAAATCCACGATTTAATGCGAACAAAAATAAACCACTCTGCAAACCTACCATCACCGTCAACAATACTAAAACCGTATAAAAATTACTTCTGACCATTAATTCAAATACTGAAATGTGTTTTTTCATGTGACACCTCATCCCCTTTATCCTTCTGATTTCTATAGCCAGTATTTTTCAATTAAAGAATTTACTTCCTCTTTCGTAAGTCCCATTCCTTTGAATCGTTCCACGATACTGCGTGCCTCTTCTTCAATCAGCTGCCTGCGGGTTGCCTCTATTTTTTCCTCATTTAAAACCATATAACTCTTGCTTCCTAAGCGGGACTGTATAAATCCTTCTTCTTCCAGCATACGATATGCTTTTTGTACCGTATTAGGATTCACTCCCAAAAGTGCTGAAAGAACACGTCTGGAGGGTAGTTCATCATTATCTTTAATTACGCCTGACACAATTCCTCGTTTAATATAAAGTAAAATCTGTAGATAAATCGGTATTCCATTTTCCAGTTCAAAATTTTCAAAAGAAATCATACTTCTTCTCACTTTTCTTTCTTTAACTGTATTAGTTGTGTAGTACAGTTCTTAAGTGTATTATATGATTAATACAGTTTTGTGTCAATATAAAATCATATATTTTATATACATCATAAAATAACAATAAAAATAGCAGATAAAAAATGTGGTTCACACCCTTTATCTGCTTCTATTTTTTTACTTATTCCTTTTCTTTTCACTTCTCTTATAACACATCTCTACCACAATATCATAGTTCTCAGGTTTATGTGGAAATGTACAATTCGTACATACTTTTATTGTTCTTCCCTCTATCTCCTTATAAACCGGGTTCCCTGGACAATTCTGCAAATGATACAGTGGACAATAACAAAACAAGCAATTAAAATCATCCTCTCTCTCATGGCATGGGAAATATTTACATTCTTTATTTTCAAAAAAACGATGTGAATTCTCCATTTTATAACTCCTTTCCCATCTTGTATTCTCTAACGTACAACTTTTTCCCCGAAGCAAGTCTTTTGTCTACTTATCCGACCTCAATCTGCTGTTTTTTCTTCAATATTTCATTAAGATTCTCGGTTCGTTTTTTGATTATAGAATAAATAATACTCCAAATAATCAAATATCCCAACACAAAAATACCGGTAAACACTAAAATGGGCATCACTCCCCCTTCCAACCATCCATTTAACAAATACGTAGCAAGATAACTAACATATAAGATACTTCCATGAATCAATATTGCCACCATTAATGGTAATCGCTCTATCTGATAAATTACATTCATGCCACCTGCAATAAAAGCAAGTGCAGATAAGGAAAATATCCCAACACAAAGTTGATTCACCGTCAAAGTCTCCACACCTGCCTGCTTCTGCAAAATCAAATACACAATCGCTAAAATTATGGGACCTAAACCACAGGCAATACTCCCACGGCGTAAAAAATCCAAAATAACTCTTTTCATTATCCCTCATACCTCCTTCTGATTTCAGCAAAACAACGTCTGGAAACATATTCTTTATATCCACACCTGAATATAGCATCCACACCACCGCTGACCACTGCCTCAAACCGCTCAATGCGATGTTCATTGGCAAGGCTGGATTTATTAATACGAATAAAATAAGAAGGCAAAATCTCTTCCAAATCCCGAAGACTATCTCTGAGACGATACTGATTTCCCTTGGTATCGACAGCAACTACTTTTCGTTCCAAAATGGTAATACACTCTATTTCACTAAAGATTAATTTTCGCATCTCGTCATTCCGATACCCTATAATACTGTCTGTTCCGGAAAAACTACAAACAAGATTTTCTATCTGCTGTGTCAGCAAAGAAGGAGCATGAACGGTTGCTATGATTTCTTCCTCTGCATTTTTATCTATAATAAGTTTGTATTTCATGGTTTAAATCCTTATTCTTTTTATGATTCTTCAATACACCATAATTATAACAAAAAATCCAGCCTTAATTACTTTGCAATAAATATTTTATCCTATCATTTATTGTTTCTTCTTTTGTTGTAAAAAACAAAAGACCGCAATCCCTATTACAAATATGCTGTATATTAAAATTGGCAGAATGTGAGATGATGCCAGTTTAAAATTTCCGCTAAACAGTGCCTTTTCCAGTTCTGCTGCATGAACAAAAGGTAGTACATTTGCCAGTTTTTCAAAAGCTCCTCCCACCAGTTCCAAATCAAACCATACACCGGAAAGCCATGCAGAAAGATTGGTAAGCAAGGCCCCACAAATGCCTCCCACCTGCTTCACACCCAAAATACTGCCGCATAAAAGTCCCAAGGATATATTAAACACTGCCATAGGGACAATTCCAAGGATTGCATAAATAACATTTATACTAAAATCAAGTCCCAAAGGAATTGCAAAAAGGTAACAAATCACTGTCTGTCCCAAAGCAATCGGTAAAATTGGGAGCATATATCCTAAAATAAAATCGAGCCCTGTAAGAGGTGTGGTGTACAATCTCTGCAAAAGGGCACTTTCCCTATCTTTAGCAATCAGTGTTGCGGAAAAAAGTGTCATAAACGACAATCCAAATACCGTAATTCCCGGAGTCAATGTATTAATTTCAAACAAATTTACCGGGATATTTGCCTGCATAGCACTTAAAAGCAACAATAAAACCAAGGGAAATCCCAATCCAAAACCAAGATTAATAGGGTCCCGCAAAATCTCTTTTGCACATCTTTTTGCAAATGTCATCATTCTCATAACACATCCTCCTTGACAATCGTAACAAAGGCCTTTTCAAAATCTTTTGTCCCGGCCATTTTGTTTAATTCTTCCGCTGTCCCTACTGCAAGAAGTTTTCCGCTTTTCATAATACCGATACGGTCTGATAAGCTTTCCGCTTCTTCCATATAATGTGTTGTGAGAATTATAGTTATTCTTCCTTTTAAAGCACGAATCACTTCCCATAGTTCATGTCTTGCGATAACATCCAACCCAAGAGTAGGTTCATCCAAAAATAAAATCTCAGGTTCACTAATCAAAGCCATAGCAATGCTGACTCTACGCTGCCATCCTCCGGACAACTTCCCGGCCTTTCTTGGCAAAACAGATTCCATTGAAAATTGTTCGGAAAGTTCTTTTATTTTACTCTTAGTCTTTTCTTTGGAAAATCTGTGAATTCCACAGATTAATTCCAGATTTTCTTTCACGGAAAGGTTCGGTGCAACTGCCGTCTCCTGGGGAGATACCCCAATCAATCGTTTCACCTTTTCCGCTTCCTTTGTAATACTATAACCACCTACAAAAGCCTCTCCATCGGTGGGTTTTGTTAAACCGGTTAACATTTTTATGGTTGTGGTCTTTCCGGCACCATTCACTCCCAATAAGGAAAATAATTCTCCCTGTCTGATTTCCAAGTTAAGCTTATCTACGGCAGTTAAGTTTTTATACCGCTTAACAAGCTCCTTTGTTCTAATTTCTTTCATTAAATTCTCCTCCATTTTCTTTTGCAATTCCACTGTAGCAAATAAAAATGGAGGAGTGTTGATTTTTGTCTGTTCGGTCATTTCCCATGTCTTATCGGTTAATGATAAAATATAATGTCAGGAGTATTTTCCATACGCGTTTCCTCATTCTTCTATAACTTTTCAAAAAATTCTACATTGTTTACTTCACACAGTAAATTATACAGCATATCTTCTGACAAAACTCCCCGTTTCAAATCCATAGCTCCAATCAATAATTCCACCAAATTCTTTTACATTACAATATCCCATTAATGCCAGTCTTTCAGCCGCACCTTTACTTCTTCCGCTTCTGTACTGCTTCCACCACGCGGATAATCTCCACACTCATTTCTTCCGAAAGAACAGGACTCTCTAAAAGATCTTTTTCAATACATTCTATGGCATGGGTAATTTCACCCTCAAAATCACTTTCCATTTCTACTTCAATTTCTTCTATCACACCATCTTTATGAAGATACGCCTTATTTCCTTTCCAATAAGCCGGTATTTCAAAATACCCTTTATCTCCTACTAAAACCGCATTTCCTTTATTTTCTGCCTGATAGAACCAGTTCGCTCTTACACATCCATAAATGCCATTTTTATAAAAAATATCTGCATCCATCCCAAAATCACATTTATATGCCGGATGTTTTACTGTCTCTGCCTGAAATTCTTTCATTTTTGAATCCGCATAAAAATGAGCCACACAAATAGGATAAACTCCAATATCGTAGGTGCATCCTCCAAATTCTTCTCCTAACACCCAGTGGTCATCCGGTAAGCCATCTAATCCGTCACTACAATACTGCGCACGGATGGTATGGAGTTTTCCTATCACACCTTCTGAAATCATCTCTTTTATCTTTTTATTTAATGGTGTAAACATGGTTTTTTCTGCTTCCATAAGAAAACATCCCTTTTCTCTTGCCAAAGCAAAAAGCTCTCTTACCTGTTCTTCATTCTTTACCATAGGTTTTTCACAAATCACATGCTTTCCATAAGATAAACACAATTTAATCTGTTCATAATGAAGTGTATTTGGTGTACAAATATATACCAAATCTACGTTAACATCCTTTAACATTTCTTCATAACTTCCATAAAAAACTTGTGAACCATATTTATCTGCAAAACTCTTCGCTTGCTCTAGTCTTCTTGATGCAACAGCATAAAGATAAGCTTTTTTACTGCAAAGTACCCCTTTTGCCACACGTTTTGCTATATTTCCAAGGCCTAAAATTGCTATATTTTTCATTCCGATTATCCCTTCCTTCCCTTTTTGTTAATCATCCCGAATTTCCTCTCTCATCCGACTGTTCTTCACAATCTCTTTCTTTTACAGTTTCTACCCTGTACAATTTCTATTCTTTACATTCACAAAAAACTTGCCAATATTCTATATCTCCAATAAATCCTCTACTTCACATCCAAGTACCCTGGCCAATGCCAGTAGCGTAATTCCTGCCGCTTTATTAATATCCTTAGCCCTGGTTTCATACTGTTGTATCATCCTTTTATTCACACCGGAACGGCTGCCTAATTCTGCCTGAGAATAACCGCATCTTTTTCTTATTTTTTGAAGATTCGTTACCGTAATATTTTTTCCCAAAATCTTATCTGCAATTTCTGCAAATTTTTCTTCGGAAGCCTCATGCAAGGCTGGATATAATCTTTGTATTTCTTTCATATCCATCCCTTTATATATATCCTGAAATCTTTTTCCTGTAAGCCACTGATAATAAGCTAAAATCCATCCACTCCAATATTCTTGGTTTCTATCGTATTCAATTTGTATGGGAAATTCTTTTTCTTCCATTCCCGCTTTGCGAAGCACCGCATATACCATTTCGATACCGGATAAACCGCAGACAACTTTAGGAGTCCCTTTAGCAAACTCATCTGCCAGTCCACTGGATAAAAAAAGTTTCCAAAACTCATCTATATCTATATGGCAAACATTTACTGCATAATCTACCATTTCACCCATATTTTCCATGGCATCTTCCAAATACATTTCATCGTAAGCATATTTCATTTTATTGCTCACCTTCTTTCATCAAATCCCTTATAAAAACACCATCCTCTACCTCATGCTCTAATTCTGACATATAAGTTCTGCGGGCATCTTCATCTCTTCGTTTTCTTTTTATATGGTAAACTTCTCTATCCACAACCTCATAGCCGGCAAACTTCAATATTTGAAAAGCCTTATCACTTTTCAATACATATTGAATTCCTAATTCTCCTAAATTCATGGCATATTCTAACTGTTTTAAACTAATCTGATTATTTACAAAAGCCCTTGCAAAAGAAAAATAAGAATCATCTGCCCGATATCCTATTATAATGTCATATTCACTAATATCGATGCCATAATGACTGATTAACCATTCTATTCCCCTTTTCATAATAGGTGATGTAATACGAATCCTGCGGTATTTTAATAAAATTGCAAGCCAATTTAACACCGAATATTTTTCCGATGATAAATCTAATATTTTTATCCCGGTCATATCTAATTCATATTTATTCACATACGCAGATATTTCTTCCGTACAAGCCCATTCCTTTGCCAGTTCTATTTTATCAGTACAATAAAATCCCTGTCCATAATCATTATATATTTTTCCACCACCTAAAAAAGGCTGTCTTATAATATTGTTAGAACCATGATACAAAATCATACCAGCCATTCTCCTTAAAATATTGTTAAAAATGAATACTCAAATTTTTGCACTTCTTCTATACATCTATAGATGTACTTTTCTTTCATTATACATCTATAGCTGTATAGTTTCAACTATTTTAATCATTAAGTTAAAAGAGCCACTTCAACCCAGACTGATTGAAGTGACTCCTCTCTTTTGTTATGTATTTTAAGAACCGTATAAAACTGAACGTTATCATTGTATTCCTAACAATATAACTTTAATTTATTCTGCATTATCGCAATATATTTCTATCGCATTTGCTACAAAAACTGCAGTACCTTCCCCTCCATAAGCATCGATATTCGTTGTAAAATCTCCGCCGCCTGAATACATTTTTCCCAGTACACGCAGAATCTTATTGGTACAAGTATAAAGATTTTCTGTAATATAGTCTTGTATTCTCTTTACAAGATTCTGTGCCTCATCGGATGCTGGGTCACTATCCTTTATTTCTCCAGCTTCCTTAAATAACAGCATAAATCTATCTGCTAAGATTTTTTCATCTTCCTCGGTGCGATTCTTCTGTTTTTCTTCCATTTCTTTGTATTCCGATGTGTTACCGTATAATTCCTTTGCTTGTCTGGAATATTCATCCAGCTTGCTTCTATCAAAAGCCTTAAAATCCATATGTTTTACTCCTAACATTTTTATTCCAAGTGCAAAGTTTATCAGGTTTTCAATATGTTCCTTCTTCAATCTAAGCAACTCAATCTGTTGTTCCAAAGCTTTACTTCTATTAAAGTCAGGACTACTTATAATTACCTTGATATCTTTCAGAGAAAACTCCAATTCACGAAACAGTAGTATGTGTTGAAGGCGCTCCAAATCTGTATCGTCATACAGTCTGTAGCCTGCATCTGTGTATCCCGACGGATGTAAAAGACCAATCTTGTCATAATACTGTAGAGTGCGTATACTCACTCCGGCAAGTTTGCTTACTTCATTTACTGTCATCATTATTATTTCCTCCTTTGACTTGGTAACTTTAGCATAAACTATTACGTAACGTCGGAGTCAATACTAATTCCCCAAAAATGTTAAAAATAAGGCTATGTTAAACCTGTGTGTTACTAATGAAAAGGTGCATATAATTTTCAGCTATATGCACCCTCTCATATAAGTATTCAGTTCACCAAATTGGAATTTGTCGCTCCATTAAACTGAAATTTGTACCTCTATTTGCTATATCTTATTTCTTCCATAACCCATGTAAATTGCAGTACTCGTAGGCTGCCACAAATTCTTCTCCATCCACAAGTTTAAACTCTGCTCTTGGTTTATCTGTATATTCTAATTTAACTTTCTGACTACCTCTTGTTGTTTCAATAGCAATCCACTGAATATAATGTGCTTCTACCATTGGATGCTCTACTTCACCAACTTCAACAGTCACCTTGTCTCCATCCACTATTACAACAGGTACATGCTTCTCATGTGCTCCATCACTGGTTCCCGGTACAATCTCTGTCATCTTCTGACCACAGCACATAACTGGAACACCTGACTCCTTCACATATTCAATGATATTTCCACAATGCTCACAAATATAATATTTCATATAAAAAACCTCCCTATTAATAATT
>JAFXGP010000097.1 GCA_017521195.1 Lachnospiraceae bacterium
GCCGCATCCGTCTGTCGGTTCAACAAAAAGCCATCAATATGGCTGTTTGCTTCCGCAATATAATAAGCATAAGCAAAAGCCGCTGCCTGCACTCCCTGTCCGGATAAAGAATTGAATCCCTGCTCACTTAAAATAACACTTCTGCTTTCTCCATCAGGATTTTTAAATTCTTCCCTTTGCAGATAATCGGTAACTATATGAATATTCTGCATGGTAACCATCTTTGTATCTACAGAATTAGTTACCAGATTCATTCTCTTATAATTCGAAGGCATATTCCAGAATGCGGCGTGTGTTAACGGCACCGGATACGGATGATGAGATAAATCCCAGTCAATATTTCCTTCTGATTTTATGTAAGAGTTAAAACAATCCAAAATATCCCTTGCATCATAATCTCCATCATTCAGATTACGATTCCATGTCTGGTCTACAGGCATATATACCTTGGCACAGGCATTTACACTCTTAATAGCATTATAAAATACCCTGAATCCATCTGCATAGCTTTCAGTATAACTCTGTACATCTGTAGATGCATAGTAATTCCAATGCTTTCTGGCATTTACTTCATTGGCAATTACCCAGTTTACCACCTGTCCATGTGCTGTTCCTGAATAACGTTCTGCCAAAAATGTAGCTATGGCTGCCAAATGATCTACCCCGGACTGATCTGCTGCATTAAACATATAATAAGGACATGCTCCTGCTTTTCTGGCATTTGGATGAATCAGATTCAGATAACCGCCATTCCAGTCATTTAAAATAATCGCTGTTGTCTGGATCCCCAGCTTTGTCAGACGGGAAAATACAATATCGTATTCTGCAACTACCTGTCCATCAAATAAATAAGTCTGTCCATTATAATTATAATAAATGGTAGGATAATTGGCACTGCTGGTATGACCTACCAGTCTTCCCACCGGAATATTATACGCCGCCTGTTTTACTCCCAGATCAGACAATTCATTTCCCCGGAGTTTATTCGGGTCAACTAATAATCCCTTAATTGATGATGCTTTAGGATAAGCATAAGTATACTGCGCTCTTGCTTCCGGATTGGTAATATAACTACAGTCAGACAATAATACATATTTACCGTTCTGTTTAATGCCTACAGCAAATTTATCAAATAAACGGGAATCTGCCTGTTTATAATTCAAATTAAAGGTAAAAGAAAACTGATCATCCGATTTTCTTACTGAAGTAATCGGCTCCTGTCCTTCTGTCAGTCCGTCATTATACGTTGCTATGTCAAAGACATAAATTCTCCTGTCATCACTTTTTGGAATACCTTCCATAAGACCGCTGACTACTACCTTATTTTTATCTTCTGCCGAAATTTCACACTGTAAAATTTTTGCAAAATCTTCTCTGTTGGCATCTGTAATCTCTACTTCTTCCGGCCACATGGACTGCCACACTTCCTGAAGTCCCCTGGCTGTTTCTATACTTTTCGATGCATCCGTTTTTACTTTTTCCACAGCACTCTTTACTGCATTATTTAAAACAGATACCGGATACTTTCTTAAATTTTCTCTTGCCAGATCCCGGTTCTTCTTAAGATAATATTCTCTTCCTAAAAAAACTCCGCCTCCAAGTACAGCCAGAATTAAAAGTATTAATCCAACTTTTCCAAATATATTCTTTTTACTTTGTGCTTTCTTAACTTTTTTTGTTCTTTTTTTACCTTCTTTTTTTACTTTCTTTTTCGTTTCTTCCATCTGGTTTCCATTTCCTTATTTTAATATAAAACCCTAAACTAATATCATTTCTCTATTTAAAACTTGCGTTCCTTTTTAAATCATTCTTTTCAAGAATAAATGATATTTAACTATTTGTCCACCTTTAACTCCATATTTTTTTAATCATCATAATTATTCGTTACTTTTCACTTCAATCCTTTTCTGATTAAAATCTGTCAATAAAACATAAGCATCTTCTGTTCAGTGACAGACTCAAAATTCCTCCAAATTTGCTCTATGTTTACTCCAACTTTCACTCTTTTGCCAATTTGGGAAGATTTATAAATAAGACATGAACAACTACTACTTAGGACAAACTTAAAAATACTGTATTTTATCATTAAATAATTACAAATAACCCCTTTTATCAAATAATTGTTTTATCCGACAAAAGGGGTTCTCTCCATTTTTTTAGTTAAACTATAACTTTATTATTTTTACTCTATTTAATTCCCACCATAAAAAATCTGTGCAATAGGCGAATTTTTATCTAAAATAACTGTTTTGTTATCTCCTTTTACGGATTCTTTCAACGCGTCCAGACTTCTTACAAAACTATAAAAATCAGTACGGCTGCTGTCTTTATAAGCATCGGAAAGAATTTTCATGTATTCCGCTTCTCCTTCTGCTTTTAACACCTCTGCCTGTTTCTTAGCTTCTGACAATAAAATACTGACTTCTTTATCCGTCGTATTCCGGATTTTCTGTGCTTCTGCATTTCCTTCCGCTGTATAGGTTGCTGCAATATTGCCTCGTTCGGAAATCATTCTTTCATAGACAGCTTCTTTATTATCATTAGGTAAATCCAACTGTTTTGTTTCTATAGCCAGTAACTCTAAACCATACTGGTTAAATTTATTTCCTACATGGTTCATAATAGCAGCAGATAATTCACCATCTCTTCCGGAAATAACTTCTTCCTGCGGCCAGGAGCTTATAATATTTTTAATAGAGTTATAAACCACTGTATCAATACGGCTCTCTGCATTTCCAATGGAGCTGTTCAAGGTCTGTGCAAATTTCACCGGGTCAGTAATCTGCCATAATACATAACTGTCTGTAATCATAGTTTTTTTATCTTTTGTAATTACATCTGACGGTGCAAGGTCATATACCAAAATCTGTTTCGGCAAGGAACTTTCCGTCTGAATAAATGGAACTTTAAAACTAATACCGGCTTCTGTCTGTACATGATCAATTTTTCCAAACTGACGGATTACTTTATATTCATTTTCTCTGGTAATAACCAAAGAAGAAAGACCAATAAAAATCACTGCTGCTAAAATAATTGCTGCAAATGTTTTTCCAAATATTTTTTTCATTTAGTTTTCCTCCTTTTGTGTATTACTTGTTTCTTCCGTTGTAAAAAAGGAATCTAACGGAAGAATCTTCTGTACTCCATTAGAAGAATCAATGATTAATTCCAAATCAGGAAGTACTTCTTCCATAGCTTCATAGAACATTCTCTGCTTTGTTACTGTGGGATTTTTAATATATTCCTCATACATGGCATTAAATCTTGCTACCTGACCGGTAGCTTCATTGATACGTTCCTGTTTATATGCTTCTGCTTCTTTTATAATTTTATCCGCTTCTGCTTCTGCTGTGGGCAGTTTTTCATTTCTATATTTATTAGCATTATTAATAGCTGTTTCTTTTCCCTGTTTTGCAGTTTCTACATTCTTAAATGCTTCCATAATTTCCACTGTCGGCGGCTCGGAATCCTGAATGGTCACATTCACCAGTGTAAGCCCTATATCATGCTTTTCCAACTGTGATGTCAATGTTTCTTTGATAGATGCCTGAATCTCATTCTTTCCGGTCGTCAGTACACTGTCTACATCATAACTTCCAATGACATTACGAATACTGCTCTGCGCCAGATTTTTCAAAATTTTTACCGGGTCAGAAGATGCATACACCGCTTTTACCGGATCAGAAACTTTATATTCAATAAAGAAATCCACGTCAATAAAGTTATAATCGCTGGTAATCATAACGGCTTCTGATGAGATAGTTTCCCCTGTCATTTCATCATATCCAATGGCAAATCCCTGAATAGTTGTATTTACTTTCTGAACCTGCTGAATTAACGGAATCTTAAAATGCAGTCCCGGTTCTGTTACCGCCTGAGCCTTTCCCAAGGTCGTAAGTACTACCTGTTCCTGCTCTCTGACCTGATAAGCCGAACCTAATCCTACTACCCCTGCTGCTGCAATGACTATAAATGCAAGCAATATTTTTTTTAATTTATCCCCTAATCCATTCGGTGAATAATGGGGAATTTTTTCTTCAAAATTTACCGTTTTTCTATTTCCTTCTTCCATAGATATCCCTTCTCCTTATATCGTATATTTATCCTAACCATTCGAAAATTTTTCTGCATAGTAAATAACTGCTGTCTTTACACTTTATCAGCTACGATACAACTCACATCCTTTCAAATAGTTATTATTTATCTTACTTTTTTTCATTTCTTATTTCAATTAAATTTTTATTAATAATACATAAACTTTTAGTTCTTGTATAAAATCAGCAACAATCCTTCTTTTTATTGTTTTTTTATTACTCAGATGCTATATTTTTCTTAAATTTCAGAATACTAATTTGTACCAATCATTCTGATTACCGTACAACAATCAAAATAAACTAAGATTATATTATTATGGAGGAATTACAAATGTATAAAATGAACCCTGACTACCTTCTTGGACTGGAATTAATGGATACTCAGCATCAGTACTTATTTCAATTAATGGAAAATGCCCAGAACTTATTAGATGATGAAAACCTTCTTTATAAAGATGAAGAATTAATTGAAATTTTACAGGGCTTA
>JAFXGP010000098.1 GCA_017521195.1 Lachnospiraceae bacterium
CCGCATCATTAATCTGCTCTGGAACTACCATTACACGAACCTCTCTACCTGCTTGAATAGCAAAAGATTTTTCTACACCTTTGAAATTGTTTGTAATATCTTCTAATTGTTTTAATCTGGTTGTATATGTTTCTAATGTTTCTCTTCTCGCACCCGGACGAGCTGCTGAAATAGCATCAGCTGCCTGTACAAGGCATGAAATAAGAGATGTAGGTTCTTTATCTCCATGATGAGATTCTACAGCATTAATTACAACTGCAGATTCTTTATATTTACGACAAAGGTCTGAACCTAACTGAATATGAGACCCTTCCATTTCATGGTCAACGGATTTACCAATATCATGTAATAAACCTGCTCTCTTAGCTACACGAACATCTAAGCCCATTTCTGCTGCCAAGAGTCCTGATAACTGAGCAACTTCTATCGAATGTTTCAGTGCATTCTGACCATAACTTGTTCTGAATTTCATCTTACCGAGTAATCTAACAAGTTCAGGGTGGATTCCATGTACTCCCACTTCTAAGATAGCAGCTTCACCTTCTTCTTTGATCATAACTTCAACTTCACGCTGAGCCTTTTCAACCATTTCTTCAATTCTGGCCGGATGGATACGTCCATCTACGATCAATTTTTCCAATGCAATTCTTGCTACTTCTCTACGAATTGGATCAAAACCGGAAAGAACTACTGCTTCAGGTGTATCATCGATGATTAAATCTACACCCGTTAATGTTTCAAGAGTTCTGATGTTACGTCCCTCTCTACCAATGATTCTTCCCTTCATTTCATCATTAGGAAGCTGAACAACAGAAATTGTAGTTTCAGATACGTGATCTGCTGCACATCTTTGAATAGCACTTACTACATATTCTTTTGCTTTCTTGTCTGCTTCTTCTTTAGCCCTGTTTTCTAATTCTCTAATCAGAATGGCTGTTTCATGTTTTACTTCATCTTCAACAATTTTCAATAAGTATTCTTTTGCTTGCTCGGAGGTTAAACCTGAGATTCGTTCTAGTTCCTGTACTCGTTCTTCGTTCAGTTTAGCAATCTTTTCTTTCTGCTTAGTAAGTTCTTCTTCTTTTGCAGCTAAGCTTGCTTCCTTCTTTTCAATAGCATCTGATTTTTTATCGATATTTTCTTCTTTTTGCTGAATTCTGCGTTCATAACGCTGAACTTCTGCCCTACGCTCTTTAATTTCTTTATCTAATTCGTTCTTTGTTCGAATAGATTCTTCTTTTACTTCAAGCAAACCTTCACGTTTTTTGCTCTCCGCAGTTTTAAGAGCTTCATCAATAATTTCTCTTGCTTTATCCTCTGCTGTACCAATTGTTTTTGCTGCTGCCTTCTTCTGGTAAGAAGATGTAACAACACTGGTTACAGGAATCGCAATGATCAGAGCTACTACTACACTGATTACGGCTGTCATCATGTACAGGAGCACCTCCTTATATTAAATTTTCATTGTACGATATCTAAAATAAGATTATAAATATACAATATTTGTATCACATCTCACATTAGCAGTTTACAACAGTTCAATTTTATACAAAATGTATCTCTGTGTCAAGATAAAAAGCATACAAATTGTATAAATATTTCCATAATCAAATACAAGTTCTTGTTATTTCTGCTTCTAATCAGAAAACTATTAATATGTATAAATCATCCTTTGTTTTATAGGAATTACACATCCTGTAACCCCATTGCTTTTTTAATTACGGAAGAACTTATACCCTTTCTTACTAAAAAAGCATATATTTTCTGTTTCTCTTTCCAATCTGTATTTTCATGTTCATATTTTTTCTTCCGAAGAAGTTTTTGGGCCTGTTCCATTTCTATTTCCATGGCTTCTTCTTCATCAGCATACGAATCTGCAAAGGCTTTTTGCAATATATCACGATTAATACCTTTTATCATAAGCTTTTCTTCCATCTTTTTCCTGCTTTCCGATTCTTTATGATAAAAAATATACTGATAGGCATAGTCATAATCATCTATATAATGAAAAGATTTTACATAGCTAATAGCCTCTTCTATAATATCTTCCGTATAATATCCTTCTTCTAATTTTTTCCGCAGCTTACGTTCCGTATAAGGTCGTTTCTGTAACAAATTAAGGCATCTCTTCTTGGCTCTTTTAGGCAAGATTTCTGTCTTAATGATTTGATACACCTTATCTTCTATAGGGTAATTTACACTGAGCTTATATTCCTTAATTTCTCCTTTGTATATTGTAAAGGCATATTCCTGATCTATATATACCATACATCTTTTCTTGTCTAACTCGTCTATTTGAGTAATTATTTTTGTTTCAACCATTTTATTCCTTACCATCAGATAAAAAGGCTGCTTATCCTACAAATAAGCAGCCTCCTATGATTACTTATTAATTATTCTTCAACAACATCATCTAATCCAAATAATGTTCTTACTTTCTTCTCGATTTCTTCACAGATAAGAGGATTTTCTCTCAGATAATTCTTAGCATTCTCTCTTCCCTGACCAATCTTATTGCCTTCATATGCATACCATGCACCACTTTTATTAATAATTCCGTTTTCTGCTGCCAGGTCAAGAATATCTCCTACTTTAGAAATACCTTCACCAAACATAATATCAAATTCCGCTTCTTTGAATGGTGGAGCAATCTTATTTTTCACAACTTTTACCCGTGTACGGTTACCTACAATTTCTCCACTTTGTTTCAAAGCTTCTGTTCTTCTTACATCTAAACGTACGGAAGAATAGAATTTTAATGCACGTCCACCTGTGGTTGTTTCAGGATTACCAAACATAACACCTACTTTTTCACGTAACTGGTTGATAAAAATAACAGTACAATTGGATTTACTGATAACTGCCGTTAATTTACGTAATGCCTGAGACATTAATCTGGCCTGAAGTCCCACATGGGAATCTCCCATATCTCCATCAATTTCTGCCTTAGGTACTAATGCCGCAACAGAGTCCACTACTACAATGTCAATAGCTCCGGAACGCACCATAGTTTCCGTAATTTCTAAAGCTTGTTCTCCACAATCCGGCTGTGAAATATATAAATTATCAATATCAACTCCAATATTTTTAGCATATACAGGATCCAAAGCATGTTCTGCATCGATAAATCCTGCAATCCCGCCTCTCTTCTGTACTTCTGCAATCATATGTAGGGTTACAGTTGTCTTACCACTGGATTCAGGACCATATATCTCAACAATTCTTCCTTTTGGAATTCCTCCTAATCCTAATGCAAGGTCTAAACTTAATGAACCTGTGGGAATTGTCTCCACATTCATCTGTGCAGCAGGGTCTCCCAGTTTCATAACTGCTCCTTTACCATACTGTCTTTCAATCTGTGATATTGCCGCATCCAGGGCTTTTAATTTGTCATCTCTTTCCATTTTCGTTCTCCTTTATCAGAACAAACGTTCTTAACTTGTGTTTATACTAAAACATTTGTTCGGTTTTGTCAATAACTTTTTTCGATACCTTCATATTATCACTTGTTGAGTCCTATATTTTTCCCTCTTCATTTTCTGATTGCTGTATTTTCATGATTAATATATGTTTTAAGAATCGAAACAGATGGCGAATGCCATTAGATTAGAAATATTTGATTTAAAAATTTTATGTTTTCTGTATTTTATATCATACATACATTTATGTCAATCCGTTTTCCTCCAAAAACATAAAAAGAGGCATAATCATTATGCCCCTTTAAATTTACAATACTTCTTCAGCTACAAACACTTCAGAACCAAAATCTGTAAGTGTGCGCTGGTTTTTATCATATCCTGTTCCCTGGAAGATAGGAAGTAATCTGATGCCACTCATAAGAGCTGCACCGGAAGCTTTTAATTCCTGCTTTCCGTCTCCCATGGTAATCTTACGGTCTGCTGTTCTTAAAATCGCTCCGTTAGGATTCAAATTCACGGGTACCACATGCTTAATTAAGGCGCCGAACTGTCCTACTCTGAGTTTTTGTTCTCTATTAACAAAACTATATTGTTTTTTCTTATCCAAATCTTTCATCCGAAGCACTTCATAGCCCGGTGCTGCTGCTACCTGACCACGGAACACTCCTGCAATGGCAGTTCCATCCTTTTTCACCTGCCAGCCGTTTTTCAGACGTTTAAAAGAACCATATTGGAATACCATCCGATATTTTTTATAAAATGCAATCTGTGCTTTGATTTCCTCTTTTTCCAAAGAAAGCAAATGTTTCAAATCCAACTCATATCCCAGACACCCGAAGAAAGATACATTTCCACGGGTTGCTAATGGCGTTACACGCAAAGTCTGTGCATGCGGTGCTGCACTAACATGAGTTCCATAAGTGGACTGTGGATACAAATAAGAAAGATTTCCTTGAATGGTAAGCCTTTCTATTGGGTCGGTATCATCAGAACACCAAATCTGCGGTCCCATACAAAGCATTCCAAGATCAAAACGATTACCGCCGGAAGCACAGTTTTCCAACAAAATATGGGGTCTTGGTTCAAAGACTCTTCGTTGGACATCATATAATCCCAAGATATAATCATGGGCTTTTGTCCCCAAGGCAATGCTGTGACGGTTCATATCCCATTTCACATAATTGATGTTTGCACTATCTAAAACTTTTCCTACATTTTCTACAATATAATCCCTTACTTCCTGTTTTGTTAAATCCAACAACAACTGATGTCTTCCCAATACCGGTGTAAATTCATCAGTCAATGCCCAATCCGGATGTGCTCTATACAAATCAGAATCCATATTTACGGATTCGGGCTCAAACCAAAGACCAAATTGTAACCCCAAAGCATGTATTTTATCTGCAAAACCATTCATTCCTTGCGGAAGCTTTTTCTTATTAATATTATAATCCCCCAGACCGGCTTTATCATCATTACGTTTTCCAAACCAACCATCGTCTAAAACAAACATTTCGCACCCTAAATCCTTGGCTGTTTTGGCAAGTCCCAAAAGTCTTCTCTGGTCAAAATCAAACATACAACCTTCCCAACTGTTATATAACACGGGACGTTCTCTTCCCTGCCAGTATTCCGGAATGATATATCTGTTTACAAAAGCATGCATTTTTTCACTCATACCGCCAAAACCTTTGTCAGAAAAACAAATCACTGCTTCCGGTGTTTCAAAACTTTCTTTTAGTTGCAGCTTTTTACTAAAATTATTAGGAGAAATTCCCTGCATAATACGAGTCAGCCCCTGATAAGATTTCTGTATTGATGCATAGTGATTTCCGGAATATATCAGATTAATTCCATAGACCCTTCCGTATTCTTCTGTTGCTTCCGGTTCCGACACTAAAAATCCCGGATGATGCTGATTGGAAGAAAATCCGGTCAAACTTTCATTTACAATACGCCCTCCTTGAGCCACCTGTTTACTGTCGCGCATTTCCGCAATCCAGCTACCATGGAAAGTAGTAGCTTCATAATCACCGTAAATATCCATCATAAAGCTCATGATTTTCTGAATTTCAACAGTTTCTTTGCCTATATTAGTTAAAACAGCTCTTCTGGTTAAAACACCATCAAATACAGAAAAATACAACTTTAACAACAATCCGTTTTGAGACATATGAATTTCTAATGTATCACATTCCCCTTTTGCCTGCGGCAAAGCACATTTTATAGGAGCAACACCTTTATAAATTTTATGACACTTATATTTAAATTCCATGCTTTTTCCAATTTCTAACGGACTTTCCCTATAATCCCCACGCCCATTTTCACTCCATACGTAGGGAATCACATCCGGGCAGCTTGCAAGGTCATTGTCATCCAAAAGTATGGAAGAGCCCCAGCCCAAACCGGTATGATATTCCAATGCCTGTACATCTTCCATTTCTACTTCTTCACCGAAGTGAAGCTGTTCTAACTGACCATATTTATTTATTCTCATTAAGCTCGAAAATCCTTTACCCTGAATATGAAAAATATTATTTTTGTATGTAATCATATGTCTTCTCCTTGTATTTATAAGCTGGTTATATTGTATATCCATTTGATAGTTTTTCTCAAGCTATATTTGTAGTTAATGCGGTAAAACCATGGTTTAACAAACAACAAAGAATCTATCATCCCATGCATCCTCTGCCATAATTTTTTATTAAAAAAAGAGAGTGACCAAAAATTAGTCACTCTCTAAAATATTCACAATAATATTCAGTTAATATTATCTACCAAACTGCATATCGTTGTTACCGGATGTTGTTTCCCACATTTCAAGCATGTTGATAGGGTCGTTGTAATCTGCTAACCAACCTTCACGACAGAAGTCGAACTGACCGTTCTTTCTTTCATCAAGGAATACATTCCATTCACGTGTTTCTACTGTAAGGTTGACACCGATTACTGCTAAGTCCTGCTGAATTGCTTCACCAATCTTAACGTTACCTTCAGCATCATTTGTTAAGTATGTCATATCAATTGGTGTATCTGCAGATAACATACCACTTTCATCAAATTCATATCCACAAGCTCTTAATAATTCTCTTGCTTCTTCTACTTTTTCTTCAGAGTATGCAATTGTATAGTATCCTTTTTCATCTGCTACAGGGTATGTGTAAGCATCATCATTTACTCTGAATTCGCCGCCCTGTCCGTCAGCCATACCTGTTGGGATAAATGTGTTAGCCGGTTCCTGTCCTGCCTGACCAATAGCTTCAACAATATATTCACGGTCAATCAATAAGGAGAATGCTTTTCTCATACCAGCTGCCTGCTCTACAGTTAAACCTTCAAATACAGGACTGTTTACATTAAATCCACAGTAGTATGTTCCAAGGTTAGGAATCTGGTGATATTCAGGTGTAGTTTTTACAGTTTCCATCATATCTGTTGGTACAGTATCTGTAAACTGGATAGAACCATCCTGGAATGCATTATAAATAGCTGCAGGATCTTCACTTAACATAAAGCTGATTTTTGTTAAAGATACTTTGTCAGCTGCCCAGTAGTTTTCATTTGGAACATATGTCATGGACTCATCATGTTTCCATTCAACTAATTTCATTGGACCGGATGTTACGAAACCTGCTTCTAATGCCCAAGCACCAGGGTTAGTATCAGCACCTTCTGCCGCTTCTACTGCATGCTGAGGAACTGCATAAAATGCAGGGAATGCACATAAATCAAGGAAATATGCACATGGAGCTGGTAAATGAACAGTAAATGTCTTACCATCTTCAGAAGCTTCTACCTGAAGAGTACCATCTTCATTAGTAGCGATGGAAGCTGTTAAGTAAGAATAGTCTGCTGCTGTAGCAGGATTTGCTAATCGGTTCCAGCTGTATACGAAGTCATGAGCATCTAATACTTCACCATCAGACCATTTTAAACCATCTTTTAATGTGAAAGTATATGTCATACCATCTTCACTTACTTCATGGCTTTCTGCATATTCAGGAACTAAAGCACCATTTTCATCATAAGCATATAAACCACCGAATGCAAGGATTGCAAGACAAGCTCCGTCTACGGAAGAGTTAAGAGCCGGGTCAAGTTTATCAGGTTCAGATGCAATCTGAAGTGATAATTCATTAGTAGGTGTTTTCGCAAATCCAAAATATTTGAAACCAAATAAGTTAGAGTAGATGCCTTCTACATCTGTTTTCTGAAGATAGGAATCGTTGTAGTAGTATAATGGTACTACTGCCCATGTTGCCATAAGCTCATCTTCTGCTTCATGCATCATTGCTTCACGTTTTGCTAAATCTGTTTCTAATCTGATTGCTGCGATTCTTTCATCGTAACCAGACCATTCAGGTGCAGAACTACCTGCTGGTTCTTCTGTTACTGCATCATCTGCAGGTGCAGAGTTGCCGCCACATCCGGCAAGACATCCTGCTACCATAGCCATAGCAAGTAACATAGAAAGTAATTTCTTTTTCATAATAATGTCCTCCTATTATTCTTTATGTGCTCTTCAAATGTATAAAACATCCAAAAAGCTACACATGTCAAATACTATATCATTCATAAAAAAAAGAGTCAACATTTTTTTCATAACTGCTGACTCTTTCGTAATTTTATACATTATTTGATATTTATATTTATCTAATAATTACAAAAACAAACACTAAATCACACGCATCTGTTCCATCTGACTATTTATTCCAACAAGCTACCTGATGTCCATTTCCTCTATCGGTCAATGGCGGACATTCTGCCGCACACTTCTCTGTAGCATACTTACATCTGGTACGGAATGCACAACCACTTGGCATATTCATAGGACTGGGTACATCCCCTTCTAAGACAATACGTTCTCTTTCCTTCGCCATCTTAGGATCCGGATACGGAACTGCACTTAATAAGGACTGAGTATAAGGATGAACCGGTGCATCACAAAGTTCATCTGCATCCGCAATTTCCACGATTCTTCCTAAATACATAACCGCAATTCTATCAGAAATATGTCTTACTACAAGAAGGTCGTGGGCAATAAATAAATATGCCATTCCCAGCTTTTCCTGAAGTTCCTCAAACATATTGATTACCTGTGCCTGAATGGATACGTCCAACGCACTTACAGCCTCATCACATACAATAAAACGAGGATTAGTAGCCAAGGCTCTTGCAATACCGATACGCTGACGCTGTCCACCGGAAAACTCATGTGCATAACGGGTTGCATGCTCTGCGTTCAATCCTACCGTCTTCATCAATTCCAGAATTTTTTCACGTCTTTCTTCTTTGCCGGAATATAATTTGTGCACATCCAGCGGCTCTCCAATGATATCTTCTACTGTCATACGGGGATTCAAAGAAGAATATGGATCCTGAAATACCATCTGCATTTCTTTACGCATTTCGTGGATCGTATTTTTATTTACCGGTTTCCCGTCAAACAAAATCTCACCAGAAGTAGGATTATATAAATGAAGCAATGTTCTTCCTACGGTAGTTTTCCCACAACCGGACTCTCCTACCAATCCTAATGTTTCACCCGGTTTGATAGAAAAAGAAACTCCATCTACTGCTTTTAAAGGAACAGATTTCATAAATCCTGTCTTAATAGGGAAGTACTGTTTTAAATCTTTTACTTCAATAAGATATTCGTTTTTATTTAATGCATCTTTACTCACAATCTTACGCCTTCCCTTCTTCCATAGCTTTTTTTACATTCATCCAGCATGATACAAAATGTCCGTCCGGCATCTGCATTTCTACCGGCTTTTCTTCCAGACAGATTTTCATGGCATTCTCACATCTTGGACAGAACGCACATCCTTTTGGCATATTTAAAAGGTTAATTGGTGTTCCCGGAATCGGTACCAATTTTTGTCCCATTCGGTCAACATTAGGAATAGAACGTAAAAGTCCTTTTGTATATTCATGTGCAGGACGATAGAAAATATCTTCTGCCGTTCCTCTTTCGCATACACTTCCGCCATACATAACAATAATCTCATCGCACATATCTGCAATAACACCCAAATCATGAGTAACCATGATAATTGCCATGCCTAATTTTTTCTGAAGTTCCTGCATCAATTCCAAAATCTGCGCCTGAATGGTAACATCTAATGCTGTGGTCGGTTCATCTGCAATTAAAATATCCGGTTCACAAGACAGAGCCATAGCAATCATAACACGTTGACGCATACCACCGGAAAGTTCAAACGGATACTGTTTCAAACGTTTTTCCGGTTCATTTACCCCTACCAAAGTAAGCATTTCCACCGCTCTTTCTTCTGCTTCCTTTCCTTTTCTGGAAGTATGAAGTTCAATCGCTTCCGTTAACTGAGCGCCGATGGTAAACACCGGATTTAAGCTGGTCATAGGATCCTGGAAAATGATAGAACAACATTTTCCTCTAAATTCTCTCATCTGTTTTTCTGTAAATTTTGTAATATCCTGTCCTTTATACAGAATCTTACCATCAGTAATACACCCATTACTCTCCAAAATTCCCATAATGGAATACGCTGTTACAGATTTGCCGGAACCGGATTCTCCTACAATCCCAAGGATTTTTCCCGGGGAAAGATTAAAAGAAACACCGTTAACAGCATGTACATCACCTTTTCCGGTTTTAAAGGAAGTATGCAGATTCTGTACAGAAAGTATATTTTCACTCATAGTATTATCTCCTTAATTTAGGGTCAAAAGCATCACGCAGACCATCACCCAAAAGGTTGCAGGCCAATGTGATTAAACAAATCATTATCGCAGGGAACAGTAGCTTATATGGATATTGGGTAATTCCGGAACGAGCTGCATTGGCCAAAGAACCAAGAGAAGGCATCGGTGCCTGAACTCCCAAACCGATAAAGCTTAAGAAACTTTCCGTAAAAATAGCTGACGGTACCTGAAGCGCTGCTGTAATAATAATAACACTGATGGTATTTGGCAGAATATGTCTGCGGATAATTCTTCCTGTTTTTGCACCACTGACTTTTGCAGCAAGAACATATTCATTCTGCTTGATACTAAGTACCTGTCCACGAACCATTCGTGCCATACCTGTCCAATATAACAAGGCAAATACCAAAAACAGAGAAATCATATTAACACCGATTTTTTTCAAAACCGGGAATGCGCTTACATCCAGAACTTCTCTCAATACGACAGAAAGAAGAACCACCATTAACATATCCGGCAGTGAATAGATGATATCTACAATACGCATCATGACCAAGTCCACCTTACCGCCGCAATACCCGGCCACACTTCCATAGATAACCCCGATAAGAACTACCAGAAGTGCCGCAAAAACACCTACAATCAGAGATACACGGGTACCATAAACAACACGTACGAAATAGTCACGTCCCATTTCATCGGTTCCCATAATATGCGGAAATACTTCTCCGCCTTCCTCTATATATGCCTGTTCCATCTCTGAATATTCAAAAGGAGCCATATTGGTTGCTTCTTTATCACGTTTTCCATTGACGCTTACAATTTCAGAATAACCATAAGGTACAATATGGGGTACAACAACAATCATTACAATAATCAGAAGCAGTGCAATAATACTTCCTACTGCCAGCGGATTCTTCATCAGTTTTCTCATTCCGTCTTTAAAGAAAGAAACAGACTCACTCATGACATCCTGCTGTCTTTTTTCATCATCAGTTGCCTTTTCAAATTTCTTCAAATCAATCTGAAAACTTAAAGGAGATTTTTCTGGCATCTGATTTACATCATATTTTTCATTACTCATGTCAAATTTCTCCTTTATTCTTAATCAAGTTTAATTCTAGGGTCTACTATCTTATATACAATGTCTGTAAGAAGATTAACTGTGATCATCAATGTAGCAAGGAAAATTGTAGTTCCCATAATCATAGGATAATCACGGTTTGTAATACAGCTTACAAATTTAGAACCAAGTCCTCCGATTGAAAAGATACTTTCAATTACAAGAGAACCTGTAAGAATGGAAGCTGTTAAAGGTCCTACATAAGTGATAACTGGAATCAACGCATTTCTCAAAGTATGTTTAAAGATAACTTTCCACTGTACTACCCCTTTTGCTCTTGCTGTACGCACATAATCCTGTCCTAAAGCATCCAACATACTGGTCTTAGTCAAACGTGTAATATATGCCATCGGTGATGCTGATAAAGCAATTACCGGAAGCACATAATTGGTCTCGTCTGCACTCCATGCTTGGAACAGATTCAATTTGGTACTAAAAATCAAAAGAAGCAACGTACCAAATACGAAACTGGGCAGAGATGTAAATAATGTAGACAAAAAGATAATTAGACGATCCGCTAATTTATTACGATTCAGTGCCGCAATACATCCCAAAATAATTCCGAAGATGACTGCTACAATAACTGCCATCCCTCCTAATTTTGCTGAAACTGCAAAAGAACTGAAAATAGTAGTCTTAATGTCACGTCCGGTTTTGGTGGAAACCCCAAAGTCTCCATGCAACAGATTGTTCAAATAAAGTACAAACTGCTCCGGCAATGGTTTGTCAAGATTGAATCTTTCCTCCAATACTCTTCTTACTTCCGGGGAAATAGCTTTTTCACCATCAAATGGACCTCCCGGAATTGCGTTCATTGCAAAAAAGGTGATTCCACATACAATGAACAAGGTGGCGATTGCGAGAAACACTCGTTTTGTAATATATTTAGCCACAATATACACTCCTTTTCTTTTTTTACTTTTCTACCATAAGGCTCTCAAACTGATAAACTGCACTTCCTTACATTTTGAGAGCAAAAATACCAGTAAACGGCATAATTTTACCACACTCTACCTGACAAATCAAGGATTTACTAAATCTATCATGCATCTTATTATACAAAAAATAACTTTTTTTTCAACTAGAAATGTATTCCAGAGAAAAATATTTGTCTTTCTGTGTCATCCATTTTCTATTTTTTCTCAAAATATATTTTTTTGAAACAACAAAATTCCCGCCGTAAGAAACTATTTTCTCTTCTGCGGGAATTCATATTCATTGTACAGCCTATCTTTTTATATTTTTCATGATTCATTTTCCAAATGACCCGAATCCTGAATTTCTTTCTTCATACTGCTAAGCACCGCTAAAGTGGTAGGGAAAATTAACATTCCCCAGAATCCAATAACTTTCAGACCTACATATAGAGAAATCATGGTTGCCAAAGGATGAAGTCCAATCTGCTTACCCACCAGTTTGGGTTCCATGGTATTTCTGATAATGGTAATAATCAGATACAATACAAACATTCCGATTCCCATAGGGAAATTTTTCATAACCAATAAGACTACTGTCCATGGTAATAAAATACCTCCTGTTCCAAGAACCGGCAAAATATCAAACACTGCAATCATTAAGCCAATAATAGGAGCATATGGTATCCCCAATATTTGGAATCCTATGGTAAGTTCCACATAAGTCATTAAAAACAATAACGCATAGGAACGGATATACACTAATAACGTATTTTTTACATACCATTGTATTGTTTCAAATGTTTTTTCTTTTCCCTTCGGAACAAGCCCTGCAAAGAAAGCCATAATTTTATCATAATCCAACAAAAAGAAAAAACACGATATAACCATAAGAATTAATTTAATAATTAACCCCGGAATCCCTGCAATTCCGCCACTGATAACTTTAATCGCATTCATCGAAAAACTGGAAATATAATTTCCAAGGTTACCAATGAAATCCTGAAACACTCCATTGATTTTCTCAGTCAGTGCCGGATCTGCAAAGGTCATTCGTTCTGTAATTTCCATATACAAATAATTTAACATCGGAAGAATTTCTTCCTGATAAAGTCTCGGAACAAACTCCAAAAATCCCATAAACCAATCTACCAGAGCAACTCCTAAAACCGTAATTCCCCAAAATAAAGCTGCAAAAAACACAACTCCTACTGCTATCGCACAGATCCTTCTTATTTTACTATTCTTTCCTGCAAATTTACGTGCAGGAACTATCAGAATACTTGCCATTATAAAGGAAATAATAAATGGAAATAAAATCGGTATCAAATAACTGCATGCAATAAGCACTATACAAATAATTGCTCCGTAAAATATTGTATTTACTATAAACTGTATCTTCTTTTCTGTGCTCAATCAGATTTCCTCACTTTTTATGTTTTACCAAATTATTCACCGGTATACTCTGTAAATCTGGCTCTGCCATTCTCTTTGGATATATACAATGCATCATCTGCTTTCTTCAGCAATTTATCATAAGATTGCGGATATTTGGAATGGAATACATAGCCTCCGGATAAACGCACATCAATCATCTTACCATATACATCTATTTGTGCATTCATCATATATTCATATACTTCTTTTATTTTATTTTCCAATGTTTCATTTTCATCTGCACCATACATGAAAACAGCAAATTCATCACCGCTTAATCTGGCTACGCAACAGTTGTCATCAGCATTACAACTGATGATTTCCGCCGCTTTTTTAATAGCTTTATCACCATTAGCATGACCATAGGTATCATTAAATTTCTTTAATCCATCCAAATCACACATCATAAGAACCGCTTTTTTCATCACATGCGGTCTCTCATATACACTACGCAAACTGCTGTAAAAAGCTCTTCTGGTTAATAAACCTGTCAACTGGTCAGAATCCCTTTCATGACGTAATTTCTGTTTTTCCAGAATTTCTTCCGTTACATCCATTACAATACCAAATTCCGATTGCTGATTGCGGAAAGTTTCAATCTGTAAGAAGCAGTCGGTTTCTACTGGCATCCGATATACTTTTTTGTATCCTTCTACCGGATATTGTTTGATGAAATCAATCTTCTGCTCAAACAACTTCTTATCACTAAGTAAAATTTCCTTTTCCTCATCCGGAATCATAAGAACTGCTCCGATTTTTCCGGAAGCATAAACCCTGTCTCCATCATTACCGTATTCATAAACTGCAATCAGCATGTCCACAGCATCCAGAATCGTATTAATCTTAGCCGCCTGATCCATCAAACTTCCGGTCATTTGATTAATATTCTCACTAAGAATCTTTAATTCCGGTGTATTATCCACTTGGATAGTAGTCTCCAACTTTCCTCCGGTAATTTCCTGTACACCTTTTGCAATTTTATCAACACCACGTATCACGTAACGGTCCAACATCCTCATACATATATAAACCATAACATAAGAAGCTATGAACAAATATAAAAACAACTGTTCCATATTGTCTTTAGCATCTTCCAGTACCACATCTTTGGGCTTGGATACCCCTACGTAATACCCACCATCTTCCGTAAAATAATAATATTTATCACCAACACCATATACCTTGTCAATTTTCCACTCACCAATCAGTTCCCTGATGGAATTTCCCACAACATGCTGCTCCCCAATAGCACCAACAACACTCAAGTCCTCTTTGTTAATTATGTAATAGTTGGTTCCTTCCGGCACCGGAATAGGCGCTATTAAGTCATCCACCTCTTCTTTGTTATCAGTGTTCTGTTCATTCCTATCCAAAATAGAACCAATCTGTTTGATTACGAGGGCAGAGCTGTTCTTCAAATATTCCAATGCATCCTCCCTCTGAATCAAAAAGTTCAACAGAAGAATTACTGCCATTGTACTTCCTACAATTAGTACTAACTTTTTAGCAATAATCTTTTTCATATATCTCCCCTGCCTTCTATTGTGAATTATCCGATATTCTCTATAATTGTACTTCATATTTTGTATATATGCAATTATTTTTCCACAATTTATACAATATTTAGTTAATCGCAAAACTATTAAAAAAGGATTCCTTCATGGAATCCTCTTCTTTTATTTCTTATCTTCTAACAATTTCTTATAAGGCATTAACATTCCTTCATTCATGGCATTTCCCATTTTTGCCTTTATCTTAGGATTTGAAATTAATCCTCCTACCAGATACATCTTTAACATAGTAGGCCATTCCTTTTGCGGAAAATCATACTGACCATGGGATTTGTAGAATTTATGGTCTGCTTTCATCATTCCCTGCATAATCCAGATTAAATCACGGAAAATTTTCATTCCCCCAATGCCATAGAAATTCTGTGGCGGAACATAACTGTTTTCCAACGCATAATTTAAGCTTGCTGCCATTTTATCAATGGATTCGTCCGGATTGATTTCATCAGTAGCAACTCCCGCCAGAAAATTATTCCCCACTTGGGCACGCGCCTCCAAAATCATCTGCAAATTCGGCTCTTTGCTATAAGCCCCGCTTACCAAATAGCCAAAAGGCATTCCCATGGTTACGGTTCTATGCCCATTACAAAACTGTCTGTCATCATACAGCTTAAAGGTTGCTCCCATGGAATGATCTTTTATCGTAAAGGCATATACAATGGATTGGGCTGTCTGAATTTCATTTCTGAGAAAATCATCAAATTTATCTATATAAATACATTTACCGCTAACAGCACAGTTAAAGCATCCCAGACATCCTCCGATAAATGGATACTCCCTGATATTCACGACTCGGGTTTTTCTCGGAAATACCTTGCGGAAACGTTCTATCATGTTCCGTAATTGAAGATTATCTTCTTCGCAATCCGTAACAATTACTACATCACCGGTCTTTTCTTCCATGCAGTTTTCTTCCGGTACCGTCACAGGTTTCAAAGTTACGGTCCCCTCTTGTTTCACAGGCAAAGCTTCATAAACATCTTTTTTCATACTCCAGAAAACATATTTCAAGAATTCCTTTGCTTCCTTCTGTCCTTTTTCCTTCAACAAATCATCCATATCCGCACTTAAGCCACGGATATATTTCATTCCTAAATCCTGACAATTATCCTGAATATATCTGTGAGCCGTCACATCATAAAAATGTTTCGATGTACTAATCTGGGTAACATATTTTCCCTCCAAAGTAATTCCGGATTCTTTTAACAATTCCATAAATCTATGAAGCTGATATGGTGCAATAAAAGTGTATACCGGATAAGAGAAAATAATCAGTTTCGCCTTATCTACTGCTTCTGAAACTTCTGTAAAATCTTTTTCTAAAGCTTTTATTTTTTGTCCCACATGAATTACTTGAAATTCATGCTTAGGGCATATTTTTTGAAAATAATTAATGGTTTGTAATGTTATACTGTATTTTCCTTTCGGACTTCCATTTAAAACGAGTATCTTCATCTTCAATTTTCCCTATGCTGTTTGTTTTAAACTGCTTATTAAAATCATGAGTTCTTCTATTGGACTCTCTGTTTCATTATTTCCAATAAGATAAATCTTCTCTTCCGATAACTTCTCCTGTAAAATCGACATCCCCATTTTCTTCAAAATGCTTTGTTGCCTTAAATACATATTTGGCACCTACATAAATAATAGGTACATTAAAAAATACTATCAGAATATTTCCCAAATCGGAAAATGCCCATAGATTACCAAGTTCCAACCCTGCTATATTACATAAAATACCAAAGGCCGCTACAATTAAAGCAACAATTCTTACCCCATTGATAAACCCTTTCCCCTGACGGATACGATTTGCGGCAATTTCCGAAAAACTTATCATACCTATAAGACAGGTATACGCAAATAAGCAGAAACACATGGTTACTAAAAATGTAATAATGGCATTAGCACCTGTTCCCGGTGTCAATGTTGCAATGGATTCCGTAAATTTAGGAAGTTTATCCATTGCCATCCAACCTTCTGCATTGGCACCGTCCCAACAATGAGCCATAACCACTACAAAACCGGATAAAGTACAAATAATAATAGTATCTAAAAACACGCCGATGGATGCCAGAAGTCCCTGTTCACAAGGATGAGCCGCATCTGCAGCCGCTGCGGACATAGTAATGGTACCCTGACCGGCCTCATTAGACATTAATCCTCTCTTTACGCCCTGTGCCAATACCGTTCCGAACAATCCTCCAAAAATAGCATCTGGTTTAAAGGCTCCGCCAAAAACAGCTTTAAAGAAATATGGTACTGCATCTAAATTTAACAAAATCAATACTACAACCGTTGCCACATACAGCACAGCCATTACCGGAACCATCTTATCCGTCCATTTTGAAACCTTCTTAATTCCACCAAAAGCGATTATTGCTGTAACCACAATCGTCAAAGCACCTACTATATAATAAAACAAGGAATCCGTTGCAATAGTAGTTCCCGTTACAATCTCAGCCATTCTTCCGATAGAAGAAACTACATTAAATCCCTGAGCCGGCAGGCAACACAATGCATATAATATGTAGAGTATTGATAAAAAGACTCCTATCCATACTTTATTGCCCAACAGTTTTCTTCCATAAAATGGGAGACCACCTACAAACTCATCTTCCTTTTTTTCTTTAAAAATCTGTGCAAGTACAGCTTCCATATATGCCACTGACATTCCAAAAAAAGCAGATACCCACATCCAAAAAATAGCACCGGGACCTCCTACTGCAATGGCCCCTGTTACTCCCAGGATATTTCCCGGACCCACACGCATGGCTGAACTTAAAAGGAAAGCAGCTAATGGTGAAATCCCTGTCTCCACACTTCGCTTAGCTGTCATAATCTGAATTCCTTTTTTAAACCCTCTTACCTGAAGAAATCCCAACCGGAAACTAAAATACATTCCGGAACCCAGCAAAAGAATAATGGCAAAAGAGAAATTTCCCAACAATGGAATATTTCTGTACCATTCAAAATTTGTGGGAAAATCCCATAAAAAATCCGATAAAGGACCAACAAAGGAAAATACTTTATTAATAGATTCGAATATCTGTTGCATAATGCCTCCTTAACATGATTTTATCGCCCAACGCATTTTGGTACTCTTCGCTCTTGGATTTTTTGCACACTCTTGTGCAGAAGGACGAATTACATCTTCACATATTTCACTGTATACACCTTGTTTTTTCAACTGTTTAAAAGAACGTTTTACCAGTCTGTCCTCTCCTGAATGGAAGGTTAGAATTGCTACTCTTCCATTTGGTGCCAAAACTTCCGGAAGTTTATCTAAAAATGTATATAACACTTCAAATTCACTATTCACATCAATTCTAAGTGCCTGAAAGGTTCTTTGACAAGATTTCTTTACGGCTTCCGCCCTCTCTGCCTTAGGAACATACACCAGTGCTTCTTCAATTACATGTTTCATATCGGTAGTGGTTTCTATGGGTTTCCCTTTTTTTTGCCATTTCATAACTGTGGCAGCAATTTCTTCAGCATAAGGTTCGTCTGCATTTTCCACCAACATTCCTACCAACTCTTCTTCTGTGACTTCTCTCAACCGCTCGGCTGCACTGCTTCCAGCTGTTGGATTCAATCTAAGATCCAGAGGACCCTCTATTTTGTATGAAAAACCTCTTTCAGGGTTATCAATTTGCATAGAGCTCACGCCCAGGTCAGCCAATACGAAATCCAGCTTTCTTCCGCTGTCTTCTACCACTTTATCAATATCTGCAAAATTCTGAAGTCTTACTGTAAAAATATCTTCCCCAAAGCCTTGACTCCTCAATCTTTCTTTGGTCTTTGCCGATTCTATCGGATCCACATCCAACCCGTAAAGATGTCCCTTACCTTCTAACTTTTTCAACATTTCTCTGGTATGCCCACCATATCCTAAAGTAGCATCCACTCCAACCATTCCCGGTTTAATCTGCAAAAATTCAAGAATCTCATTTACACAAATAGAAATATGCATTCCCGCAGGAGTACTTCCTTTCCCAATTACCTTTGCAATGGTATCTGCATATTTCTCCGGATTATGCTCTTTATATTTTTCACTAAACTTCTTTGGATGGGTTCCTGAATAACGGACCCTTCGTTTATGTGTTTTTTCCTGATTCTCCATTCCCATGCTCCTAACTCTTAATTTCTCTGGGGATTTCTTCTAATACTTTCTATGGCAAATGCAACCTTTTCTTTGGCTCTTATTTGCTGCAGAATCCTCTTGGCTTCTTCCTCATCTGTAACAGATAATACGATTTCAATTCCTATATGCTGTTCCATGGCACTTCTTGGCGCCACAATCAGAACATTTTGGGATTTTAATTCTTTCCAAAACCAGTCGGTATACTCATTCACCTGCTCCACATCCGATATTTCCAGATAAATACTTCTGATACAGTTTCTTCTTCTGGTTCCTCTTTCCAATTTAAACAATATTGCAGATGTTACTGTTACCACCAAGGTTCCTACCAATGCCGCACTATAAAAGCCGTAACCACAGGCAATCCCTATGGCAGCAGTGGTCCAAAGCCCCGCCGCGGTAGTAAGCCCTGTAATATGGTCATGCTCTTTCACTAAAATAGTTCCCACACCCAGAAAACCGATTCCGGATATTACCTGAGCCGAAATACGTGCAGGATCTGTGATATTCCCTACCTGATTCCACAGATAGAGTCCAAGAAGAGCAGTCAGGCAGGCTCCAACGCAAACCAATATATGTGTACGAAATCCTGCGGGTCTTTTGCTTTTTTCCCTTTCACTTCCTATGAAGCCACCTAAAAACATGGCCAGAAGAATCCGCATTACAACGGACAACTCATTAAAATCATTTAACATCTTATAAAATGTATTCCAATTCATAAGTACGTATAATCCAATTATCTCAGATGGTAATTGGATTTTTCCTTTCTCCCAGAATGAACTGGTTATTTCATTCCATCTCTGATATAGTTTAAAAGGCACTGTGGATCTGTTTTTCATATGTTACAG